>CAZYQM010000024.1:0-10910 GCA_964649965.1 uncultured Gemmatimonas sp.
GCCGCGCCTCGCGGTTCTGGTGGCGGCGGCTGGAGGCGGCGCGCGCGCTCGGCATCGTCGGGACGGCCGCCGACCGCGCCGCGGTGCTGGCCCTCCTGCGCGACGATCATCCCGCGGTGCAGATCGCCGCCGCGACGGCGCTGCCGCGCGTCGCGGACGAGGCGACGTTCGGGGCGGTGATGGACGGGCTCTTCGCGATGCCGAAGGTGACGCGGACCTACCTCACGGGTGTGCTTCGCCAGCGCGCGGCGGTGGCGGCGGGACCGTTGGTCCAGCGCATCGCGGCCGGCGCGGAGGCGCCGGAACTCGCGGCGTGGATCGCCTTGGCGGCGGCGCTCGACGATCCCCGCGCGATCGAAGCCGCCCTGCGGCACGCCGCGCACGCCTCGCCGTTCGTGCGGCGCACCGTCGCGCGCGCCCTCGGCCGCTTCGCCGGCCCCGATGCGGCACGCGAGTTGGCCGACCTCGTCGCCGACGCCGATGCGTCCGTCCGTGCGGCGGCCGCACGCTCGCTCGGCGAACTCGGCGCCACCGGCGCCGTGCCGTTGCTCGCGCCGCTGGTCGGCGATCCCGTCTGGCAGGTGCGCTTGCACGCGGCGTTGTCGCTGGCGCAGCTCGGCGAGCGCGGCCGCGCCGCGCTCCGCGCCGCCCGCGAAGGCGGCGACCGCTTCGCGCGCGATATGGCGACGATGGTCAGCGGCCTCTCCGACGGCGCCATCCTCGAGATGGGGCAGGGCTGATGGACGCCGCCTGGGTGGGCACCGTCCGCGACGTCCTCTTCTGGACCGATTGGGCCGCGCTCGTCTACCTGCTCCTGCTCTCGACGAGCTACGCCGTCCTGCTGCTGCTCTCGATCCCCGAACTGTGGAAGCACTGGCGGCTCGCCGCCGATGAGCACCTGCAGCGGCTGCTCGCCTCGGACGCCTTGCCGCCGCTGACGCTGCTCGTGCCCGCGTACAACGAGGAGGTCACGATCGGCGCGAGCCTGCTGTCGTTCCTCACGCTCGAGTACCCGCAGCTCGAGGTGGTCGTCGTCAACGACGGCTCGAAGGACGGCACGATGCACGCGCTGATGCGCGAGTTCGACCTCTACGAGGTGCCGCCCGCGTTCCCCGTGACGATCCGCACGCAGGCGGTGCGCGGTTACTACCGTTCGCGGCGCCACGCGCGATTGCTGGTGATCGACAAGGAGAACGGCGGCAAGGCGGACTCGCTCAACGCCGCGATGAACGCGGCGCGGCATCCCTTCGTCGTCGCGGTGGACGCGGACACGCTGATCGAACCGGATGCGCTGATGCGCCTCGCGCGGCCCTTCCTCCTCGGCGCCAACGTGGCGGCCGTCGGCGGCACGATCCGCGTCGCCAACGACTGCACGGTCGAGCTCGGGCGTGTCACCGACGCGCGCGTGAGCAACCGCTGGCTCGTGGGTTGCCAGGTCGTGGAGTACCTGCGCGCCTTCCTCTTCGGCCGCCTCGGCTGGAACACCCTCGGCGGCAACCTCATCATCTCGGGCGCGTTCGGCCTGTTCCGCAAGGAATACCTGTTGGCGATCGGCGGCTACAAGACGGGCAACGTCACCGAGGATATGGATCTCGTGGTGCGGCTGCATCGCCATCTCAAGGAGCACGGGATCGACGCGACGCTGCCGTTCATTCCCGATCCGGTGGCGTGGACGGAAGTGCCGACGTCGGCGCGCGTGCTCGCACGCCAGCGCGAACGCTGGCATCGCGGACTCATCGGCACGCTGTGGACGCACCGCCGGATGCTCTTCAATCCGCGCTACGGCCGCATCGGGATGCTCTCCGTGCCGTTCTACCTCTTCGGCGAGATGCTGGCGCCCGTCGTGGAGCTCGTCGGATGGGTCGCGCTCGTGCTCGGGCTCGCGGTCGGCGCGGTGCAGCCGCCGTTCGCGCTGCTGTTCTTCGGCGTGGCGATCGGCTACGGGGCCCTGCTCTCGATGTGGGCCGTCGTGCTCGAGGAGTTCAGCTTCAAGCGGTATCGGCGGCGCGGCGACTTCTGGAAGCTCATCGGCTTCGCGCTCGTCGAGGGTCTAGGTTACCGACAGCTGACCGTGCTGTTCCGCCTGCAGGCGTTCTGGAAGCAGCTGCGCGGCGTCGAGAGCTGGGGCAAGATGACGCGCGAGGGATTCGGCCAGAAGCCGCCGGCGCCCAAGCCCTGAGCGCGGCGGCTCAGCCGCCCTGCAACTCGCGCCGCACGCGCTCGATCAACGACTGCTCCGAGTCGCGGGTCTTCACGAAGGCGTCGCCGATGCGGATGCCCGCGTCCTTGAGCTGTTCCGCCGAGAACTCGGTGGCCGAGTAGAGCAGGATCGGGATGCTGCGGAAGCGCGGGTCCACGCGCAGGCGCCGCGCGAACGCGATGCCGTCCATTCCCGGCAGGCCGTGGTCCACGATGATGAGGCGGCACGGCCGCTTGGTGATCTCGCGCATCGCCGCGAGCGCGTCGGGGACGGCGACGGGCTGCGCGTGCGGCTCGATGAGCGTGCTCATCACGGTGCGCATCGATTCGTCGTCCTCCACGATCATCACGCGCGGCCGGTCGTCGTCGCTGGTGAGCGCCGCGGGCGCCAGCGGCAACACGACGTAGAACACCGTACCCTCGCCCTCGGCCGGCGACTCGAAGCCGATGCGTCCGCCGTGCAGCTCCGTGATGGACTTGGCGATGCTGAGTCCCAGGCCCGTGCCGCCCGAGCGGCGCGACTCCGCGCCGCCGGCTTGCTGGAAGCGACCGAAGATGCGCGACGCGAACTCCTTGGGGATGCCCGGCCCGTGGTCGCGGACGCAGATGCGCACGCTGTCCTCCTCCTCGCGGGCGCTGACCTCCACGGCGGCATCCTTCGGCGTGAACTTCACGGCGTTCGAGACCAGGTTGGTGAACACTTGGATGAGGCGGTCGCTGTCGCCGATGAGTTCCAGCGCGGGCGTCTCGGCGAGCTGCAGCTGCACGCCCGCGTCGCGCGCGAAGCCCTCGAGGCCCGCCAGCGTGGTCTCGAGCAGCGGACGGAGTGCGAGCCGGTCGCGGCGGATCTGGACGTGCCCGGCATCGATCTTCTCGATGTCGAGGATGTCGTTGATGAGCCGGATGAGGCGGTCCGTGTTCGTGAGGGCGATGCGCAGCAGCTCGCGCCCCTTGGGACTCAGTTCGCCGGCCGCGCCGCCGAGGAGCAGGCCGAGCGCGCCACGCATCGACGTGAGCGGCGTGCGCAACTCGTGGCTGACGGTGGAGACGAAGTCCGCCTTCAGGCGCTCGAGTTCCTTGAGCTGCACGATGTCGTCCTGCAGCTGCCGTTCGCGCGTCGCGATGCTGAGGGCCAGGCGGTCGAAGGTCAGGCCGAGGCGGGCCATCTCGCGGTTGGGCGCGCGATGCGCGTTGGGCAGGCGCGCGGCGTCATAGCGACCGGCGTCGAGCGCCTCGGCGGCCCGCACGACCTGTGTGAGCGCGCGCGACAGCAGGCGCATCAGCAGCGTCAAGGCGAGGAGGAAGATCGCCACGGCCGCGGCGCGGATGAGGAAGCCTTCCCACTCGTCGCGCGCGGATTCCGTCTCGATCTCCGCCTTGAGCTGCGTGAGACGCTGGCGCACCTCGAGCAGCACGAGGCCGTGGTCGGTGCGCAGGTCGGCGATCAGGTCGGCGCCGCGCTGGACGCGCCGGTTGCCGGCGGTGCCGGGGGCGAAGTCCGCGAAGCCGCCGCGCCGCCGCGCCGTGAAGTTCGGGCGTGCCACCTCGTCGTCGTAGAGCGCGACGGCCACGCGCAGGCGCTGCAGGCGCCGCGTGATGCTCAGGTCGCCGGTGAGCTGTTCGGCCACGATCGTCGCATCGCTCTCGAAGGCGCGCCGCGCGGCCTCGTAGCGCCGCGCCTCTTCTTCGACGGGTTCGAGGATGAATCCGCGATGCGACGCCGCCATCGCGTTCAGCGACGCGTACATCCGCATCGCCGAGACCTCGGCCAGGTGCAGGCGATCCAAGCGCTCCATCCGGGCGTGGGCCTCCGCCTGCGAGACATCCGACGCGAGGCGCGCCGTGAGGAACCACGCCAGCGCCACCAGCATCCCGATGGCGGCCAGCTGGGCGGCCAACGGCAGGCGCCGCCACCACCAGGCGCGCTTCAGTGCGCTGTTTGTGCTGGGCGGTTCGGTCAGGTCCACGCGGCGGCGCTCGGGTGCGGTGTCACGATGCGGGAAAGCTGGGGCAGAAGCCCCGCAGACGCTACGGGATGGTAAATTGCAGGTTCTCCCGCCACTCCTGCCCCGATCCGATGTCTGCCAACACCCCGCTCCACGCATTGCACGCCGCCGGTCAGTCCATCTGGCTCGACTTCATCGACCGCAGCCTCCTCCAGGGCGGCAGCCTTCCCGCACGCATCCGCGACGAAGCCCTCACGGGGATGACGTCCAACCCGACGATCTTCGAGAAGGCGCTCGCCGCCGGCACCGCCTACGATGCCCAGCTCAAGGCTGCCGCCGCAGGCAAGACCGCCTGGGAGCTCTTCGAGCTCGTCGAGACCGACGACGTCCGCACGGCCTGCGACATCTTCCGCCCGGCCTACGAGGCCTCGGGCAAGCGCGACGGCTACGTGTCCATCGAGGTCTCGCCCGGCGCGGCCCACGACGCCAAGGCCACGGTCGAGGAGGCCCACCGCCTCTGGAAGACCGTCGACCGCCCGAACGTGATGATCAAGGTGCCGGGGACGCCCGAGGGCTGCATCGCGCTCGAGCAACTCATCGCCGACGGGCTCAACGTGAACGTCACGCTGCTCTTCGCCGTCGCGGCGCACGAGCGCGTGATTGACGCCTACCTCGCGGGCCTGGAGCGCCGCGCCGCCGCTGGCCTGCCGCTCGACCACGTGGCCTCCGTGGCCTCGTTCTTCGTCAGCCGCGTGGACTCGGCCATCGACGCCGCGCTCGACGCGATGGTGAAGGGCGGAACGCTCGCCGCCGACCGCGCCGCGGCCCTGCAGGGCAAGGCGGCGATCGCCAACGCCAAGCGCGCGTACCGGCTGTTCCAGCAGAAGTTCAGCGGTCCGCGCTGGCAGGCGCTCGCCGACAAGGGCGCGCAGCTGCAGCGGCCGCTGTGGGCCAGCACCAGCACCAAGAACCCGGCGTATCGCGACACCATCTACGTCGAGGAGCTCATCGGCCCCGACACGGTGAACACGATGCCGCCCAACACGCTCGACGCCTTCCGCGATCACGGCGTGACGAAGCGTACGGTGGACGCCGACGTCGCCGCCGCCGATGCCGTGTTGGCCGAGCTCGAGAGCGTGGGCATCAAGCTCGACGCCGTCACCGACAAGCTGCTGGCCGAGGGGCTCGCGTCGTTCCAGAAGTCCTTCGACACGCTCGTCGCCGGCATCGAGCAGAAGACGGCCGCACTCGCCGCGGCGGGGCGCTGACGCCGTGACGACGCCCCCCGTCGCCGGCACGACCGGCGTCACCAAGATCGTCGCGACCATCGGGCCGGCCTCGGCCTCGCCCGACGTCATCCGCCAGCTCATCCTCGCGGGGATGAACGTGGCGCGGCTCAACTTCTCGCACGGCGAGCACGAGCAGCACGCGCGCACCGTGGCCAACATCCGCGGCATCGCCGAGGACCTCGGGCGCCCGATCGCCATCCTCGGCGACCTGCAGGGTCCGCGCATCCGCATCGGGCACCTCGAGCAGGCCCTCAGCATCGAGGAAGGCCAGACGCTCACGCTCGTGCCCGAGGACCAGGCGGCGGCGGGCGAGATCCCCGTCACCTACGACGACATCGCGCAGGACGTGCGGGTCGGCGGCACCATCCTCGTGGACGACGGCCTGCTCGCCCTCGAGGTGACCAAGGTCGCCGCGCCACGCGTCGAGGTGCGCGTGCGCTACGGCGGCCTGCTCAAGAGCAACAAGGGGATGAACCTCCCCGGCATCGACGTCTCGGCGCCGTCCATCACGGAGAAGGACCGCGAGGACATCCAGTTCGCGATCGAGCAGGACCTCGACTATCTCGCGCTGAGCTTCGTGCGGCGCCCCGAGGACATCGCCGAGCTCAAGGCGATGCTGCCCAAGGGGATGCTCGTCGTGGCGAAGATCGAGAAGGACTCGGCGCTGGAGCGCATCGAGGGCATCCTCAAGGTCTCCGACGCGGTGATGGTCGCCCGCGGCGACCTCGGCGTGGAGCTGCCGTTCGAGGAAGTGCCGCTGCAGCAGAAGCGCATCATCGGCCTCGCCAATCGCTACGGCCGGCCGGTGATCACGGCGACGCAGATGCTCGAGTCGATGATCCAGAACCCGCGGCCGACGCGCGCCGAGGCCAGCGACGTGGCGAACGCGATCCTCGACGGCACGGACGCGGTGATGCTCAGCGCCGAGACGGCCGCCGGCCTACATCCGGTGCTCGCCATCCAGGCGATGCGGCGCATCGCGACGGCGGCCGAGCAGGCGCCGGTGGCGCGCGGGCAGGGCATCGATCGTCTGCAGCCCGGCCAGGCCACCACCGAGGAGACCATCGCCTCGGCCAGCGTCACGGCCGTGCGCCTGCTCGGCGCGCACACGATCGTGGTGTTCACCAAGAGCGGCTTCAGCGCGCGCATCGTCGCCGCGCGGCGGCCGAACGTGCGCATCGTGGTGCTCACGGACAACCTGCGCACCTATCGCCAGCTCGCCCTCACCTGGGGCGTGACGCCGTTCCTCGTGCCGCACTGCGAGACCTACGAGCAGATGGCGGCGCTGGCGCGTGAGCTGCTCGTGCGGCACGGCATCGCCGCGTCGGGCGAACGCATCGTCATCACGGCCGGCGTGCCCTTCGACGTGCCCGGCACGACGAACCAGTTGAAGGTGGAGACGGTGTGAAGCTGACCTTCCTCGGAACCGGCACGAGTTTCGGCGTGCCGCAGATCGGCTGCAGCTGCGCCGTGTGCCGCTCCGAGGATCCGCGGGACCGGCGCACGCGCGTCGGCGCGCTCGTCGAGGACGCGGGCCTGCGCCTGCTGCTCGACACGCCGCCCGAGCTGCGCCTGCAGCTCATCGCCGCGCAGGTGGACCGCGTGGACGCCGTGCTGTTCACGCACGAGCACGCCGACCACACGCACGGCATTGACGACGTGCGGGCCATCTCCGTGCGCCGCGACGGCGCCCTGCCGATGTACGGACCCAAGGAGACGCTGCAGTCGCTGGCCAAGCGCTTTCCGTACATTTTCGACGCGGCGATGAAGCCGCTGCCGGGCACGAGCAAGCCGGAGGGCTTCGCCCAGGCGCTCGAACCCGGCGTCACGGAGCGCATCGGGCACCTCGACGTCACGCCGGTGGCGCTGCCGCACGGGCGCATCCGCGTGTTCGGGTATCGCATCGGGCCGCTGGCCTACGTGACCGACGCCAAGGAACTGCCCGACGAGGCCATCGCCACGCTGCAGGGCGCCGAGGTCCTGGTGCTCAACGCGCTGTTCCGCACCTCGCATCCGACGCATCTCTCGATCGGCGAGGCGGTGGACGCGGCGCAGCGCATCGGGGCGCGCCAGACCTTCTTCACGCATCTCACGCACGAGACCGCGCACGCCGCGCTCGAGGCCGCCCTCCCGGCGGGCATCGCGCCGGCCTACGACGGACTCACGGTGGAGTTCTAGACGATGACGATCCAACTCGATGTCAGCGGGATGCTGGCACCGGTCGTGCCCGACGGGCCCGATTCCGCCGCCCTCGACGCGCTCGCCCCGCGGCTCGCCGCCGCCGCGGCGCGCTTCGACGCGATGGTCGCCGCCGGCCGCCTCGGCTTCCGCGAACTCGAGGCGCAGGCCGCCGAACGCGCCCGCGTGGTGGATTGGGCGGCCAGCGTGCGCCGCGGCCTCGATGACGTCATCGTGCTCGGCATCGGCGGCTCCGCCCTCGGTGCCGTCTGCCTGCGCACGGCATTGCTGCCGCGCGACTGGAACGTCCGCAGCGCCTCGCAGCGCGAGGGGCGTCCGCGCCTGCACGTGCTCGACAACGTGGACCCGCGCAGCGTCGCCGGCGTGCTCGACCTCGTGGACCTCAAGCGCACGCGCGTCCTCGTGGTCTCCAAGTCCGGCAGCACCGCCGAGACGATGGCGCAGTACCTGCTCGTGCGCGAGCGTCTCGCCGAGGCCGGCCTCAGCGCCCGCGAGCACCTCGCGTTCATCACGGATCCGGAGAAGGGCGCGCTGCGCAAGCTCGCGAGTTCGGAAGGCATCCCGACCTTCGACGTGCCGCCGAACGTCGGCGGCCGCTTCAGCGTGCTGAGTCCGGTGGGCACGTTGCCGGCCGCGCTGCTCGGCCTCGACGTCGAGGGGCTGATCGCCGGTGCGACGGCGATGCGCGACCGCTGCACGGGCACCGCGCTGCGCGGGAATCCGGCCTTGGCCTTCGCCGCGCTGCAGTGGCGCGCGCACGCCGAGGCGGGGCAGGGCAATCACGTGCTGATGCCCTACAGCGACGCCCTGCGCGACCTCGCGCCGTGGTTCGTGCAGCTCTGGGCGGAGTCGCTGGGCAAGCGCGCCGCGGACGGCGCGCACGTCGGCCCGACGCCGATCGCCGCCGTCGGTGCGACCGACCAGCACGCCCAGGTACAGCTCTTTATGGAGGGACCGCGCGACAAGACCGTCACCTTCGTGGACGTCGAGTCGCACCCGGACGACCTCGCGATCCCGCACGGTGAGGGCGCGCCCGCGGACCTCGCCTATCTGCGCGGACACAGCTTCGGCGAGTTGCTGCGCACCGAATGCCGCGCCACCGCGCGCGCGCTGGCGCGCCAAGGCCGCCCCACGATGACGCTGCGCGTCTCGTCGGTGGATGCCTGGCACCTCGGCGGCCTGTTAATGCTCTTCGAGCTGGCCACCATCTACGCCGCAGGCCTCTACGACGTGGATCCGCTCGACCAACCCGGCGTCGAACTCGGCAAGCAGCTCACCTATTACCAGTTCGGGCATCCCGAGTGGCGGCAGATGCGCGACGTCTGGGAGTCGCTGCCGGACGGCGATCCGCGCTGGGTGCTCTGACGTGAAGCCGACGGCGATCAAGGTACTCGTGCCGCCCGCAGGGTGGGTGGTCACGCAGCAGAACTTCCCCGATGCGCCGTTCGACGCGCCGCACATCGCCAACGGGGACTTTCCCGAGGATATGTGGCAGGCCGAGCACCCGACGAAGCGCCTGACGCTCGATATCGGATGCAGCGACGAGGGGGAGCCCGACGGTTACCTCGTCCTCGTGCTCTACCGCCCTGATTTCACCGGCCTGTGCCTCCACCGGTTCGAGAGCCGCGACGCCCACGCCGTGGTGCAGGAATTCGAGCGCGTCTGCGACGCGGTCGAGGCGGGAGCCTTCGACGAAGACTGAGCGCGTTGCCCGAGGCCGCGAATCGGGCCAGATTTAGTGGCTGTGGAGGCGCGGCGTCCGCGCCCCGATCCCGCGCGACGCCTCGGTGGCGCGCCCTGACCCCATCCGACCCCTGAGATGTCCACCGCTCCTGCCACCGTCACGCAGACCCTGGGTGCCGCCGCGACCATCGCCAACGGCACGCTGACCCTCAAGGACGAGGCCGCGCTCGCCGGCCCGATGATGGACGCCCTCGTGCGCCTGGCCGTCTTCGGCAACGCCGAGGAGCAGGATTGGGCCCGCTGGGCGATCTGGGAGTGCGGCCGCAGCGTCGGCACGTTCTCGGCCTCCATCCACGACTTCTATATGGCCCGCGGTCGCGGCGACGTGCCGCCGGTGACCGTGCCCGCGATCAACGTGCGCGGCGCTGCCTACGACACCGCGCGCGCCATCTTCCGCACCGCGACGAAGCTCAAGGGCGGCGCCTTCATCCTCGAGATTGCCCGCTCCGAGATCGCCTACACCGAGCAGCGGCCCGCCGAGTACGTGGCGGTGATGCTCGCCGCGGCGCTGCGCGAGGGCCACCGCGGCCCGGTGTTCATCCAGGGTGACCACTTCCAGGTCAACGCCAAGAAGTACAAGGCCGACCCGAAGGCCGAGGTCGGCGCGGTGAAGCAGCTCGCGCTCGAGGCCATCACGGCGGGCTTCTACAACATTGACATCGACACGTCCACGCTCGTTGACCTCTCGCACGCGACGCTG
The DNA here is from genome assembly GCA_964649965.1 of uncultured Gemmatimonas sp. GTDB lineage: Bacteria > Gemmatimonadota > Gemmatimonadetes > Gemmatimonadales > Gemmatimonadaceae > Pseudogemmatithrix. Next base: position 10,077 of record CAZYQM010000024.1, read on the forward strand.
GACGCGCAGCAGCGCCTCAACTTCGAGACCGCCGTCGAGCTGACGCGCTACGTGCGCTCGCTGGAGCCCAAGGGTGTGACCATCTCGCTGGGCGGCGAGATCGGCGAGGTCGGCACGGAGAACTCCACCGTGCCCGAACTCGAGGCGTTTATGGACGGCTACAACCGCACGCTCGAGGCGCAGGCCAAGGGCACGGTGGGCCTGAGCAAGATCTCGGTGCAGTCGGGCACGTCGCACGGCGGCGTGGTGCTCGCCGACGGCTCGATCGCCGAGGTCGCACTCGACTTCAAGACGCTGGAGGACCTCTCGCGCGTCTCGCGTGAGAAGTACGGGCTCTCCGGTGCCGTGCAGCACGGTGCCTCGACCCTGCCGGACAGCGCGTTCTATCACTTCCCGCGCACGGAGACGGCGGAGATCCACCTCGCCACCGGCTTCCAGAATATGCTGTACGATCACCTCCCGGCCGCGCTGCGCGAGGAGATCTACGCCTGGCTGCGCACGAACGCCGCCGAGGAGCGGAAGGCGGGGGACACTGGCGAGCAGTTCTTCTACAAGACGCGCAAGAAGGCGCTCGGGCCGTTCAAGCGCCAGTTGTGGGACCTGCCGGCCGAGGTAAAATCTGAACTGGCAGCGGCTTACGATGCCAAGTTCACCTTCCTGTTCGAAAACTTGGCAGTCGGTGGAACAGCGGAGGGGGTGCGACGGTACGTGAAGGGACCGGCAATCGTGCGACCGGCCCCCGGGGTCGGCCCGACCGTTGAAGCAGCGCCGGACGATCCGGATGCAGGCGAATAGCCTGCAGCGGAGCTCTCCCCCACAGAGGTCAAACCCAAT
>CAZYQM010000024.1:10920-15949 GCA_964649965.1 uncultured Gemmatimonas sp.
CCTGCGTCTCCAAGACCGAGTATGACCGCCAGCTGGCGCAGGCCGCGGCGCTCTCGGCCGAGAAGGATTCCCTGCTGTCCGAGGTCGTGGCGACCTCGCAGTTCATCTCCGAGGTGAACGGCGAGATTGACAAGGTCCGCAGCGGCCAGCCCGTGCAGTCGAAGGAAGGCGAGATGGAGACGCTCTCGCCCGCCGAGGCCCGCGCGCAGCTGGTCGGCCGCGTGCAGGAGCTGACCAACCGCGTGCGCCAGGCCGAGGAGCGGATGGCGCAGAGCCGTCGCCGCATCGCCGCGCTCACCGCCGGCAACGAGGACCTCACGAAGCGCTTCGACTCCACGGTCGCGGCCTTCCAGACGCTCGTGGACCAGCAGAAGCAGGAGATCGCCGGTCTCGTCGAGCAGGTGACGGCGCTCACGGCGCAGAACGCGCAGCTGCGCGAGCAGAACACGCAGCTGGCGGCCGAGGGCGCGGCCCTTCGCTCGGACCGCGATGCGCTGGTCGTCGAGCAGAACACCGTGTATTGGGTGGCCGGCACGCAGAGCGACCTGCTCACGCGCGGCGTGATCGAGCGCCGCGGCGGGATGCTTGGCATCGGCCGCACGACGGTCATCTCGCGCACGCTCAACGCCGATGAGTTCACGGCGGCGGACCGCCGCGACCTGCGCGAGCTGGCGCTGCCGAATCCCGACAAGACCTACCGCATCGTGTCGCCGAATGACCTGGCGGGCTTGGAAGCGGCGCCCGCCGATGGCAAGTTCAAGGGAACGATCCGCATCGCCGACCCGACGACCTTCTGGCGCAACTCGCGCTTCCTGGTCCTGGTCGAGAGCTGAGCTGAACCCCCGTCCGGGGAGGACTGATGGCCGAACGTGATGAACCCGCAGTGGTGATCGAACGGCGTGGCGGCGGTGCCGGCAGCGGCGTCGCCCTCTTCCTCCTCGGTGCGGCGCTTGGCGCCGGCCTGGCGCTGCTCTGGGCGCCGCAGGCCGGCGACGAGACGCGGGCGCAACTGCGGCGCAGCACCCGCCGCCTGAAGCGCAAGGCGCGGGACCTGAAGGAGTCGGGCCGTGACCTCGTGGACGACCTGCAGCGACAGGGCAAGGCGGCTGCGCGGGATGCCAAGTCCGCGATCGAAGAGCGGCTGGCCCGCCACCGCGAGGCGGTGGAGCACGAGGACGACGGCGTCTGATCCGGCTCGCCGTCGGGGTCCTGCGCCGCGTCTGGCGCGACGTCCTGCACGACAACGTGAGTTTCCTCGCCGGTGGGGTGGCCTTCAACATCCTCCTCGCCGGCGTGCCGTTCCTGCTGATGCTCGCCGCCGGGCTGGGCTATCTCCTCGGGGAATCGCCGGATGGCACGGCGAACATCGTCGAGGGGGTGTTGTTGCGCGTACTGCCGCCGCAGGCCGGCGTGAGCGGCACGATGCTCGACCCTGTCATCGCCGACGTTACGCGGACGCGCGCCGTCTTCGGCATCTCCGGCGCCGTCGGCTTCCTGTGGTTCTCCACGCGGCTCTTCGGATCGCTGCGCAGCGTGATGGGCACGGTCTTCGCCCACGGGCGTGACCGCCCCGTGCTCCGCGGCATCGTGTGGGACCTGAGCTTCTCGCTCGTGACGATGATCCTGCTCGTCACGTGGATCGCGCTCACCTCGTTCCTCACCATCTCCAGCGGACGCATCGGCGGTGCGCTGACGGACCTCGGCGTGCGCGAGGACGTGCTCAGCGGCGTCGAGCTGCTGCTCGGCCGCCTGCTGGCGCTGTTCGTCGTCGCCACGCTCTTCGCCTCGCTCTACCGCTGGCTGCCCAAGCGCAAGACGCCGTGGCTGCCGACGCTCGCCGGCGGCGTGACGGCGGCGCTGCTCTTCGAGTTCGCCCGCTGGCTCTTCGGTGTCGTCGTGGCCACCTTCCCGCCGGCGTCCGTGTACTCCGGCACGCTCGGCGCACTCGTCGTGGTCGTCTTCTGGACCTACTACGCCGCGCTGGTGTTCGTGCTCGGGGCGGAGGTCGCCTGCGCCGTGCACGAGGAGATCGGCACGCAACCCGCCGTCAGCGACTGAGCACGACCTCCGTTCCCCGTTCCCCGTCCTCCGTCCTCTGTCCTCCGATGATCGACCTCCGCTCCGACACCGTCACCAAGCCCTCCGTCGCGATGCGCCAGGCGATGGCCAACGCCGAGGTGGGCGATGACGTCCTCGACGGCGATCCGACGGTCCTGCGCCTCGAGGCGCGCGTCGCGGAACTGCTCGGCAAGGATCGCGGCCTGTTCTTCCCGACAGGCACGATGGCGAACCAGGCGGCCCTCTGGTTGCTCGGCGAGCGCGGCACCGAGGTGTATTGCCACGAGGACTCGCACATCGTGAACTGGGAGATTGCCGGCACGGCGGGGCTCATCGGCCTGCAGCCTCGGGTCGTGGGCGGTGCGCCGGTGCTCGAGCCGGATGCCCTGCGCGAGAAGCTGCGGCCCGCGTCGCCGCACGCGCCGCGCGCCTCGTTGGTCTGCGCCGAGAACACCCACAACGGCGCCGGCGGGATGGTCACGCCGCTGGCCAAGCTACGGGCGATCCGCGCCGTCGCCGACGAGGCCGGCCTGCCGCTGCATCTCGATGGCGCGCGCCTGTGGAACGCCTCCGTCGCGACCGGCACCTCGCTCGCGGACTTCGCCGCCTGCGCCGAGACGGTGATGGTGAGCTTCAGCAAGGGTCTCGGTGCGCCGGCGGGCGCGGTGCTGGTGGGCAGCGCGCGCGTGATGGCCAAGGCCTGGGAGACGCGCAAGCGCTTCGGCGGCGGGATGCGGCAGTCGGGCATCTTGGCGGCGGGTGCGCTGTTCGGCCTCGAGCAGAACTTCCCACGCCTGCACGAGGACCATCGCCGCGCGACAGCGCTCGCCGACGGGCTCGCCGCCATCGCCGACGTACGCGTGGTGCGGCCGGACAGCAACATCGTGATGGTGGACCTGCCCTCGCGCATCGGCGCCGCGGACGCGGTCGCGCGCGCGAAGGCGGCGGGCGTGCTCATCAGCGCCTGGCACGCGTCGCGCATCCGGGCCGTGCTGCACGGTGACATAGACGACGCGGCGATCGCCCAGGCGACGGCAGGCCTCTGCGAGGTCCTGCAGTGACCGAACAGACGCAGGCCGCCGGCGAGGCATCGCGGCGCCTGCTGGCCGCGGGCGAGCGTGAACTGCAGCGCATCGTGCTCGATATGCACGATGGGCCCGTGCAGGACATCTTCGCGGCCGTATCGCACCTGCAGCTCCTGCAACGCGAACTGGCCTACGAGCCCGAGGCCGCGCGCCGCGCGGCCCAGGCAGCGGCGTTGCTCGAACGCGCGCTCGGCGAGATCCGCACGCTCATCGGCGTGTTCCGCCCGCCGGGTTTCGAGCGGCGCAACCTCGGGGCGATCCTCGAGGGGCTCACCGTGCAGCACGAGGCGATGACGGACCAGCCCGTCGAGTTCTCGATGGACGATGCGCTCGGCGACTGTTCGCTGCCGGTGAAGATCGCGCTGTATCGCATCCTGCAGGAGGCGCTGGCCAACGGCCATCGCCACGCCGGTGCGACGCGGCAGACGGTGTCGGTCGAGCGCCGCGATGGCGACCTGCGGATGGTCGTGACCGACAACGGGCGTGGTTTCGATTCGCCGCTGGTCTTGGCGCGCGAGGCGGACGTCGGCGTGGAAGGCGGCCACTTCGGCCTGCGCGGCATCCAGGATCGCGTCGCGATGCTCGGCGGCCGCTTCGAGATCGACTCGGCGCCCGGCGCGGGCACCGTGCTCACCATCATTGTCCCGGCGGACGCGTGACCAACGACCGGAAGATCCGCATCGTCCTCGCGGACGACCACGGCATCGTGCTCGAAGGCCTGCGCGGCCTGCTCGACAGCGAAGCCGATATGGAGGTCGTCGCGGCGACGACGGACGGCGCGCAGGTGCTCCCCCTGGCGCGGAAGCACACACCGGAAGTCGTCGTGCTCGACTACGAGCTCGGTGGCCTGAGGGCCACGGACATCATCGGCGAGCTGCGGGCGATGCCCGACGCGCCACGGGTGCTCGTGCTGACCGCCTACCACGACGGCGAGACGATCCGCTCGGTGCTCGAGTCCGGCGCCGAGGGCCTCGCGCTCAAGACTGCGTCACCGCAGCAGACACTGAGCGCGATCCGTCAGGTGGTGGACGGTCAGCTCGTCTTTCCGCAGGCGGCGCGGCGTTGGCTCGAGGCCCGCGGCAGCCGCGGCGGCATCACCGACCTGACCGCGCGCGAGCGCGAGGTGTGGGCGTTGCTGGCCGAGGGGCTCACGAACGTGCAGATCGCCACGCGGCTCGCGCTGTCCGAGAACACCGTGAAGTTCCACGTGCAGCATCTGTACCAGAAGCTTGGCGTGAAGAACCGCACCGAGGCCGCGCTCAGGCACCAGGGACCGGGTGGGCGGGGCGGGCCGCCGCGGGGCTGAGCGTCGGGCGCGGCAGGGCGCGCTGCGCGAGATACTCGGCGAGCAGGCGTAGCGTCATCCAGCGTACGGTGTCGCCGTCGCCGTCAATGGCGATGACGTCGGGGCCGGCCGCGGCACTCGACACGTGCAGCACCGTCGCCCCGCCGACCTTTCGCAGTTCGTCGAGGGCGGGCAGCGCCAGCGGGTGCGTGATGCGCAGTTCGGCGCGGGCGCTGCGCCCGTTTGCCGGGCGCGCGATCACCACGAGGTCCGCGCGCTCGCGCTGCGGCTGGATGAATCGCTGCGTCTCGGCGTCGGTCTCGCCGCTGTCCACGTAGATCTAGGCATCCCAGGCGGCACGCAGTGCGGGCGTGGCGAGTCCGTGCAGGCCGTGCGCGAGGATCACCGCGGCAGGGCGCACGAACTCCGGCGCGGCGAAGCGTCGCTCGGCGCGGTCGATCACCGGCTTGAAGATGGTCTCGCCCTGCCTCAGCAGGCGCAGGTGCTGGGCCATCAACGCGAGGTCGGTGGAGGCAGGGTCGCGCAGCGCGACGTCGGAGGTCGCGGCATCGAGCGCGGCGGGACTCAGGTAGTCATCGAG
>CAZYQM010000025.1:0-7442 GCA_964649965.1 uncultured Gemmatimonas sp.
GAGAGTCCGGCCGTGAGACCCCACCACAGCCCGGCCGCACCCAAGTCGAAGCGGAACGCCAACAGCGCCCCCAACGGGATGCCCACGGCCCAGAAGCTCAAACCGTGCAAGACGGCCGGCACGCGCGTATCCGCCGCGCCACGCAAGATGCTCGCGCTGATCACCTGCGTACCGTCGAACACCTGGAACACCGCGGCGATGGGAATCAGGCTCGCCGCCAGCGCGAACGTCGCCGCCTCGCGCGTGTACAGCGCCGCGAGCCGGTCGGGAATCAGCGCGAACACGACCGCGCAGAACGCCATAAACCCGACGCCCACGACCAGCGCCGCCACGGCATCGCGCCGTGACGCCGCCACGTCTCCGCGACCGATCGCGTGCCCGACCATCACCGCCGCCGCGGCCGCGACGCCCATCGGCACCATAAACGTCATTGACGCCAGGCTCAGCGCGATCTCGTGTCCCGCGAGCACCGTCGTGCCCATCCAGCCCGTCATCACCGTCGTCAGGCCGAAGGCGCCCGCCTCCGCGAGGAACTGAAGGCCCACCGGCAGCCCGAGCCGGAACATCCGCAGCAACGGCGCCGCCAACCAGCTCTCCGGCCGCCACGGCGAGAGATAGGGACGCAGCATCCGCCATCCGCCCGCCAGTACCACCAGCGCCATCACCCAGCGCGAGATGCTCGTCGCGATGGACGACCCGACCACGCCGCGCGGCTCGAGGCCGAGGTTCCCGTAGATCAGGATCCAGTTGAGGAAGGCGTTCAGCACGTTCCCCACCACCACGCCCCACACCACGGGCGTCACCCAGTGGAAGGCCTGCAGCGTCTGCCGCAGCATATTGAACGCGAAGAACGGCAGCATCCCGGGAATGCTGAACAGCACATAGGCCGCGGCCAGCGGCACGACCTCGGGCGGCTGGCGCAGCAGCGCCAAGGCAGGCCGCGCCAGCAGGAAGAGCAGCGACACCACCACAGCGACGATTACCGTCATCAGCACGCCGCGCTGCACCCCGCGGGCGATCTGCGCCTCGTCCTTCGCGCCCACGCCCTGCGCGATCACCGGGTCGAGCGCCATCAGGATCCCGATGCCGATGATCGAGATGCCGAAGAAGTAGAAGTTGCCCAGCCCGCCCGCCGCGAGGTCCACCGACGAGACGCGGCCGAGCATAATCGCGTCCACGAGGCCCATTCCCTGCATCCCGACGTTCACGAGCACGATCGGGAAGGCCAGGCGGGCCATCTCGGTGAGTTCAGACTTCGTCGGGCGGAGGGCGGCGAGATTCATCGACGGGGAATGTAACGGCATTCACCCGACACGGATCACTCCCACTCGATCGTCGCCGGCGGCTTCGAGCTGATGTCGTACACCACGCGATTGATCCCGTTCACTTCCCGGATGATCCGGTTCGAGATCCGCGCCAGCACCTCGTGCGGGAACGCGTACCAGTCCGCCGTCATCCCGTCCGTGCTCGTCACCGCGCGCAGCGCGATCACGTGCTCGTAGGTGCGGCCGTCGCCCATCACGCCCACGCTGCGCACCGGCAGGAACACCGCGAAGGCCTGCCAGATCTCGTTGTACAGCCCCGCCGCGCGGATCTCCTCAAGGTAGATCGCGTCGGCGCGCCGCAGCGTCTCGACGTTCACCGGATCCATCGCACCGAGCACGCGGATCGCGAGGCCCGGGCCCGGGAACGGATGCCGGCCGACCATCTCCTCCGGCAGCCCCAGCTCGCGGCCCACGTTGCGCACCTCGTCCTTGAACAACTCGCGCAGCGGCTCGATGAGCTTGAACTTCATATCCGGCTTGAGGCCGCCCACGTTATGGTGCGTCTTGATTGTCGCGCTCGGGCCGCCCTTGGCGCTCACGCTCTCGATCACGTCCGGGTACAGCGTGCCCTGCACGAGGAACTTGGCGTCCTTGCCTTCCTTCTCCGAGGCGTCCTCGAACACGTCAATGAACGTGTGGCCGATCGCCTTGCGCTTCTGCTCCGGATCGTCGAGCCCGCTGAGCGCGTTCAGGAAGCGATCTTCCGCGCGCACGGTCACCAGCTTGATGCCGAGGTGCTGGCCCATCGTGCGCTCCACCTGCTCGCGCTCGTGCAGGCGCAGCAGGCCCGTGTCCACGAAGATGCAGGTGAGCTGGTCGCCGATCGCCCTGTGCACCAGCGCCGCCGCCACCGACGAGTCCACACCGCCGGAGAGGCCGCAGATCACCTGCGCGTCGCCCACCAGCTCGCGGATCTTCGCGACTTCCTGCTCGATAAAGTGCCCGGGCGTCCAATCAGGACTCGCGCCAGCGACATTGAACAGGAAGTTCTGGATGATCTCCGCGCCGCGCACCGAGTGCGCCACCTCGGCGTGGAACTGCACCGCGTGGATCGGCTTCGACTCGTGCCGGAACGCCACCACCGGATTGCCGTCGCTCGACGCCGTCAGGACGTAACCCTTGGGTACCACCTCGACGTGGTCGCCGTGGCTCATCCAGACGATGCTGCGCTCGCCCTTGTCGAAACCGGCGAAGAGGCCGCTGTTCTCCTTGACCTCGATCTCGGCGCGGCCGTACTCGCGGTGCCCCCCGCCCTTCACCTCGCCGCCGCTCACGTGGGCGATCCACTGCATCCCGTAGCAGACGCCGAGCAACGGCGCGATGCCGAGGATCGCCGGGTCGAAGCTCGGCGCGCCATCGTCGGTCACCGAACTCGGCCCGCCCGAGAGGATGATCGCCGTCGGCTTCCATTCGCGGATCCACTCCAGAGAGCGCGTCGGCGGATGGATCTCCGAATAGACGCGCGCCTCGCGGACGCGACGGGCGATGAGCTGCGTGAACTGCGAGCCGCAGTCGAGGATCAGGATCCGGGAACCAGTGTGCATCTCAGGTCTTCCACTCCGGGCCGTCGAGCTTCACGAACTCGACGTCCTTGCTGGCGAGGTCAATGATCGCCGCCGAGGGCGCCCCGTAGAGCCAACCGCAGGCCTCGCCGGGGTTCACGATCAGCGTGTTGTTGCGGGTCTTCATTTCCTGCAGGTGCGTGTGCCCGTGCACCACCAGCGCGTGGGCCAGCACGGAGCGCTCGACGACATCGCCGATGTCGTGCACGACGAGGATCTTCTGGTCGTTCATCGTCATCGCGTGCGGCGACTCGAAGAGCTCCTGCCCCATCGCCTGCGCGGCCATCGCCCGCAGGCCCTCCGGATCACCGTCGTTGCGGCCGAAGACACCGGCCAGCGCGATGCCGTGGTCCTGGAACGGCTTCAGCGAGAACGGCGAGCAGAAGTCGCCCGCGTGCAGCACGAAGTGCACGTCGCGCGCCAGCATCTCGCGCAGCAGCGCGTCGATCGCCGGCACCCGGTCGTGCGTGTCCGCCATCAAGCCGATCCGCATCAGGCCTCCTGCCATTGGGGGGATTCCACTTCCTTGCGCACGAGGTCCGTATAGTCCTCGCGCTCCGTCACGACGGCCCAGCGATCCTCGTCCACCAGCACTTCCGCCGCGAACGGCCGGCCGTTGTAGCGGCTCGCCATCGCCGCGCCGTACGCGCCGGCGGTGTGCACCACCAGCAGCGCGCCCGGCGGCACGTCCGGCAGCGTCCGGTCGATGCCGAGGAAGTCGCCGCTCTCGCACACCGGCCCGACCACGTCCGCCACGATCTCGCCCGCGTGCGTCGCCACCGGCTCGATGTGGTGGTACGCATCGTAGTGCGACACGCGGATGAGCTCCGTCATCCCCGCGTCGCAGACGACGAACTCCACGCCGCCGTTGTGCTTGCGGTACAGCACTTCCGTCAGCAGCACCGCCGAGGCCGCCACCAGGTAGCGCCCGTGCTCGGTGATCAACTCGACGTCGCCGAGCGACTCCACCGCGCGACGCATCAGCGCCGCGTAGGCCGCGAGGTCGGGTTCCGGCTCCTCCGGGCGGTACGGCACCGGCAGGCCACCGCCGAGATCGAGATAGCGGATCGGCGCACCCTCGCTGCGCAGTTGATGCGCCAGCTCCACGAGCTTCCGCGCCCCGTGCTCATACGCGCCGTACGAAAACAGCTGCGAGCCCACGTGCATATGGAACGCGCTGAACGCCAGACCCGGCAACTGCATCGCCACGCGTGCCACGCGCGCCGCGTCGTCCAGCGGCACGCCGAACTTGTGCTCCTTGTCGCCCGTGGCGATGTACGCGTGCGCGTTGTCCACCTCGACGTCCGGATTCACGCGCAATCCGACGACGGCCGTCTTGCCCATCTCCACCGCCAGCGCCGAGAGCAGTTCCAGCTCCGCCTCGCTCTCCACGTTGATGAGCTTCACGCCCACGGCCAGCGCCTCGGCCATATCGCGCTCGGTCTTGCCCACGCCGTCGAAGACGATATCCTCGGGGCGGAAACCGGCCCGCAGCGCGCGGTACAGCTCGCCGCCGCTCACCACGTCGGCGCCGATGCCGGCGTCACGCAGCGTGCGCAGCACCGCCCCGCTGCCGTTCGCCTTCACGGCGAAGTGCACGCGGTGCGGGATGCCCGCCAGCGCCTGCGACAGCTTCTCCGCGCGATCGCGCATCACGGCCGACGAGTACACGTAGCACGGCGTGCCCGCCCCATCGGCGATCGAGCGCAGCGGCACGTCCTCGACGTACAACTCGTCGTCGCGGCGCGTGAAGCCCGGTACCATCAGTACGCCTTGGCCCACACGACCTCGTGCTTCGCCGGCTCACCCGTGATCAAGCAGCGCGCTTGTCCGCCAGGCGTGCGGAACTCCTCGTCGGGAATCACGCGGATCGTCGCCTTGGTCTCTTCCTTCACCTTGGCCTCGATGGCCGGGTCGCCGTTCCAGCCGGCGTAGACGAAGCCGCCCGGCTCCTCGATGATCTGCTTGAACTCGTCGTAGCTCTTCACGTTGCGGTGCGAGTTCGCCTCGCGACGCGCCTTCGCCGCGGCGAGGAGGTCTGTCTGGATCGTCTCAAGCAGCCTGGCCACCGTCTCCGGCAGGCCGGCCATCGGCAGCGCGGCCTTGGCGCGCGTGTCGCGACGCGCCGAGAACACGCTCTGCTTCTCGAGGTCCTTGGGGCCGATCTCCAGGCGCAGCGGCACGCCGCGCATCTCCCACTCGTAGTACTTCGCGCCCGGCTTGATGCCGTCGCGATCGTCCACGCGCACGCGCAGGCGGTCCGTCGCGCCGCGACCGGTCCACTCCGTGAGCTCCTTCTTCACGTTATGCGCCGCCTCGACGATGCGGGCGCGCTCCTCGTCGCTCTTGTACACGGGCACGATCACGACCTCGACCGGCGCCAGCTTGGGCGGCGTCACGAGGCCGTTGTCGTCCGAGTGCGTCATCACGAGCCCGCCGATCATCCGCGTGCTCACGCCCCAGCTCGTGTTCCAGGCGAAGGCCATCTCGCCGTTCTGGTCCTGGAACTGCAGCTCGAAGGCCTTGGCGAAGTTCTGGCCGAGGTTGTGCGAGGTGCCGGCCTGCAGCGCCTTGTTGTCCTGCATCATCGCTTCGCAGGAATACGTGCGCAGCGCGCCGGCGAACTTCTCGCTCTCGGTCTTCTGGCCGGTCACGACGGGCATCGCGATCCAACCCTCCATAAACGAGCGGTACACCCCGAGCATCCGGCGTGCCTCTTCCTCCGCCTCATCGTGCGTGGCGTGCGCCGTGTGGCCTTCCTGCCAGAGGAACTCGAGCGTGCGCAGGAACAGGCGCGTGCGCATCTCCCAGCGGACGACGTTCGCCCACTGGTTGATCAGGATCGGCAGGTCGCGATAGCTCTGCGTCCACTTCGCGAACATATGGTAGATGATCGTCTCCGACGTCGGCCGGACGACCAGTGGCTCCTCGAGCTCCTTGCCACCGCCGTGCGTCACTACCGCCGTCTCGGGCGCGAAGCCCTCGACGTGCTGCGCCTCCTTGCTCAGGAAGCTCTGCGGGATGAACAGCGGGAAGTACGCGTTCTCGTGGCCCGTCGCCTTGAACATATCGTCGAGGGCGCGCTGCATCCGTTCCCAAATGCCGTAACCGTTGGGCCGGATCACCATCGAGCCCTTCACCGGCGAGTAGTCCGCCAGCTCGGCGCGCAGCACCAGTTCGTTGTACCAGTCGGAGAAGTTCTCCGCGCGGGTCGTCAGCCTCTTGTCGTCAGCCATCGTCTTGGTCAGCGTGCACGTTGCGTCTGCAGCCAGTGCCGCAGCGCCTGCATCGCCTGCGCGTCGCCCGAGAGCGCCGCACCGGCATCGACCGCGTGCGTCGCGGCCCCCGTCAGCTTGCCGAGCAGGCTCATCGCCTCCACGGCGCCGTCCTCGCGGAAATAGACCACCGCGCTCGAACCCGCCTTGCGCGCGCCGTCCACCTGGTTGCGCGTCGCCTGCGACTTGTAGCGCTCCTCGTTCATCCCGTGCGCCACGGAGAAGCCCGCGTCGCGCAGCGCCCGCGCCAGCTTCAGCACGTCCGCGTACGGCGTGTTGATCGCCCCGTTCCCGGCGACGATCGTGAAGTCCACGGCATCCTGCTGCGGCTCGGGCCAGAGGCCGCGCTCCGTGAGCAGTTCGCCCAGCACCACGTCGCCCATCCCGAAGCCCAGCGCCGGCAGGTCCGTGCCGCCGATCGCCTTCAGCAGGTCGTCGTAACGCCCGCCGCCGCAGATGGCGCGCAGTTCGCCCTTCGCGTCGAAGAGCTCGAAGACCACGCCCGTGTAATACGCGAGGCCGCGCACGATCGAGAGATCCAGCGTCACCCAGTCGCCGATGCCCAGCGAAGCGCAATGGTCGAGGTACTTCGCGAAACGTGCGATCGCCTCACACGCCGCCGACGCCTCGCCGAACTCGCGCTGCAGCGCCTCGAACGTCGTACCGCTCGCCAGCGTCAGCACGCGCTCGGCCAACGCCGGCGCGATGCCCGCGTCGGCCAGCTTCTGCCCGCTCACCTCACGCGGTTGCCGCGCGATCTTGTCGAACACGGCGAACACCGCGGGCCGCTGCTCCGGCGTCACGCCCATTGCCTCGAGCACGCCGGCCAACAGGCGACGATCGCTCACCCGCGCCCGCACGTCCTCGTGCGTCAGGCCGAGCTCGCGCATAATGTCCACGGCCACCGACAGCAGCTCGGCGTCCGCAACCTCGCTCGCCTCGCCGACGACGTCCACGTTCAGCTGGAAGTGCTCGCGCAGCCGCCCGCGCTGCGCCCGCTCGTAGCGGAACAGCTGCGGGATCGAGAACCAGCGCAGCGGCTTGCGCAGCGCATTCGCCTTGGCCCCCACCATCCGCGCGAACGTCGGCGTCATCTCCGGACGCAGCGAGACCTCGCGGCCGCCCTTGTCCGTGAAATTGTACAGTTGCCCGACGATCTCCTCCCCCGACTTCTTGGTGTAGAGGTCGAGGGGCTCGAGCGGCGGACCGTCGTATTCCACGAAGGCGTACTTGGACGCAACGGCCCGCCAGGCACGGAAGATGTGCGCTCGGCGGGCCAG
>CAZYQM010000025.1:7452-9118 GCA_964649965.1 uncultured Gemmatimonas sp.
AGGGTAAAAGTCGCGAAACCCGGGAAGTGCTGTCGAACTGCTTGCCATCCCGCAATTTAGGCGGTCAGCGGAGACACCTGCAACCGCGCCATCGCGTCGCCGACAGTGTGAAAACTCCCCGTGACCAGCACGGTCTGCCCGCGCGTCGGCGCGACGGCCAGCGCCCGGTCAAAATCCGGCTCCAACTCGGCGCTCCAGCCCCTGCTCCGCGCGTACTCCAGCACTGCGCGGCTGTCCCAGGCGCGGCTGGCCGGCGCCGTCGGCGTGTCCGTCAACACGAAGTGGTCCACGGCCTCGGCGAGCGCCGAGAGCATCCCGCGCCAGTCCTTGTCGCTCAAGACGCTGATTAGCGCGACGATCGGCCCCGGCGGCGCCATCCCGCGCAGGGTCAGCGCCGTCACGGCGGAACCGTCGGGATTGTGGGCGACGTCAAAAATCCATCCATCGTGCCGCGAGAATCGCCCGGGCAGGCGAACCGCGCGCAGGGCCGGCAGCGCGTCCTCGACGGGGCGCCAGAGCGGTTCCGGCAGGGTATCGAGCATCGTGAGGGCCGTCAGCGCGTTCTGCGCCTGGTGCCGGCCCGCCAGCGCGGTCTCGACGCGCATCCTGCCACCCGGCCGCAGCCAGTCGAAGGCCGTCCCCTGGGCGGTCACTTCGATTTCCGTTGCCTGCCCCTCCTCGGAGACGATGCGGATCGGCGTCGCGCCGTGCCGCCGCGCCTCGGAGGCGAGGATCTCCCGGATGCCGGCGTCCGGCTCGCCGACCACCGCCGGCCGCCCGGGCTTGTAGATGCCCGCCTTCTCGGGCGCGATCGCCTCGCGCGTCGAGCCCAGCCATTCGGTGTGGTCCACACCGATGCCCGTCACCGCCGCCACCAGCGGCTGCACGACGTTCGTCGCGTCGAGCCGGCCACCGAGCCCGGTCTCGATCACGGCCACGTCCACGCCGGCGTCCACGAACAACTGGAAGCCCATCGCCGTGGTGGCCTCGAAGAACGTCGCGCCCTGCCGCTCGACCTCGGGCGTCCAGCGCTCCAACCACTCGGCGATGGCGGCGTCCTCGACGGGACGCCCATCCACGATGAATCGTTCGCGGAAATCCACGAGGTGCGGCGAGGTGTACTTGCCCACCCGCAATCCGCGCGCCCGCAGCGCCGCCTCGAGCATCGCGCAGACGCTGCCTTTGCCGTTGGTGCCCGCCACGTGCAGCACCTGCAGGCGCCGGTGGGGGTCCCCCAACGTGGCAAGGAAGCCGGTGACTCGCTCGAGTCCCAGCTTCCATTGGCCGGTCGTGCGGGCGAACAGCGCGTCGAGCGCCGCTCGGTATGCGGTGTCGCTCAGGTGGACGACCACCCCATCGCCGCAGGCTTCCCGCTCATATGCCGCAGCAACGTGCCGACGACGCGCTTCAGTTGGTGCCGGTGCACCACGCGGTCCACCATCCCCTTCTGCAGCAGGAACTCCGCCGTCTGGAAGCCCTCCGGCAGGTCCTGACCCAGCGTCTGCTTGATGACGCGCGGCCCCGCGAAGCCGATCACCGCACCCGGCTCGGCGATGATCGCGTCGCCCAGCATCGCGTAGCTCGCGCTCACGCCGCCCGTGGTCGGGTTGGTCAGGATGGACACGTACGGAATGCGCCGCTCGGCCAGCTGCGCGAGCATCGCCGA
>CAZYQM010000025.1:9128-10145 GCA_964649965.1 uncultured Gemmatimonas sp.
GGAGCCCATCGAGCCGCCCATAAACGCGAAGTCCATCACACCGAGGTGCACGGGCATCGCGTCCATCGTGCCGCCCAGCGTGAGGATGGCGTCGTGCTCACCGGCCTTCTCGAGTGCCTTCTTCAGGCGGCCCTTGTATTCGGGAAACTCGAGGGGGTCCACGCTCTTCAGCTCGACGTCCTTCTCGTCCAGCGAGCCCTCGTCGAGCAGCAGCGCCGCATACTCGTAGGCCCGGATGCGCCGATGATGGTCGCAGCTCGGGCACACATTGTGGTTGCGGGAGAACTTCTCTCGAATATCCGTATGCCCACAGGCCTCGCACTTCTCCCAGGCGTCCGGAGGAATCTCCAGTCGCTGGGGGCGCGGGGGTCGGGGCTTCTTATCCTTGCGGAACCAGGCCATACGGGAAAACTGGCGAGCCGTGACTCATATCACCAGCCCGTCGGCCTTCCCGCGGCCCTCCGCCGACACCAGCGCGAGGATGCCGATCGCCAGCCAGCACGAGAGCATAAACGAGCCGCCGTACGAAAAGAACGGCAGCGGGATGCCCGTGATCGGCATCAAGCCGATCGTCATCCCCACGTTCACGAGGATGTGCGTGAAGAACGCCGCCGTGAGCCCGAAGGCCGCCAGCGACGCGAAGGGATTGCCCGAGCGCGCCGCAATGCGCGTCGTCCGCAGCAGCAGGATGCAGAACAGACCCAGCACCGCCGCGACGCCGAGGAATCCGAACTCCTCCCCGACGACCGAGAAGATGAAGTCGGTCTGCTGCTCGGGCAGGAACGCGAGCCGTTTCTGCGAGCCCTCCGTGAATCCCTTGCCGAGGAATCCGCCCGAGCCGATCGCCACCTGCGACTGGATCAGGTGATAGCCGGAGTTGCGCGGATCGCTCGACGGATCGAGGAACACGAGCAGGCGCCGCTGCTGGTACGGATTCAGCTTGTCCCAGAGGATCGGCGCGACGACACCCATCGCGACGTTGGCCAGCACCAGCGCGCTGCTCTCCAGCCAGCTCGG
>CAZYQM010000025.1:10155-15671 GCA_964649965.1 uncultured Gemmatimonas sp.
CGCCAGCAGCGCCAGGAACAGCAGGAACCACGCGCCCCACACGCCCGGCCCGAAGGCCAGCACCAGCGAGATGCCCGGGCTCGCCGCCATCACCAGCAAGGGCCACTGGACGCCGCTCCAGAAGAGCATCGCGAAGAAGATGCCGATGAACACGAGTCCCGTGCCGAGGTCCGGCTGCGCCATAATCAGGAGCCAGGGGATGCCGGTGATCAGCGCCGGTCGCCACAGGTCGAACAAGCCCTTCGCCGCATCGCGCTGGCTGCTGAGCACGCGGGCCATCATCAAGACGACGGCGATCTTCGCGAGTTCGGAGGGCTGGCCGAGCCGCACGCCGCCGATCGCCAACCAGCTCTTGGTGCTCGCGGCGGTACCCGCGCCCTGCCCGATGAAGACCAACACCAGCAGCAGGAAGGTCGCGCCGAGGTACACCGGCAACGAGGCCCACTCGAGGAAGCGCACGGACGTTCGCGTCGTCAGGTACGCGCCGGTGATGCCGAGCGTCGCCCAGACCAGCTGCGTGCGCCAGATGTTCTCGACGAAGGTCGGCACGTCGGTCTGCCCGGCCGAGTACACCATCAGCGTGCCGAGGCCCGTCAGCGCCAGCGCCAGCGCGACCAGCGGCCACTCCGTCGGGACGACGCGCGACCTCACTCGCCCTCCGTGCTCGTGACGAAGCTCGTCCGCTGCTTGAGGTAGAACTCGAAGACGCGCGACGCCATCCGCGCCGCGCGCGAGCCGCTGCCGCCGAACTCCAGCATCAGCACGATGACGATCTTCGGATCCTCGGCCGGCGCGTAGCCGGCGAACCAGGCGTGGTCGCGCACCTGGTCCTGCGCATTCTGGGCCGTGCCCGTCTTACCGGCGATCGCCACGCCCTCCAACTGCGAGGCCCGTGCGGTACCGCGCGTGATCACGCCCGCCATCGCGTCCTGCAACTGCCGGAGCTGCTGCGGCGTGATGTTGAACATCTTCGTGCGCTCCGCCTGCCCGCGCACGACCTCCGGCCGCGCCGCCTCGCCGTCCGTGGCCAGCGCCGTATAGAAGCGCGCCATATTGACCACCGTCTGCGCGTTCTCCCCCTGACCGATGGAGAGATTCAGCGTCACCGCCGTCGTCCAGCCGCGCGGACCGAACAGGCGGTCGTAATACTCCTTGGCCGGGTCCGTCGGGAACACCGATCGAGTCTCCGCCGGCAGGTCGATGCCCGAGCGATCGCGCCCGCCGAGCCGCAGCCCGCCCGCCACGAGGTTCTGCAGGCCGATACGCAGGCCCAGCTGATAGAAGTACGTATCGCAGGACTGCTCGATCGCCTCCGCCAGCGTCACGTCGCCGTGTCCGTCGGCATCGTGGCAGCGGAAGTAGCGATTGCCGAACTGGAAGCCACCCTCGCAGGGCACGGGCATCTTCTCGTCGATGCGCACCTGCCCGGCCTCCATCGCGACGATGGCCGTGTGCAGCTTCCAGATCGAGCCCGGCGGATACGCGCCCTTGATGGCCTTGTTGTACAGCGGCCGCCGCGGATCGGTCTGCAGTTCGTCCCAGTAATCCTGCGGGATGCCGCCGATGAACCGGTTGGGGTCGAACGTCGGCGCCGAGTGCAGCGCGAGCACCTCGCCCGAGCGCGGCTCCATCGCCACCACGCCGCCGATCAGCGAGTCGCCGAACAGCTCGTAGACGAAGCGCTGCAGGTCCAGGTCGATGTTGGTGTACAGCGCAGCCGGTCGCACAGGCGCGAGATCGGGCCGCGCCTGTTCGCGGACCACGCGCCCACGCGCATCCACCTCGATGAACCGCGCCCCTTCCCGCCCCCGCAGCCGATCCTCGTACTGCCGTTCGAGCCCGTCCTTACCCACCTGCTGGCCGGCCTTGTACTCGGCGAAGCGCTCGCTCTCCAGCTCCGCCTCGCTGATCTCACCCGTGTAGCCGACGATCGCCGAGACCGCCGGCCCGTCCGGATAATGCCGCCGCGGCGCGCTCTGGATGATCAGCCCCGGGAACTCCACCCGCCTCTCCTCGAGGATGCTCACCAGCTCGATGGACGCATCCGGGAACAGCACCGTCGGCCGCGTCGGCTCGCGACGGAAGCGCCGTACCGCCGCGCCCACCTGCTCCGGCGACACCGGCACGAGTTCGCCGATGTGCCGCATCATCACGCGCAGCGAGTCCTCGGTGCGCACCAACAGCGAGATCGAGTACCCCGGCAGGTCTTCGGCGATCACCTTGCCCGTGCGGTCGAGGATCACCCCGCGCGGCGCCGGCAGCGGCACCTGGCGCAGGCGGTTGGTCTCCGACTGCAAGTCGAACTTCTCGCCCTGCACCACCTGCACGCGGAAGAACGAACCCGCCAGGAACAGGAACGCGAGGAACAGCAGCGCGGACGCGATGCGCGCACGCCCCTGCACGGCGTTCGGATGGAAACTCATCCGAACCGCCGCTGCGGCGAGTCCGGCCGCACGGCCCCCAGCACCACGAGCCCAACCACCGCCGTCGCCAGCGCCGAGAGCGGCGTCCAGGCGATCATCTGCCACACGAGGCTCATTCCCGCGAGTCGCCCCTCGGCGATCACCGACACCCAGTCGTACGCCAGCTTGCCGAGGAATACGAAGATGGCGTTCAACCCGAGCTCGTCCGTGAAGAACGCCGCCTTCAGCCGCGACGCGAAGAATCCGACCAGCGACATCGCCAGCGCACCGGCGCCCAGCGCCTCGGGCGTCATCGAGTCAATGGCCGTGCCGACCAACAGACCCGTCAGCGCCGCCGCACCCGGCCGCACGCGCACGGCGATCAGCAGCACGCCGATGACGAGGAAGTCCACGCCCGCCCGCCAATCGAGCAACGGCCGCAGCGTGAAGTGCAGCGTCACGAGCAGCGCCAACACGACGGCGAGCAGGAGACGGCGCGAGAAGCTCATCGCGGCCTGCCTCCCGCACCGAGCGCGTCGCCGGGAGCTGTCGGAGTGCCAGTGGTTGCTGCTGCAGCCGCTGCTGCAGCCGCTGCCGCCTCTGCTGCCGCCGCCACTGAATCCGCCGTGGCCTTCGCCGCGAGCGAATCCCCCGCGCCGCGCACGCGGCGCTCCAGCGCCTCGACGCGCGCGCGCCACACGCTCTCCACGCCCTCCGCGCTGCGCTCCGGTGCGAGCACCATCACGCTGTGCAGTTCGCTCGGGCGCGCCGCCGGTCGCAGCAAGTAGCTGCGGGCCCAGCCCGTGTTCTCGCCGCTCAGGGTCCGCAGCACGGTGCCGATCAGCACGCCGCGCGGAAACACGCCGCCGAGTCCGGAACTCACCACCGGCGTGCCGGCGGGAATCACCGAACGGTACGGCACGCCGTGCAACTCCAGCAGCCAGCGATCGGCGCCCTCGCCCTCGTGCGCCGTCACGATGCCCACCACGCTGCCGTCCGACGTCGTCGCGCTCACGCGGAAGTCCGGATGCGGCCACACGATCGCCACGCTGGTGCGCGCATCCACCGTCTGCACGAGGCCGACCAATCCTTCTGCGCTCACCACCGCGCTGAGTCGTTGCACGCCCTGCGTCGCACCCGCCGAGAGCAGCAGCGTGTGCGGGGCGCCCTCCCCACGGTCAATCAGCGCCTCGGCGGGCACGAAGCCCCACTCGAGCGCGCGCCCCAAGCCCAGCAGGTCGCGCAGCCGCGCATTCTCCGCCTCGACCGCGTCCAGGCGTTGCGCGCGCGCGATGATGCTGTCGTTGAGGACCTGCAGCGAATCCTGGGCGGCCAGCGCGCGGCCGGTCTGCACGGCCCGTGTCTGCAAGGCCGCGAGCGGCGAGATCAGGTTGCCGCGAATCGCCGCGGCCACGCGGTCGCGCGGCGCCGGCGGCAGGACGAGCAGCAGCAATGCGACCACCGCGCAGGCGATGGCAATGGCGGTATCCGCACGCGAATCTCCCCGTGAGGCGCGCGACACCGAGCGATGCGCCTCAGGTGCTCAGCACCGACCAGTACTTCGCCTCGTCGTCGAGGATGCGACCCGTGCCGCGCACGACGCAGGTCAGCGGATCCTCGTCCACGTGGATCGGCAGGCCGGTTTCCTGCGTGAGCAACACGTCGAGCCCGCGGATCAGCGCGCCGCCGCCCGTCATCACGATGCCGCGGTCCACGATGTCGCTCGCCAACTCCGGCGGCGTGATCTCCAGCGCGCGACGCACCGCGTTCACGATCTGCTGGATCGGCTCCTGCACCGCTTCGCGAATCTCCTGCGAATGCACGCGCACCGTCTTCGGGATGCCCGAGACGAGGTCGCGGCCCTTCACTTCCATTTCGCGCTCCTCGCCGAGCGGCGCGGCGCTGCCGATCTGGATCTTGATCTGCTCCGCCGTCGGCTCGCCGATCAAGAGGTTGTAGCTCTTGCGCATAAACTGCACGATGCTCGCGTCGAGCTCGTCGCCGCCGGTACGGATGGACGTGTCGCTGACGATGCCCGAGAGCGCAATGACCGCGATCTCCGTGGTTCCGCCACCGATGTCAATCACCATATTGCCCGTCGGCGTCTCCACCGGCAGCCCCACGCCGATCGCCGCCGCCATCGGCTCGGCGACCATAAATACTTCCTTCGCGCCCGCACCGAGTGCGGAATCGCGCACCGCGCGCTTCTCCACTTCGGTGATGCCACTCGGCACGCACACGATCACGCGCGGCTTCACCTTGAACACGTGGTTCTTGATGATCAGCTCGAGGAAGAAGCGCAGCATCTTCTCGGTGACATCGAAGTCCGCGATCACGCCGTCCTTCATCGGACGCACCGCGACCACGCCATCTGGCGTGCGGCCGAGCATACGCTTCGCTTCAAGACCAACGCCCTTGATCTTCTTCGTCTCGCGATCGATCGCGACGACACTCGGCTCGTTGAGCACGATGCCTTCGCCCTTCACGTAGATCAGCGTGTTCGCCGTTCCGAGGTCCACCGCGATCGCGTTCGCGGGCAGGAATCCACCGTTTTGGAAGAACGGCCACTTGAACATTGCGTGCGGTACTCGGTTCGGGGCGGAAAGGCTTACTAGGCTTGAACTTAGACGGGGGCGCGGCGGGACGGAAGCCAGTGCCGGCGACTGGACGGATGACGGATGACGGACGCGAACCGCAACACCCCCCCGGAAACGAAGTCGGGGGGCCAGCTGAGCCGGCCCCCCGCATCCGTCATCCGTCATCCGTCCTCAGTTCACTTCACGAACTTCGACGCCTCGTGATACTCCATCCCGAAGGCCTCCGCAACGCCCTGGTACGTCACCTTCCCGTCCACGGCGTTGAGGCCCTTGAGCAGGGCCGGGTCTTCGGCGAGGGCCTGCTTCCAGCCCTTGTTGGCCAGCTTGAGGGCGTACGGCAGGGTGGCGTTGGTCAGGGCCAGCGTCGACGTGCGCGGCACGCCGCCCGGCATGTTCGCCACGCCGTAGTGGATGATGCCGTCCACGGTGTAGACCGGGTTCTCGTGCGTGGTCGCCTTGATGGTCTCCACGCAGCCGCCCTGGTCAATCGCCACGTCCACGATCACCGCGCCCGGCT
>CAZYQM010000026.1:0-4913 GCA_964649965.1 uncultured Gemmatimonas sp.
AGCTTGGTGCCGCTACGCCCTGTGAACAACCTCCTGAGTCTTTACACCTAGGCCACGGCTGTATTAGCCAGCTGGCACAGTCTCGTACCGCGTGCGATTTTCTGGGACACTTGGCCCCCCACGCCACGCCATTTCGAGAGGTCCAGACCGTGAAGCGCCCGTCCCCGCATCACCCGACCATTCGCGCCGCGCTGATTGCGGCCCTTCTGCTCCCGGCGCTCGGCTCCGCCGCGCGCGCTCAGCAAGCGGCGCCCGCCGCGGGGGCGCGTCAGGCCGCGCTGCCCGCCGGCGTCACGCGTGGCGCCAGCGTCGAGGGCATCACCGAGTACCAGCTCGCCAACGGAATGAAGCTGCTGCTCTTTCCCGACCAGTCGAAGCCGACCGTCACGGTGAACATCACCTATCTCGTCGGGTCGCGGCACGAAGGCTACGGCGAGACCGGTATGGCGCACCTGCTCGAACACCTCGTGTTCAAGGGCACGCCCAAGCACCCGAACATCCCGCAGGAACTCACCGAGCGCGGGGCGTTCCCGAACGGCACCACCTGGTACGACCGCACGAACTACTTCGAGACGATGCCGGCGTCCGACGCCAACCTCGAGTGGGCGCTGGACCTCGAGTCGGACCGGATGGTGAACTCGTTCATCGCGCAGAAGGATCTCGAGAGCGAGTTCACGGTCGTGCGCAACGAGTTCGAGTCAGGCGAGAACAGCCCCGTCAGCGTGACGCTGCAGCGCACGATGTCGGCGGCCTTCGACTGGCACAACTACGGCAAGAGCACCATCGGCGCCCGCGCCGACATCGAGAACGTGCCGATCGAGCGCCTGCGCGCGTTCTACCGCCGCTACTACCAGCCCGACAACGCCATCCTCGTCGTCGCTGGCAAGTTCGACGAAGCCGCCGCGCTGCGCCTGATCGCGGCGAAGTTCGGCAGCATCCCGAAGCCGGAGCGCTCGCTCGAGCGCGGCAACCTCCTCTTTCCCACCTACACGCGCGATCCGGACCAGGACGGCGAACGCGAAGTCACCGTGCGCCGCGTGGGCGACCAGCAGGCGGTGATTGTCGCCTACAAGGTGCCGGCCGGCACGCATCCGGACTTCGCCGCCATTGACGTGATGGCCCAGGTGCTCACGCGCACGCCGGGCGGTCGCCTGCACTCGGCGCTCGTGCAGCCGGGCATCGTCGCGCAGGCGGCGAGCCAGGCTTTCCAGCTCGCCGAACCCGGCCTCCTGTTCGGCTTTGCGCTGCTGCGCACGGAACAGTCACTTGATTCGGCGCGGCGGGTGATGCTCGCAACGATGGAAGGCTTCGCCGCGCGCCCGGTCACGGCCGAGGAAGTGACGCAGGCCAAGGCCGCGCTCAGCCGGCAGATCGAACTGTCAATGAACAACTCGCAGAACATCGCACTCGACCTCTCGGAATGGGCGTCGATGGGCGACTGGCGCCTGCTGTTCATCCATCGCGACCGCATCGAGGCCGTCACGCCGGCGGACGTGCAGCGCGTGGCGACGACGTACTTCAAGCCGGACAATCGCACCGTCGGCACCTTCATCCCCACGGAGGCGCCGGCCCGCGTCACGATTCCCGCCGTCGCGCAGTCCACGGTGGACTCGATCGCCCGCGCCTACCGCGGACGCGCGGTGATGGCCGCCGGCGAGGCCTTCGATCCCTCGCCCGCCAACATCGACGCCCGCACCGTGCGCGGCCAGCTCGCCAACGGTTTCAAGCTGGCGATGCTGCCTAAGCAGACGCGCGGCAACCAAGTGACGGCGCGGATCTCGCTGCGCCACGGCAACCTCCAGACGCTGAGCGGCCGCAATCACATCGCGGCGTTTATGCCGGCGATGCTCGACAAGGGCACGCAAACGCGCTCGCGCCAGCAGATCCGCGAGGAGTTCGACAGGCTGCGCGCGCAGGTCTCCTTCGGGGGCGCCGGCAACAACCTCGTCGCGGCGATCACGACCACACGCGAGAACCTGATGCCGACCCTGCGCCTGGTCGGCGAAATCCTCAAGACGCCGAGCTTCCCCGCCAGCGAGTTCGAGGAACTCCGCCGTCAGCAGCTCGCTGCGATCGAATCGCAGAAGTCCGAGCCCGTCGCGCTCGCGGCCACGGAGTTCAGCCGTCGGATGAGTCCGTACCCGAAGGGCCATCCCTTGGCGGTCACGACCTTCGAGGAAGACATCGCCAACCTGCAGGCGATGACAGTCGAGCAGGTGCGGGCGATTTACACGGAGCTGGTCGGCGCGAGCTACGGCGACCTCGCCATCGTCGGGGATTTCGATCGCGCCGAGGTCGAGGCCTGGGCGAAGGAGACCTTCGAAGGCTGGCGCAGCCCGAAGCCCTTCGCGCGCGCCGAGCGGCAGTTCTTCGACGTGCCGCAGTTCAACGTCTCGATCGAGACGCCGGACAAGGCCAACGCGTTCTTCATCGCCGGCCAGAACCTCCGCATCCGCGATGACTCGCCGGACTACCCGGCGTTGACGATCGGCAACTTCATCCTCGGTGGCGGGTTCCTGAACTCGCGTCTCGCCACGCGCATCCGCCAGCGCGACGGCATCAGCTACGGCGTCGGCTCGGGCGTCGGGGCGCAGTCGCTCGACTCGGTCGGCTCGTTCACGGCGAACGCCATCTACGCGCCGGAGAACGTGTTGCGGCTCGAGACGGCGTTCGGTGAGGAGATCGGTCGCATCCTCAGCGAAGGCATCACCGCCGATGAGCTCGAGGCGGCGCGCAACGCCTGGCTGCAGCAGCGCGTGCAGATGCGCGCCAACGACGGCTTCGTCGCGTCGATGTTCGCGGCGCAGTATCTCACCGGCCGCACGATGGCCTTCGAGCAGCAGATGGACGAGAAGGTCCGGGCGCTCACGGTGGAGGACGTGAACGCCGCGATGCGTCGCTACATCAGCTTGGCGCGGATCTCGACCGTGAAGGCCGGCGACTTCAAGAACAAGCCGCCGGTGACGCCACCGACGCGTCCGTAAACGCCTCGAGCATCCGCGTGCGCACGTCGTCGGGCGCACGCCCGGCGGCGTCGCTGAGCCGCGCGAATGCCGCCTGTGCACCTGCGAGATCGCCGGTGCACAAGCGCGCCAGCACGGCGGCGTCCAGCAGCAGCGCGGGCGGCAGCCACGCGCGCCCGCGGTCACGCTCGGCGATTTGCGTGCGCACTTCCGCCGCGGCCGTCGGCCAGTCGTAGGTCACGGCCGCGCGGAGGAAGCGCCAGGCCGAGCGCATCCCCTCGGGCGCGCGTTGGTTGTCGAGGTAGCGCTCGACGCGCGCATACCACGCGCGGTCCACCATCCCCATCGTGCCTTGGTGCCGATCGCGCTCCACCTGCAGCAACTCGGCGAACCATAGTGGCCAATCCGGCGGCGGCCGATCACTCGCCAGCTCAAGTGACAGCCGAGCATCGCGCAGACGCGCGGCCCGCACGCCGACGAGCACCGATGACGTGTCGTCGCCCGCGACGCCGGCCAGCAGTTGCACCGTCTTGGCCTGTGCGTCGAAGCGTGCATGCGAGAGCGGCGCGCGCGCGAGGCCCAGCGGCGCGATGCGCCGGCCGGCGAGCGCATCGGCCAGCACGAAGCGATCGGTCTGCATTGACGCAAACGCATTCGCTTCCACGCCGAGGAAGCGCGCCCGTTCGGCGCGTAGGTCGAGCTGCGGATAGAAGTCGCTGTTCATCGCCGAATCGCGCGCGAGCATCGGGCCCAGCTCGCGATGCCCGACGAGCCAAGTGGCGGCGAGCGCCGCCTCGGGCAGCGGACGGAAGCGGGCAAGATCCAGCGCGATGTCCTCGTGCCGGAACACCGACCAGTCTGGCGTCGGCAGCGAGTCGGCGTTCGACGCGACGACCAGCACATCCACGTCGTTCGTGAGATAGAGCTCGTAGGAGCGGAAGTGCGCGGAGAGCGCCTTGAGCACGCCGAGCACGAGCGCGTCTTCGATCTCATACAGGTGCAGCCACTGGCCAAACACGCCGCCTGGCGCGAGTTGCTTCGCGGCGCGCGCGTAGAACTCCTCGGTGAACAGCGCCGAGACGCCGCTGACCCAGGGGTTGGACGGTTCGGAGACGATCACGTCGAAGGGCCGCGCCACCGTGGCGAAGTACGCGCGGGCGTCGTCGATGACGCGGACCGAACGCGGATCCTCGTAGGTGCGCGCGTTCGCCGGCATAAAGCGCTCTGCGGCCTCGACCATCTCCGGCTCGATCTCGATGGTTGTCACGCGCTCCATCACCGGCGAGCCGAGCAGGAAGTGCGTCGTCATCCCCGCGCCGTGGCCGATCACCGCGGCTTCGCGCGCGGCGGGATTGTGGGCGAGCGTGATCAGGGCGAGCAGCGCCTGCGTGGCATTGTCGCTGGCGAGGGCCGGCCGTGCGGAGTCGGGACGCGGCGGTTCGAACCACACCGCCTGCAGCGAGGCGTCGGGCTTGCCGTTCGTCGCGAGCGTAAAGCCGCTGTCGCTGCCCATCTGCACGCTGACGCTCGCCGTGCGACCATCCTCGTAGAAGATGATGTCGCGCGTGCCGCGACCGGCAACCGTTCCGTAGCGGAATACGCCGCTGGAGAGCACCGACGGATCGAAGCCCGGGCTCAGCGCCGACACCAGCACCACGGCCGCACCGGCCGCCGTGGCCAGGCGCGCCGTGCGCAGTCCGCCGACGCGCAGCGGTGCCGCGGTCCAGAGCAGCCAGCAGCCCAGCGCGAGGTCGAGCGCGCCGCCGAGGATCAACGTGCCGCGCACGCCGATGGCCGGCAGCAGCCACAGCCCCGCCGCACTCGCCCCGACGATCGCGCCGAAGGTGTTCCACGCATAGACGCGGCCAATTGCGCGCTCGCCGTGGCCGGCGCGCAGCAACGCGCGCGTGATCAGCGGCAGCGTCATCCCCGCGCAGACCGTGGCCGGCA
>CAZYQM010000026.1:4923-9908 GCA_964649965.1 uncultured Gemmatimonas sp.
GCAACATAATCGCCATCGCGAGCGCATAGCGTCCGACGTGCAGCGCCGCATAGCCGCTCTCGCTGCGCTGCACCGTGTGCATCAGCGTGGCCATCCAGTCGAAGGCATCGAGGTACCAGCCCAACGAGAGGATGGCCGCCGCGCCCATCGCCACCTGCACGAGTCCGAGGAGACGCAGCGGATCGTCGGCCGTGTCCGTGCGCCGGCGAATCGCCAAGGCGCCGATCGCAAGCCCGAGGATGAACGCCGAAAGCATCAGCTCGAAGGCGTGCGTCGCGCTGCCGAGCACCAGCGAGAGCATCCGGATCCACGCGATCTCGTAGATGAACGACGCGACGGCGGTGCCGAAGGCGATTGAGAGTAGCAAGTGCACGAGCGCACCTGACGGCACGGTGCTCGGCGCGGCATCAGGCGCGAGATCAGGTGCGGCATCAGGCGTGGCATCGTGCGATGCAGCGGGTTTGCGGGATGCATCCAAGGCCGCGCTGCCGATCGGCAGCCGCGCCGCCATCACCCAAGCCGCCGCCGCCACGGCGAGGTTCACGATCGCCGCCGCCACCAAGGTGCCCGGCAGGCCGGCGAGCGCGAGCAGCCAGAAGCCCGCGAGCAACACACCGATCGCCGCGCCGAACGAGTTGGCGAAGTACAGCACGGCGATGGTCTGACCGCTGCGCTCCGGCGGCAGCAGGCGCAGCGCACCCGCGGTCATCAGCGGGAAGGTCGCGCCGAGCAGCAGCGACTGCGGCAGGATGAGCAGCGCGGCGATCGTCCACTTGGCGAGCGTGACGAGGCCGCCGTGCCCGAGCGCCGGGAACAGCGTGTCGTAGGCGATGCCGCTGGTGGCGACGAAGACGTCGTGGAACGCGAGGCCGATGATTCCGACCGCGGCTTCGACCAGCGCGTAGGCGCGCAGGGGATTCGCGATGCCCGCGCTGCGGCGCGAGACGTACGCCGCGCCGAGGGCCATCCCGCCGAGGAAGATGACGAGGACGAGCACTTGCGCGTACGCGCCGTGGCCGACGAGGAGCCCGAGGTAGCGGCTCCACAGCGATTCATAGACCAGCCCGGCCGCACCCGAGCAGATGAACA
Source organism: uncultured Gemmatimonas sp. (assembly GCA_964649965.1). Classification (GTDB taxonomy): domain Bacteria; phylum Gemmatimonadota; class Gemmatimonadetes; order Gemmatimonadales; family Gemmatimonadaceae; genus Pseudogemmatithrix. Next base: position 6,013 of record CAZYQM010000026.1, read on the forward strand.
GCAGCGTGAGGAGGAGCGTCACGCGCGGAATCTAGCGCCGCGGCGGGCCGTTCTCCTCGACGTAGGCCTTGGTCCAGTACACGACCAGCGCGCAGGGCTTGTCCTGCGTGTTGGGCCAGGCGAAGCGCTTGTAGGCCTCGGGCACGCGCTCGTACACGTCGTAGTACTCGATCGCGTAGATGTGCTCGGGGTAGATGACTTCCTCGCGGGCTGTGCGGAAGCGTCCGTTGTACGCCTCGGTGAGGCAGCGCCAGCCGGTCGTGGAGGCGACGGTCCAGTCGAGGCGGCCGCGCTCGACGTCGCGGAAGGGCTCACGGCGCAGGCCGGTCATTCCTTCGAACATATCGGCCATATGCTGCGCGCGGATCGCCTCGAGTTCCTCAGGGCCGCGGAACTGGCCGATGCCCGCGCGCCGCCGGCACTCGAAACCGGCGTACTGCGTCGCCGCACAGCCGTCCTGCGAGACGATGCGCAGCGTGTCGATGAGCTGGATGGCGCGCAACATCACGAAGCGAGGCTCGCGCGACGTGCCGTCATCGTTGATGCGCACGACCTGCTCCTGCGCGCGCCAGCCGGGCTGGCGCGCCATCAGCACGACCTGGCCCCAGGGCAGGCCGCGGAGCGTGAATCGGCCGTCGTTACCGGTGCGCGTCGAACGTTCCTGCTGCAGGGCGAGCACCTCGACGCCACGCAGCGGGTTGCCGGCGGAGTCGGTGACGATGCCGCGCACGACGGCCGACTGCGCGCTGAGCGCGGAGGGCACGATCGCCAGCGCGGCCACGGCGAGGAAGCGGAGCAGGGAGCGGAGGATCGGCATCGCGTACGTCATATGGGGAATTTACGCCGATGCGCCCGGAATGTGCCTCAACGCGGCTCGAATCCCCAGGGCGCGGGCGGCGGCGGCACGGGCTTGGTGAGGTCGAACTCCACCCGGAATCGGCGGTCGGAGCCCTCGCGGCGCAGTTGGTACACGAACTGCGTGGGCGTCAGCTCGATGGTCCACACGTTGGTGCGCGCAGTGGGGAGCAACGCGGCCGTGAAGCTGTCGGCGGGGAACTCCACGCGCATCGCGGTGCTGCCGGCGCGCGAATAGCCGCCGTACTGCGTCACGCGATCCTCGCTGCCATCCTCGTGCCGATGGTCGTGCTTGAGCCGCAGGCCGCTGGCGGTGCGCGTCAGCACCCAGGTGCGCGAACGATCAGCCCCCACGTGGAACGGCACGCGCAGCGTGTCGCCGCAGCCGCGCACGTGCATCACGAGTCGTTGGCGCGCGAAGGCCGTGTCCGCCGGCTGCGGATTCACGATGCGGCCCTCGAACGCCTTGCCGCAGTGACCGCGCAGCGTCGCGAGGAAATCGTCCGGCGCGGATTGCGCCCCGAGGGCCGTCGCCGACGCGGCGAGCAGCGCGAGGGTAGCCAGGCTGCGTGTGAGCATAGTCGCAATCTACTACGCTGGAAACACCACGAGGGCCCTTCGTGCCGTCGTGGTGAATGCGTGTCGCCGCTATTTCTTGAGCTTGTCGAAGAACGTCTTCCGCGCCTTTGCGACCTTGGGCGCCACGACCACCGCGCAGTAGGGATTCTGCGGGTTCCGCTCGAGGTAGTTGTCGTGGTAAGCCTCCGCCGGCCAGAACGTCTCCAGCGGCTGCAGCTCGGTCACGATCGGGTCGTCCCAGGTGGCCTGCGCCGCGGCGAGCTTCTCGCGCGCGACGCGCGCCTGCTCCTCGGAGTGCGTGAAGATCGCCGAGCGATACTGCGGGCCGATGTCGTTGCCCTGGCGGTTCAGCGTCGTGGGATCGTGGATCGTGAAGAACACGTCCAGCAGCTCGCCGTACGAGATCGCGGCGGGGTCGAAGCTCAGTTGCACCACCTCGGCGTGCCCCGTCTGCTTGCCGCAGACCTGCTCGTAGGTCGGCTTCGGCACGTGACCGCCGGCGTATCCACTCTTCACGCCCTCCACGCCGCGCAGCTCGAGGTACACGGCTTCGAGGCACCAGAAGCAGCCGCCGGCCAGCGTCGCGAGTTCCGTGCTCACGGCGCCTCCTGCGCGATTGTCGGGAACAGCGCCGCGAACTGCGCATATCCCTCAGCGGTCAGTCGCGCGGCAGGGATGAAGCGCAGCGACGCCGAGTTGATGCAGTAGCGCAGTCCCTCGGGGCCGGGGCCGTCGGGAAACACGTGGCCGAGATGCGAATCCGCGTCGGTGGATCGCACTTCGACGCGACGCATCCCGTAGGAGCGGTCCTCGTGTTCCTTCACCTGCTGCGGCAGCAACGGCTTGGTGAACGAGGGCCAGCCGGTGCCCGAGTCGAACTTGTCGGTAGACGAGAAGAGCGGCTCACCAGAGACGACATCTACATAGATGCCGGGCTCGTGGTGGTCCCAGAACTCGTTGCGGAACGGCGGCTCGGTCGCGCTGCACTGCGTCACCTCGTACTGCAGCGGCGTCAGCTTCGCGGCGATCTCGGGATTCTCAGGCTTCTGCTTCATCGGATGGGGGATGGAGTCGCTACACTAATCCCGCGGTGCCGTGCTGACGTTCCCCGCGGGGCGACGCGCCACACGGAAGAGATACCACGAGGAGAGCAAACCCACAGCACCGATGATGACCACGGCGGGCCGGAAGCCACGCGCCTCCTCCGCCGGAAGCTGCAGCAGCGATTCGAGCGAGAGGATCAGCGTCGCCGTCGCGAACGCCCAAGCCAACGCCGTCGCCCACGCCCAACGTGTGGCGCGCCACGCACCCCAGGCGGTGGCGATGCCGGGCAGGCCGGCGAGCAAGTGAAGCACGCCGAGGCGCGGCAGACCGTCAGGGTCGAGCAGTTCGCCCGGAGCCTGGACCAACTGGTTGAGGCCGCTCGCGACAAACAGCACGGCGACCGCGATGCGGGAAGGAGGCGGGAGTGTGGGCATCGGCTGCGTCGAATCAATCAGGGGTTGCGAAAGTCGGATAAAATACCGAACATAGTCCGAATAAAGGCGGACAGATAAGCCAATCTTCCAATTTCCGACCGTCTGAAACCAGAGCCTTGTCTGTCCCGTTGTAAGCAAGTGGTCGCTTGCTCTAATTGCGACTTCCACCTGCGCGCCGCTACTGAATGACTGAACCTACCAAACAACAACTGATCGACGCGGCCCTCCGCGTGTACGCGGAGTCCGGATTCCGCGGTGCTACCACACGACGCATCGCCGAGGCCGCCGGTGTCAACGAAGTGACGCTCTTCCGGCTCTTCGGGTCGAAGGCCGCACTGATCGAAGAGGCAGTCCGTTCGCGCGCGACCTGCGTCGCACGTCCGGCGCTGCCTGATGTCCCCGTGGATCCGCAGCGCGAGCTCACCGAGTGGGCGACGGCGGACCACACCTTTATGCTCGAGTCGGCCGGAATGATTCGGTCGTCGCTCGCCGAGATGCACGACCATCCCGAATGCGCGGGCACGACGGCCTCGCATCCCGAGGAATCGTACGCGCAGCTCACGGCCTACCTCGAGCGCCTCGCCCAGCATCGCTTCATCCCGCGCTCGCCCGATGCGATGCCGGCGGCGGCGATGCTCTTGGGCACCATCTTCGCCGACGCTATGGGGCGTGACCTTATGCCAGCGATGTTCCCGCCGCGCGACGAAGCGCCGGCGACCTACGTGCGACTCTTCCTCCGTTCCATCGGCGCCACGTTCGTGGCGCTGCTGTTCTTCGCGTTGTCGCTGACGCCAGCGCCGGTGCACGCGCAGGGTACAACGCGGGCCGCTACATCGGCCGCGGCGTCCGCTGCCGCACCGACGGCGCTCTCGCTCGGCGACGCCCTGCGGATGGCCGAGCAGCGCAGTGCCGGTGTGCGCGCCGCCGCTGCCGGCGCCGACCGCGCGCGCGGACAGCTGCGGCAGGCCAACAGCGCCTTGCTGC
>CAZYQM010000026.1:9918-15550 GCA_964649965.1 uncultured Gemmatimonas sp.
GCTGCCGCAGGTGAACGGTGCGGCCAACTACCAGCGCGCACTGCAGAACCAGTTCCAGGCGATCTCCGAGCAGTTCGCGCCCGATACCGGCTCGAGCGGCGGCGACGGGATCGCGAACTCGCCGCTCGCGCAGATCTTCGCGGCGCCCAACACGTTCATCTTCACGTTGAGCGCCACGCAGAACCTGTGGACGGCGGGCCGGCTCTCGGCGCAGCGAGCCGGTGCGCGCGCGGGGCTCGATGCCGCCGACATCGCGCTCTCCTCGGCCAAGGCGCAAGCGCTGCTTGACGTCGCGCAAGCCTACTACGACGCGGTCGCGGCGGAGCGCTTCGCCGAGATCGCCGACTCCACGCTCGCACTCACGGAGCGCACGCTCGCACAGGTGCGCCTCGCGCGCGAGGTCGGCACCGCGTCGGAGTTCGACTTGCTGCGCGCCCAGGTGACGCGCGACAACCAGCGGCCGGCGGCCATCCAGGCGCGCGGCGCGCTGAACGCCGCGCAGCTGCGCCTCAAGCAGTTGCTGCGACTGCCGCTGGGCCAGCCGCTCGCGCTCACGACGCCGATCCGCGACGAAGGCGCGGCGATGGCGGCCGCCCTCGCGCCGGTCACGCTCGCCGATGCGCGGGACGTCGCGCCGGACACCAGCGTGGCGGCGCGGGCGACGGTACGTCAGGCGCAGGCGCAGCTCGATGCGGCCGAGAAGGCGCTGACGGCGGCGCGGCTTGCGCGCCTGCCGGCGGTACAGCTCAGCTCGACGTACCAGCGCTTCGCGTATCCGCCTGACGGAACGTTCCTGCCGGGCGACTTCGATCTCTACTTCCCCAACTGGACCGTCACGCTCGGATTGAGCTTTCCGGTCTTCAACGGCGGCCTCACCTCCGGCCAGAAGATGGTCGCGCAGGCGAACGTGGCCGAGGCCCGCGCGCGGCTCGAGCAGACGCGCGACGGCGCCGAGTTGGATGCAGTGCTGGCCATCAGCGCATACGAGCAGGCAGTCGCGGCGTATCAGGCGGCGGTCGGCACGGATGCGCAGGCGGAGCGCGCGTACGGCATCGCCGAGGTGCGCTTCAATGAAGGACTCTCGACGCCGGTCGAGCTCACGGAATCGCGCGTGCAGCTCGAGCAGGCGCGGCTCCAGCGCGTCACCTCTGCCCGCGACCTCGAGGTCGCGCGCCTGCGCCTGGCGCTGCTGAAGGACCTTCCGCTCACCGTGGGAGGGACCCGCTGATGTCTTTCCAGATGAATTCCTACACACCCGCCCAGCGGGAGATGCCACCGATGACATTCCGTCCACTCCGCCACGCCGGCATCGCCGCGCTCGCGCTCGTCGTTTCCCTCACGGCCTGCGGTCGCGGCGACGCGTCCGAACCGCCGTCTGTCGAAGCCGTCACCGTCAACGTCGGGCCGGAAGGCATCGCCGTCGTCGAGCGCTCGTCGCTGTCAATCGGTCCGCTGCTCTCGGGTTCGCTTGTCGCCGAGCGCACCGCGCAGATCCGCGCGGAGGTCGCTGGCGCGGTCGTCAGCGTGAACGTGGATCCCGGTGCGGTGGTCACGCGCGGCACGTCGCTCGCGAAGATCGACGACCGTGCGATCCAGGATGCGTACCTCGGCGCGCGCAGTGGGTTCACCGCCGCGCAGCAGGCGGCCGATCTCGCGGCGCGCGAGCTCTCGCGCGCCGAGCGGCTGCCCGCGGCAGGTGCGGTGGCCGACCGTGACCTCGAGAACGCGCGACGTGCCGACCTCGGCGCGCGCTCGATGCTCGACGACGCCCGTGCGCGACTCTCGCAGGCCGAGAAGGCGCGTGACGCGGCGAATGTGCTCGCGCCCTATGACGGTGTGGTCTCCGAACGCTTCGTGAATCCCGGTGACGTCGTGAATCCCGGCGCGCCGCTGTTCGCCGTGGTGGACCCGAGCACGATGCGGCTCGAGGCCGCCGTGCCGGCCAGCGACCTCGGGATGCTGCGCGTCGGCGCGCCGGTGCGCTTCGGCGTGACCGGATATCCCGGCCGCACCTTCGAAGGCCGCATCTCCAGCATCAACCCGCAGGCCGATCCGCAGACGCGGCAGGTGCGCCTCTTCGTGCGCATCCCCAACCAGGGCCAGCGCCTCGTCGCCGGGCTCTTCGCGGAAGGACGCGTCGCCAGCGAGACCCGTGAGGCGATCACCGTCCCGACGCAGGCCGTGGACGAGCGCGGCCTGCAGCCGCAGGTCGTGCGACTCAAGAATGGCGTGACCGAGCGCGTCGCCGTGCTGATCGGCGCGCGCGACGCGGCGACCGACCGCATCGAGATCGTGGACGGCCTTGCCGCCGGCGACACGGTGCTCGTCGGCGCGGCCCTCGGCATCACGATCGGCTCGCGCGTGCAGGTGAGCGCGCCGTCCGACACCCTGACCCAGCGCTGAGGCATCTTCGATGTTCATATCCGATTTCGCGATCAAGCGACCCCTGGTCACCATCGTCTCGATGCTGACCCTGGTGGTGTTCGGCCTGTTCGCGCTGTGGCAGCTGGAGACGGACGAGTTCCCCGACGTCCAGCAGCCGATCATCAACGTGGCGATCCCCTATCCGGGCGCGTCGCCGGACGTCGTCGAGCGCGAAGTGCTCGACCGCGTCGAAGAGGCCGTGAGCGGCATCTCCGGCGTGGACCGCATCAGCGGCTCCGCGCAGGACGGCTTCGCCAACGTCACGGTCTTCTTCGTCTTCGAGAAGGACCTGCAGCAGGCCTCGCAGGACATCCGCGACAAGATCTCGGCGATCCGCTCCGAGCTCCCGGTGGAAATGAAGGAGCCGATCCTCACGCGCTTCGATCCCGCGGACCAGCCGATCATCGAGATCTCGCTGAACTCGAGCACGCTCGACGCGCCGTCGCTGACGCGCATCGCCGACCCGGAGATCACGCGCGTGCTGCGCGGGATTCCCGGCGTGGCCGAGGCCAACGTCGTGGGTGGCGTGGAGCGCGAGCTCACGGTGGAGATCCGGCCCGACGCGATGGAAGCGGCGGGCATCACGGTCGCGCAGGTCGTCGGCGCGCTGCAGGCGCAGAACCTCGCCGTGCCGGTGGGCCGCATCACGGGCACGCTGGACGAGCGTTCGATCCGCCTGAAGGGCAAGCTCGAGACGCCGGAGGACTTCCTGCGCCTCGTCGTCGCCGAGAAGGGCGGCCGCGCGGTGCGCCTCGGCGAGATCGCCATCGCGCGTGACGGCACCGCCGAGCCGCGCACCGCGGCGATGTTCAACGGCCGCGACGCCGTCGGCATCCAGGTGAAGAAGTCCAAGGGCTATTCGACGACCGCCGTGGCCGAACGCGTGGTCGCGGCGATCGATGAGCTGCGTCCGACGCTGCCGACCGGCACGACGATCGACGTCGTGCGCAACTCCGGCGAGCGCGTCGAGGCCTCGGTGAGCAACGTGCAGTCCACGCTCGTGGAAGGCGCGGTGCTGACGGTGCTGGTGGTGTTCCTGTTCCTGAACTCGTGGCGCTCGACGGTCATCACCGGCCTGGCGCTGCCGATCTCGGTGCTCGCCAGCTTCATCGCCGTGTGGGCCTTCGGGTTCACGCTCAACACGATGTCGCTGCTCGGCCTCTCGCTGGCGATCGGCATCCTGATCGACGACGCCATCGTGGTGCGCGAGAACATCGTGCGGCACGTGGAGATGGGCAAAGACCATTTCCGCGCCGCGCACGAGGGCACGGACGAGATCGGCCTCGCCGTGGCGGCGACGACGTTCTCGATCGTCGCCGTGTTCGTGCCGATCGGCTTTATGGCCGGCTTGTCGGGCCAGTGGTTCAAGCCCTTCGCACTGACCATCGCCTGCGCCGTGCTGGTGTCGCTGTTCGTGTCGTTCTCGCTCGACCCGATGCTCTCGGCCTACTGGCCGGATCCGGAGATCGAGAACCACGAGCACCGCAGCTGGATCTCGCGGCAGCTCGTGAAGTTCAATGAGTGGTTCGACCGGATGGCCGGCAGCTATACCAAGGTCATCGGCTGGGCGCTCGACCACCGGCTGGCGATGATCACGCTGGCGATCGGCTCGCTGGTCGGCGCGCTGTACCTGCAGGCGACGATCGGCGGCTTCGGCTTCGTGCCCGTGAGCGACAACTCGGAGCTCGTGATCCAGGTGGAGACGCCGCCGGGCTCGAACCTCGACTACACGAAGTTGAAGACCGAGGAGGCGGCGCGCCTGGCGCGTGCGCACGGCGAGGTGCGCTACACCTTCGCGACGGTCGGTGCCGGCGGCGGGATGGATCCGTCGGAGGCGTTGGGCGCCGTGGACCTCGGCACCGTGTACGTGCGGATGACGCCGAAGGCCACGCGCGAGATCTCGCAGGACCAGTTCGGCGCGCTGCTGCGCGAGCAGGTGAAGTCCATCGGCGGCGCGACGGTGGCCGTGTTCACGAGCGGCTTCGGCGGCGCGATCAAGCAGGTGCAGCTGGAGCTGCGCGGCTTCGATGGCACGCAGTTGCAGCGTGTGGCCGACTCCGTGCTCGCGGTGGTGAAGGCCGTCCCCGGCGCGGTGGACATCGGACTCTCGACCAAGGGCCAGAAGCCCGAGCTCGAGATCACGCTCGACCGCGCGCTGGCCGGCTCGATGGGCGTGACCGTCGGGCAGATCGCGCAGTCGCTGCGGCCGGCCTTCGCCGGCGTGGACGCCGGAGACTGGGTGGATCCGGCGGGCGAGAACCGCAAGGTGCGCGTGCGGCTCGCGCCCGAGTCGCGCACGCGCGTGACGGACATCGAACGTCTGCCGATCTCGGTCGGCGGGCAGGGCGGCGCGCCGATGCAGATGATGCCGCTCGGCCAGTTGGCGACGGTCACGCAAGGCCTCGGGCCGGCGAAGATCTCGCACCTCGACCGCGACAACGTCATCGTGGTGCAGGCGAACGTCTCCGGTCGTTCGCTCGGTGAGGTCACGACGGACATCACGCGGCGACTCGAGCAGATGCAGATCCCCGACGGCGTGCGTTGGTCGTTCGGCGGCGAAGCCAAGGACCAGGCGCAGGTGTTCGGCGACATCCTGGCGGCGCTGGGCATCGCGCTGCTGCTGATGTACCTGATCCTCGTGATGCAGTTCGGCTCGTTCCTCGAGCCGATCGCGATCCTCATCTCGCTGCCGCTGTCGCTGATCGGCGTGGTGCTGGCGCTGATCATCACGAACGACACGCTGAACATTATGTCGATGATCGGCGTGATCCTGCTGATGGGCATCGTGGCGAAGAACGCCATCCTGCTCATCGACTTCGCGAAGTGGGGACAGGAGCAGGGGATGGAGCGGCGTGCGGCGATCATCGAGGCGGGACGCGTGCGTCTGCGGCCCATCTTGATGACGACCTTCGCGCTGATCGCCGGTATGATCCCGGTGGCGCTGGGGCTCGGCGAAGGCGCCGACTTCCGTGCGCCGCTCGGCCGCGCGGTCATCGGCGGCACGATCACATCCACGGTGCTCACGCTGCTCGTGATCCCGACGATCTACGAGATTATGGATGAGTGGCGCGAGACGGTCGCTGGGTGGTTCAAGTTCCCGGTGCGGCCGAAGACGGACGAGTATATGATCCCGACCAAGACGGTGTAACTGCTTTCACCACGAAGTGGCTGTGTTGGAAGTCAAGCGGTGGTGGGCGTCGGCGACGCC
>CAZYQM010000027.1:0-5071 GCA_964649965.1 uncultured Gemmatimonas sp.
ACGCGAGCACGAAGAGGCTGCCCTGCGCGGCGGACCGCCGACGACGCCGGCCATCCCGCTCTTCTATGCCGCGGACGTGCAGTTGCAGGCCATCGCCGCCGAAGGCATCGAGGCGCGCTGGGCCCGCCACGCCGCGATGCAGGCGATGGTCGAGGATTGGGTGACGCTGCGGCAGTCCGAGGGCATCGCCGTGACCTTCCGGTCGCCAGCCGGTGCGCGCAGCCCCAGCGTGAGCTGCCTCTCGCTACCCGCCGAACGCACGGCGCGCGAGGTGGTGGACGCGGTGGCGGAGCGCGGCTTCACGATCGGACGTGGCTACGGTCAGCTGCAGGACTCGACGATCCGCATAGGCCATATGGGCGATCTTCAGCCCGCGCACCTCGCGTCCTGCCTCGACGCGCTGCGCGAGGTGCTGCAGGCGCCTCCGACACGCTAGGCGCGGGTCTTAGACCGCGCGCCTACGGCCGCAGCCCGTAGGCGTGCACCGTGTACCACACCGTGTAGGCGAGCAGTCCGCTCAGCGCCGCGTCACCGCCGTCGCCGAGCGCGGCGCCCTCTGCGTTGACGTGCTCGGCGGCGAGGCCGTGGTCCAGCGGCGCGACGCGCAGCCACTCCAGCGTCTCGCCCGCATCCGGGCCGAACAGCCGCGCGATGCGTAGCACGAGCAGGTCCGACTCCGGCAGGCGCTTGGCCGTGCGGCGGTAGAGCGAATCCGTGCGCTCGATCGCTTCCCACATCGGCAGCCACAGCGCGGAGCCGACGGGATCGTCCTCGAGATCGTGCTTGCCACGCAGGTCGGCCGCCGCGGCCAACGTGGCCTTCGCCTCGCCGCCGACGCTGAAGTGGCGGCGCAGCGCAGCGCGCACGGCGGCCGCATTCTGGATCTCCGCCGCCGCTTCTTCGTCGAGCGTGCGCGAGAGCGCATCCAAGGCATACGCGACGACCGCGTTGCCGTGCAGCGTGAACGGATGCGCCGCGGGACGGCGGTCCAGCGTGACCTCCGTGTGGTACAGCGGATGCTGCTCGTCGCGGCGCGCGGCGAGGTCGTCGCTGGTCGCGTACAGCGTGTCGGCGAGGATCGGCTCCTCGACGATCTGGTCGTCGCCGGTCTCGCGGATGTAACGCTCCGTCGCGACCGCGTACGAGGCACAGCCTTCGAGCGTGAAGCCGGGCTCGAACAGCGTGCCGTCCAGGTAGTGCACGCCGCGGCCCGGCGCGTAGCCGTGCAGCTCGCAGGCCCGCAGGATCAACTCGCGCGCGAGCGGCGGGTCCACCAACTGCACCGCCGGCACCGTCCACGCGAGCGCCTCCCAGTCGCGCACGGTCACGCCCCAGGCGCACCACGGCGCGCGACTGCGCACGAGGTAGAACTGCGCGTCGTCCAGCGCGCGTCCCACGCCGTAGAAATACGCAAAGCACAGGTTGCGGTTGATCAGCGCGTCCAGCGAGTCCATCCCCGTGCTCTGCTCCAGCACGCGCAGGGCATCGCGCGTGATCGTGAGCAGTGCACGCCATCCGCGGCGGCGCATCACGCCGACCGTGGCCTCGGCGCCGTCCCGCTCGGGACCCGCCGCGATGTAGAACGCCTGCTCGGTGCGTTCGCCCGCGCCCAACGTCAGCGAGCGCGTGATCGCATACGTCGGCGCGGCGGCCGGCGTGACGGCGACCTCTGCGTCCCCGTCCGCGGCCAAGGCCAGCGCGGCGATGCCCGGCACCGCCACGCCATCGAGGATCACCACACCGTCGGCCGCCTCGCGGATGCGGTGCGCGTCCTCGGCCGCGCGCGGCGTCCGCACGCGCAGTTGCCGGTGACCCAGCGTGCCCTCGAGGCCGACCTCGATCTGCACCGGCCGCTTGCCGCGGTTCTCGAAGGCCAGCGTGTACACCGCACCCGCGATGTCGGCGTCCTGGCCGAAGGGCGCGAACACCGTGCCCCGCCCGACGATGTCACCGGCGATGCTCGTGAACGTCGGCAGCCAGTTGAGCGCGCGTTCCCAAGCGATTCCGGCGCGCGCCAGCTCGACCTGCGCGCCGTCCACGCGAATCACCGGCCGGGCCAGGGCCGGCCCGGCCCCTTCGATGAAGCCCTCCGCGCCGCCGAACTCCACCGCCGCGCGCGCGCCGCGATGCAGCAGGCCCACGGCGTGGATCGCCCCGTCGTGCGGATGGATGCACGGCAGCGAGAGCCAGTGGTTGCCGGTGACCTGCCACGAGACGGACGGCAGGGGCGCGAGCGCGGAATCGGACTTCGGGGATGGCGTCATATCGGGTTCTGGGGACAGCGGGGTAAATTACCCGACCGCTCCCCTATGCGCCTCCTATCACTCGAATTCCTCACCGCCGGCGTCCACCGCACGGCGTCGCGCCTCCGCCGCCTGCGGCGTCGCGCTACGTTAGTCGCTGCCGCCGCGCTGGCGGCGATGCTCTGCGCCCCTGCGCTCGCCGCCCAGCGCGTGCTCGGCCCGACGCTCGACGCCACGACGCTCCGGCGCGGCACGCTGCGCACCTCGCTGGAGACGGAGAGCATTCTCCTGCGCGGGCGCTGGGCCGACGGCGATGCGCAGCGGTTGGGCGCCGGGCTCGGCGGCCCGATTGACGTCAGCTTCCCGGTCACGGGCCTGACGGCGGGCCCCGGCTTGGAGATCATCGGCTTGGGCATCACCGAGATCATCCCTTCGCTCGGTGACGCGCAGGTGGACCTCCGGCAGCGGCTGGCGATCACGCGGCTTGGCGTCGAGTACGGCCTCACGGATCGCATCACGCTGCGCGCGCGCGCGCCATTCGTGCGGGCGCGCGCCGAGGGCTCGCTCTCGCTCGACGCGACCAGCGCGAACGCGGGCCTGAATCCGTCGATCTTCGGCAGCGGCGTCGCCGCCGACAACCGTGCCGTCGTGGATGCCTACTCCGGCGCGGCGGCCGCCCTCGGCGCGCGCCGCGATGACTGCGTGAACGACGCGAACGCGCATCCTGAGTGCGCGACGATCCTGGCCGAGGCGGCACAGGTGGACGCCGCCATCGCGCGCGCGACGCAGCTCGCCGGCGCGTTCACCGTCATCTATGGCGCCGATGGCCTCGGCACGGGCCAACGCTTCGTCCCGATGGCCGGCTCGCCACTGGAGAGCGCCCTCGCCGACATCGCGACGGGATTGCGCGACAACTATGACCGCTGGGGCGCGCCAATCGGCGTGAGCGGCACGGGCCTCCCGCTCGGCGGCCAGGTGCCGATCGCCGCCGACGAGCTCGCGTCGTACTACACCGGTGACTCGCCGTTCGGCCTCGAGACGGCGCCGCTACGCCGATCCGCGCGCCAGGATCTCGGCGACATCGACCTCGGCGTGACGGTGAAGCTCTTCGACGCGTTCCCGGGCGACTCGGCGCGGCGCGCCGCCAATCGACTCGGGCTGCGCCAGAGCGTTTCGCTCACCTATCGCCTCGGCGGCGGCAACTTCGACATCCCCGACAACATCATCGACCTCGGCACCGGCAGCGGCCACGATGCCTTGGCGCTGCATTCGATCACCGACGTCGTGGTGAACGACAACTTCTGGGCGACGGTCTCGGTGGGCTGGGCCCGCGCGGCAGGGCACGAGCGCACGCTGCGCCTACCCGTGCGACGCGGGGTGGACCTCGTGTCGCCGTTCCGCCTCGCGCGCGTCTCCATCACGCCGGCGGACCTGTTCGAGCTGCGCGTCGCGCCGCGATGGCAGTTCAACGATTACCTCGGGGTCGGCGGCGAGTGGCGCTTCCGCGCCCGCGGCGAGGACGACGTGCAGGCCATCGATCCGGCGCTGCCGATCACGCTTCCCAACGTGCCCGTCCCCTACGGCGACGGAGCGATCCAGATGCCGAGCGACGCCAACGAGCACCGCTGGGCCTGGACCTTCACGTACTCGACGGTCGGTTCGACCGCGCGCGGCGTGGCCCGCCTGCCGCTGGAGCTGCACTACACGCACGAACAGTCCGTCGGCTCCACACGCGGCATCGTGCCGCGTCGCTGGGAAGACCGCGTCCAGATCCGCGTTTACACGCGTCTCTTCGGGCGCTGAGCCCCGGCGCCTCGCGCGACCGCATCCGCGCGGACGGCGCCCCCGTCCGTCGCGGCCGCCGTCGCCAACAACTCCCGCGCGTGCTCGCGGCTCGTCACGCTCTCGGCATCGCCGCCGAGCATCCGCGCGACCTCGTCCACGCGGGCCGCTTCGACCACGACGCCAACATCCGACGTCGTCACGCCGCCCTTCGCCGCCTTCTGCACGACGATGTGATGGTGCGCCCGCGCCGCGATCTGCGGCAGGTGCGTGATGGCGAACACCTGGTGATGCGCCGCGACATCGCGCATCGCGTCGCCGACCATCAGGCCCGTGCGCCCGCCGATGCCGGCGTCCACTTCGTCGAATATCAGCGTCGGCACGTTGTCGAGCCGCGCGAGGATGGTCTTGAGCGCGAGCATCACGCGGGCGAGTTCGCCGCCCGAGGCGACGCGGGCCAGCGGCCGCGCCTCGTGGCCGAGGTTCAGCGCGACGCGGAACTCCACGTCCTCCGCACCTGAGGCGGCAATCGCTTCGCGCGGCGCGAGGTGCACGAGCAAGCGCCCGTCGGGCATCCCGAGGTCGGGCAGACGCGCCTCGACCGCCTTGGCCAGTGCACGCGCGGCCTGCTCGCGCTTCTTCGTCAGCGCCTGCGCGGCGCGCCTAAGCGCGGCCTCGGTCTCCTGCACGCGCTGCTCCAGCCCGCGCATATCGAGCGTGGCCGTGTCGAGCAGGTCGAGCTCGGCCCGCGCCTCCTTCCCCGTGCGGATCACCGCCTCGAGGCTGCCGCCGTACTTCTTCATCAGGCGGAACAACAGGTCGCGCCTCGCCTCCACCTCGTTCAGCCGCGCCGGATCGTGCTCCACCGTCTCGGCGTAAGCCTGCGCCTCGCGCGAGAGTTCCTCGAGCGCGTACCAGGCATTGTCGTAGAGTTCCTGCAGGCGCGCCGTGCTCGGGTCGATCTTCTGCAGCGCGGCCAGCGGCTTCTGCAGGTGCCCCAGCGCGCGCATCGCCTCGGCGTCGCTCTCCAGCGTGCCGGTGAGTTC
>CAZYQM010000027.1:5081-6294 GCA_964649965.1 uncultured Gemmatimonas sp.
AGCTGCTGCAGTTCCTCGGCGTGCGTGAGGCGACGCGCCTCGTCATCGAGCCGCTCCTCCTCGCCCTCCTGCAACTGCGCCTCGCCGATCTCCTTGGCCACGTGCGAGAGCCAGTCGGCGCGCTTGGTCGCCTCGTCGCGACGCTGCTGCAGCGAGGCCACGGCCTGCCGCGCGTTCTCGGCCTCACGCCAAGCCTCGGCCACCGCCTGCACCTCGCGCGCGGCATCGCCGAAGGCATCGAGGATGTGCCGCTGCGCCTCGGGCTCGAGCAGGGCCTGCGCCTCGTGCTGGCCGTGCACGTTCACCAGCGCGCGGCCGACCTCGGCGAGCACGCTGGCCGTCACCGGCGATCCGTTCACCCAGGCGCGCGCGCGGCCGGCGCCCGACGAGACCTCGCGCTTCAGCACCAACAGCCCGTCCTCACACTCGATGCCGCGTTCGTCGAGCGCGGCGAGCAAGTCGCGGCGGTCGTGCAGGTCGAATACGCCTTCCACCGTGGCCTTGTCCGCGCCCGTGCGCACGAGGTCGCTGGAGGCGCGCTCGCCGATCAGCAGGCCCAGCGCGCCGACGATGATGCTCTTGCCCGCGCCCGTCTCGCCCGTGAGCACGTTGAACCCCGGGGCCAGGGGCAACGTCACGGCGTCGATGATCGCGAGGTTCTTGATCCGGAGTTCGGTCAGCATCCGTTCACGCTGGGCGGAGATCGGCGCTCACGGGGCATCAGGACCACGCGAGCCGCATCGCGGAAACTTAACCGTCGCGCGCCGGTGGTCCGCCCCAGCCGAGCTTGTGGCGCAGGCGCGTGAAGAAGGTCACGTCGGCAAAGCGCACCAGCTTCACCGGTCGCGGGCTGCGCTGCACCGTCAGCACGTGGCCCGGCGGGATGGCGATGCCCACCTGTCCGTCGGCCGTGAGCAGTACCTCGTCCTGTTCGTCGTCCATCGTGACGCGCAGCGTGGTCTCCGGCGGGAAGATCGTCGGGCGGATGGCCAGCGTGTGCGCCGCGACCGGCGTGACGATCAGCGAATGCAGCGTCGGCACCACCACCGGGCCGCCGGCGGACAGCGAATACGCGGTGGAGCCGGTCGGCGTGGCGATCACCACGCCGTCCGCCGCCAGCCGCGCGATGGGTTCGTCGCCCGCCGAGAGGCGCATCTTGAGCACACGCGCGTAGCCGCCCTTGTGCACGACCACGTCATTCAGCGCCCGCACC
>CAZYQM010000027.1:6304-6816 GCA_964649965.1 uncultured Gemmatimonas sp.
CGCCATCCGCGCCTGCACGTGATGTTCGCCGGCGGCGAAGCGCCTGAACGCCTCCGGGAACTCCTCGCCCTGGCAGGTGGTGAGGAAGCCCAGCTTGCCGAGGTTCACGCCGAAGATCGGCACGTCGGCGCCGCCGAGGAAGCGCGCCGCGCGGATCAGCGTGCCGTCGCCGCCCAGCGTGATGAGCGCGTCCACTTGGCTCGGGTGCCCGAGCCGCGTCGCACCGGCCGGCGCCACGCTGGCCAAGTCCCCCTCGTAGGCCAGCGTGTAGCCCATCGCCGGCGCGTCCTTGGCGAGGAACGCGAGGATGTCCTCGAGTCCCTCGTAGCCCAGATGCCCGACGATGCCGAGCCGCGTACTCACCCCGCGAGGGCCTCGGACTCGTGCAGCGCGCGCACCTTGGCCGCGATGCCGTCGGCATCCAAGCCGACCTGCGCCAGCTGCTTCGCGCGCGAGGCCGCGTAGACGATGCGGTCCGGCACGCCGTGCGCGGCGACGCGCACGCCCGGATC
>CAZYQM010000027.1:6826-13393 GCA_964649965.1 uncultured Gemmatimonas sp.
CGGATCCATCTGGCTGACCACCGACGCCATATACGCGCCGAAGCCGTTCACGACCGTGCCTTCCTCCACCACCAGCAACTGCTGATGCGTGGCGAGCAGTGCGGTGAGCGTCGTTGCATCATATGGCTTGAGGTAGCGGCAGTTCACCACCGTCACGTTGAGCCCGTCGGCCGCCAGCGCCTCCGCGGCCTTCAGCGACTGCTGCACCATCGTGCCCACGGCGAGGATGGCCACGCCCTCGCCCTTGCGCAGCACTTCCCAGGTGCCGTGCGGCACGGCCGGGATGTCCTTCGCGTGCCCCGGCACGTCCGGCGACACGTCGCGCGGATAGCGCACGGCGAACGGCCCCTCGTCGTACGCGAGGCCGCTGCGCAGCAGGCCCACGAACTCCGTGCCGTCCTTCGGCGCCGTCACGACCATATGCGGCACGGCGAGCATATACGCGATGTCATACAGGCCGGCGTGCGTCTCGCCGTCCTCGCCCACGAGGCCCGCGCGATCCATACAGAACATCACCGGCAACGACTGGATCGCCACGTCGTGGATGATGTTGTCGTAGCCGCGCTGCAGGAACGTCGAGTAGATCGTCACCACGGGCTTGATGCCCTCGGTCGCCATACCCGCCGCGAAGGTCACGCCGTGGCCCTCGGCGATGCCGACGTCGAAGAAGCGCGTCGGGTGCGCCTTGGCCACCGTGCCCGTGCCCGTGCCGCTGGGCATCGCCGCCGTGATGGCGATCGCCTTCGGGAACTCCTCCATCAGCTCGCTGAGCGCCTTGCCGTACACCGCGGTGTAGTTCGGGTTGCCCGTCGCGGCCTTCAGCTGCTTGCCCGTCTGCGGATCGTGGCCCGGCGGCAGCGCGTGCCACTTCTCGCCGTGCTCGCCGGCCGGGAAGCCCTTGCCCTTCTTGGTGATCACGTGGACGAGGCGCGGGCCCTTGAACTCGCGCACCGCCTTGAAGGTCTCCACCAGCTGCGCGATGTCGTGGCCGTCGATCGGGCCGAAGTAGCGGAAGCCCAGTTCCTCGAACAGCACGCCCGGCGTGAGGAAGGCCTTCACCGACTCTTCCCAGCGGCGCAGCAACGAGCCCGCTTCCTTGAACGGGCCCGGCGCGTGATCGGCCATATCGCCAATCTTGTTGCGCAGGCGGTTGTAGATCGGGTTGCGCTGCACCTGCGTGAGGTACTTGTGCATCGCGCCCACGTTCGGCGCGATGGACATCTCGTTGTCGTTGAGCACGACGACGAAATCGCGGTCCGAGTGGCCGGCGTTGTTGAGCGCCTCGTACGCCAGACCCGACCCCAGCGAACCGTCGCCGATGATCGCGACGACCTTGTTGTCCCCGCCCTTGATATCGCGCGCCGCGGCCATTCCCAGCGCCGCCGAAATGGACGTCGCCGCGTGGCCCGCGCCGAAGGTGTCGTACTCGCTCTCCGTGCGCTTGAGGAAGCCGGAGAGCCCGCCCTCCTGGCGCAGCGTGTGCATCCGGTCCTTGCGGCCGGTCAGCACCTTGTGCGGATAGCCCTGGTGCCCCACGTCCCAGACCAGCTTGTCATCCGGCGTGTTGAACGCCGTGTGCAGCGCGATCGTCAGCTCCACCACGCCGAGGCCGGCACCGATGTGGCCACCGGTCACCGAGCAGGTCGCGATCAGGAATTCGCGGATCTCCTGCGCAAGGGTCTCAAGTTCGGCAGGCGTCATCCGCCGGAGGTCGGCGGGATCCTGCACGCGGTCGAGAATGCTCATAGCAACGAGTGGGACTGGGAAATGGGGGGGTGCCGTAGGTTGCCCTGTCGCCGTGGCTGGCGCCAGTGGCGAAACGCCCGTCACGAGCGACGGGCGACGATGAATCGAGCGAGGAATTCCAGTTCGGGCGTCAGCGCGCCGTGCGCGGCGAGGCCCTTGCAGGCGTCCTGGACCAACGCCTCGGCGCGCGCCTTGGCTCCCGCGATACCCAGCAAGGCCGGGTACGTGCTCTTCTTGAACGCGATGTCCTTGCCCGCCGTCTTGCCGAGCTGGTCCGTGGTCGCGGTGATGTCGAGCACGTCGTCGGCGATCTGGAAGGCCAGGCCCACCGAGGCGCCGTAGGTCGAAAAGGCCTCGAGCAGCGCCGACGACGCACCGGCCGCGATGCCGCCGATGCCCATCGCCGCTTCGATCAACGCGCCCGTCTTCCAACGATGGATGCGCTCCAGCTCCTCGAGCGTGAGCTCGCGGCCTTCGCCCTCGAGGTCGAGCAGTTGCCCGCCGATCATCCCGGTGGCGCCGGAGGCCCGCATCAGCGTGCGCACGATCGCCCCGCCCTGCGCCGGCGTAAGCCCAATGTCCGTCGCCGCATCCAGCGCGACGCGCGCCGCGAGCGGCACCATCGCCATCCCTGCCGCCGTCGCCGCCGGCACGCCGTACACCTTGTGCACCGTCGGACGGCCGCGCCGCATATCGTCGTCGTCCATACACGGCAGGTCGTCATGCACCAGCGAATAGGCGTGCACGACCTCGATCGCCGCCGCGAGCCCGGACACGTCCCTGCTGCCGCCCGCCGCACGATGCGCCGCCATCACCAGCACGGCGCGCAGGCGCTTGCCTTCTCCCTGCAGGGCGTAGCGGATGGAATCCGACACGGGCCCCTGCTGCGCGCCGAGGTAGCGCTGCTGCAGCGCCTCCAGCGCGCGGCCCACCGCCGCACGATCCGCGCCGAAGTCAATCGGCGTCACGCCCGCCTGGGTCATTCCTTGGTCCCGAACACGCCGTCGGCCTGCTCCAGCAGGCTGCGCACCTTGCCCTCGGCGTCGGCCAAGGCGGCCGAGGCGTCGCGCAGGCGCGTGATGCCCTCCTCGAAGAGCTTCAGCGCCTCCTCGAGCGGCAGGTCGTCGCGATCGAGCGCGCCGGCGATCTGCTCCAGGC
The DNA here is from genome assembly GCA_964649965.1 of uncultured Gemmatimonas sp. GTDB lineage: Bacteria > Gemmatimonadota > Gemmatimonadetes > Gemmatimonadales > Gemmatimonadaceae > Pseudogemmatithrix. Next base: position 9,731 of record CAZYQM010000027.1, read on the forward strand.
GCGCCAAGGATTGTTCGAATGTCATCCCGCTCATACGTCCGTCCGCAGATGGGGGGCATCGGCGTCCACCGAATCGGTGGTGGCACGCACGCGGCCGTCCTTCACCAACAGTTCAAACTGCGCTCCCGGGATGAACGCCGCGAGCGTCGTCAAGGTTCGGCCATCGGCGCCGCGCGCCACCGAGAAGCCGCGCCGGAACACCTGCAGGGGGCTGCGGGCCTCGAGCCCGGCCCCCAACTGCGCCACGCGCGCCTTGCGGCGCTCCACCAAGCGCGGCGCGGCCTGGGCGAGCCGCTGGGCGATGCGCTCCGTCCGCGAACGCCGCCGTTCGCTCACCAACTGCGCCCGCCGCGACAGGCCCTCGGCCCGCCGCTGCAGCTCGTTGCGCCCCACCTCGATGCGGTCCTGCAGGCCGTCGGCCATCATCCCGGCCAACTGCTGCACGAGGTCGCGCAGCTCGTCGAGCAGCGGCACCGCGTGCTCGGCGGCGACACTCGGCGTCGCGGCGCGCAAATCGGCAACCAAGTCGGCGATCGTCGTATCCGTCTCGTGGCCCACGGCCGAAATCGTCGGGATCGCGCAGGCGGCAATCGCCCGCGCGACGCGCTCGTGGTTGAAGGCCCAGAGGTCCTCGCGGGAACCGCCGCCGCGGCCGATGATCAGCACCTCGGGCAACGGAATGCCATCCACCGGCGCGCCCGCGTCGAGCAAGCGCCCGAGGCGCTCCAGCGCCGCCACCAGCGATTCCGGCGAGCCCTCGCCCTGCACCAGCGCGGGAATGAGCAGCACGTTGACGCCCGGGTGCCGCCGCTTGATCACCGACTGGATGTCGCGCAGCGCCGCGCCTTCGCTCGACGTGATCACCGCCACCGTACGCGGCACGCGCGGCAGCTCGCGCTTGCGGCTCGCATCAAGCAGGCCCTCGGCCTCGAGCTTCTTCTTGGTCTCGTCGAACTGCCGCTGCCACAGCCCCTCGCCGTCCGCCGCCAGCTGCGTGACGACGAACTGCATATTGCCGCGCTGCGGATACACCGTCAGCTGGCCGAACGCCGTGACTTGGTCGCCGTCCTTCGGCTTCGCGGGGATCTTGAAGGTCGCGCCCTTCCACACGACGGCGCTCACCGCAGCGTCGGCGTCCTTGATCGTGAAGTACCAATGGCCGCTCGGGTAGCTCTTGAAGCCCGAGACCTCGCCGCGGATCCACAGCCGGGGAATGCCGCCTTCGAGCAAGTCCCTCGCCGCGCTCGTCAAGTCGAGCACGGAGATGGCTTCGGCGGCGGTCGCCCCCGGATGCGTCACGTCAGCGCGCGCCCTCGGAGGTCGCTTCCAGCGAGAGCTGCGCGGCGCGCACCGTGTTGGCGAGCAGCATCGCGATCGTCATCGGCCCCACCCCGCCCGGCACCGGCGAGATCTTCGAGGCCTTCTCGGCGACTTCGTCGAACTTCACGTCGCCCACGATGCGGTAGCCCTTCTTGGCCGAGGGATCGTCCACGCGGTTGATGCCCACGTCGATCACGACGGCGCCGGGCTTGACCATATCGGCCGTCACCATCTCCGGCTTGCCGATCGCCGCGATCAGGATATCGGCCCGCCGCGTGTGCTCGGCGAGGTTCTTCGTGCGCGAGTGGCAGATCGTCACCGTGCAGTCGGCGCCCTTCCCGCTTTGGATAAGCAAAGCCGCCATAGGTTTGCCGACGATCGTGCTGCGGCCGAGGATGACCGCTTCCTTGCCGCTGGTCTCGACGCCCGCTTCCTGCAGCATCACCTGCACGCCAGCGGGCGTGCAGGGCGCGAAGCCGTCCGCGTCGCCGATCAGCACCTTGCCGGCGTTCACCGGGTGGAAGCCGTCCACGTCCTTCATCGGGTTGATGCGGCGGATCACCTTCTGCGGATCCATATGCTTCGGCACCGGCATCTGCACGAGAATGCCGTGCACCGCGGGGTCGGCGTTCAGCTTGTCAATGACCGCGAGCAACTCCGCTTCCGGCGTGGACGCCGGAAGGCGGATGGTTTCGCCGTTCATCCCGGCTTCCTTGCAGGCCTTCTCCTTCGCGCCCACGTAGAACGCGCTCGCCGGGTCGTCGCCGACGAGCACCACGGTGAGTCCGGGCGTCACACCCTTGGCCTTCAGGGCCTCGGCGTCCTGGGCGACCTTGGCGCGGACCTTGGCGGCGATGGCGACGCCATCAATGCGATCAGCGGGCAATGTTCGTGCTCCTCTTTTCACGGATGGCGACGACCTTGATCTGTCCCGGATACTGCAACTCGCTCTCGACGCGGCGCGCGATCTCCTCGGTGAGCGAATCCATCCGGGCGTCGTCCACGTTGTCGGGGTCCACGATCACGCGGACCTCGCGGCCGGCCTGGATCGCGAACACGCGATCCACGCCCTTGTAACTGCCGGCGATCTTCTCCAGCCCTTCCAGGCGCTTCACGTAGGTCTCGAAGGCCTCGCGGCGTGCGCCCGGGCGCGAACCCGAGATCGCATCCGCCGCCTGCACCAGCACGGAGACTTCGCTCTCGTGCGGCACGTCGTCGTGGTGCGCGGCGATGCAGTTGATGACCAGCGGGTTCTCCCCGTACTTGGTCGCCACCTCCACGCCCAACTGCACGTGCGTGCCTTCGTGCTCGTGCGTGAGCACCTTGCCCACGTCGTGCAGCAGCGCGCCGCGCTTGGCCATCGCCACGTCGAGCCCGAGCTCCGCGGCCATCATCCCGGCGAGGTACGCGACTTCCTTGCTGTGCGCGAGGATGTTCTGACCGTAGCTCGTACGCCACTTCATCCGGCCGATCAGCTTGATCAGCTCCGGATGCAGGCCGTGCACGCCCACCTCGTACGCCGCCTGTTCGCCCGTCTCGACGATGCCGGCGTCCACTTCCTTCTTGGACTTCTCGACGACTTCCTCGATGCGCCCCGGATGAATGCGCCCGTCGGCCACGAGCTTCTCCAGCGCCAGCCGCGCGACTTCGCGCCGCACCGGATCGAAGCAGCTCACGACCACCGTGTCCGGGGTGTCGTCGATGATCACGTCCACGCCCGTCGCCAACTCGAAGGCGCGAATGTTGCGCCCTTCGCGGCCGATGATGCGGCCCTTCATATCATCCTTCGGCAGCGCGACGGCGCTGGCCGTGATCTCCGCCGTGTGCTCGGCGGCGATACGCTGCACCGCCAGCGCGACGATCTTCTTGGCCTCGCGGTCGGCGTTGCGCTTGGCGCCCTCGCGGATCTCGCGCACGCGGTTGGCCGAGTCGGCGGCGGCTTCGTCCTCGAGCCGGCGGATCAGCTCGGCCTTCGCGGCATCGGCCGAGAGGCCGGCCAACTGCTCCAGCCGGCGGCGCTCCTCGCCGACGAGCTGGTCGAGTTCGGCCTGCTTCTCCTCGAGCACCTTCTCGCGGCGACCCAGCTCCGAGGCGCGACGGGCAAGTTCCTTCTCCTTGCCGTCCACCATCTCGAACTTGCGGTCCGCCTGCTGCTCGCGCTCGGTGACGCGCTTCTCTTCCTTGACGAGTTCCTCGCGCCGTTTGCGCGCTTCCTGTTCCCAGGACTCGCGCACCTTCATCACCTCTTCCTTGCCGGAGAGGACGGCCTGCTTGCGCGCGGCGTCCGCCTCGCGGTGACGCGTGTCGAGCCGGTCAGCCCGGAGATGATCGTCGCGCAGGTGC
>CAZYQM010000027.1:13403-15522 GCA_964649965.1 uncultured Gemmatimonas sp.
CGATCTTCTTGGCGACTTGGTCGGCGGCTTCGCCGGCGGCGCGTCGGGCGGCGTCTTCAAGGGCACGCCCGGACTTCTTCCCCATCACCCACGCGATCGGCGTCCCGACGGCAAACAACACGCCGAGGGCGATCGTCACGTACAGCGGCACGGTCATCGGTTGTCTCGTATGCGCAAGGCGGTCCTCACTGCGACCGCGTCCGGAGGGAGGGCACCGGAGACTCGCGGGAGACAACTCGCATCCGGCGGCTGGACCGACCGGGCCGGCGCCGGCGTAGGGCGCGGGTCGGGACGGGCTAACTACCGGACGGACTTGCACCTACGGGCCTCAGCGCCCACTCACCGTGGAAGCTACGGGCGGGGGGAGCAAATCGCAACGCGATTGGGGGGCTCGGCCCCTCTCGACGACCCGCCCCGGCCCCCCCGGTCGCCCGATGTGACGGTGCAGCGTCCGCGCCGACCGATACTCGCTTGCGCCACCTCGTGAAAACCCGTCCATTCTAGACTCAGTGAACTCGCCCTCAGGCCGCCCCCCGAGCCAGACGCCCTCCGCCGGCACGCCGTCGGATGCGGAGATGGTGCGTATGCTCGACCTCGGCTTCGAGCTGGCGGTCACGCCCACCGCACTGCTCGGCGGCGACGGACGCTACCTGCGCGTCAACGCGTCCTTCGCCAAGCTCTTCGGCTATCCCAAGGACTGGTTCGTCGGCCGCTCGTTCCTCGAGCTCACGCACGCCGAGGACGTCGCACGCGATCGCGGGTTCATCGACTACCTCGCCACGCAGCGCGTCGAGCAGGCTACCGTCCAGAAGCGCTACCGCCGTGCCGATGGCTCGGTGATCTACGCGCAGACGTCGGTGGCCGTGCTCGATCGGGACGGCGACCGCCCGACCCTGCTGATGTCCGAGGTCCAGGACCACACGGCCCTCCACGGCGCGCTCGAAGCCCTCCGCGCGAGCGAGGAACGGCTCGCGTACGCGCTCGACGCGTCTAACGACGGGCTCTGGGACTGGGACGTGCCCAGTGGCCAACTGTTCTTCAACTCCGCGTGGGCCCGCCTCCTGGGCTACGATCCGGACGAGCTCGAACCGCACATCAGCACCTGGGAGCGCGTCATCCATCCCGATGACCGCGAGCGCTCGGAGACCGCCCTCGCCGAGCACATCGCGGGCCGCATCCCGGGCGTCGCCATCGACGTCCGGATGCAGCATCGCGACGGCCGCTGGCTCTGGTTCCACGACCGCGCCAAGATCGTCGTCCGCGACGCGAACGGCAGTCCGCGCCGCATCGTCGGCACCCATGCCGACATCTCGGCACGCCTGCAGGAACGCGAGACGCTCGCCGCGCAGAAGGCCGTGCTCGATACGGTGCTCTCGAACATCCCGATCGCCATAGACATCGTGGACGCCGACGGGCGGATGCTCTACGTCAACGCCCACTGCGAGCGCCTCCTCGGCTGGACCTTCGACGAGATGCAGCGCGTTGACGTGATGGCGGAGGTGTATCCCGATCCGGAGTATCGCGCCCGGGTGATGGCCTCGATCTCCACCGATTCGCCCGAGTGGCGCGACTGGCAGCTTCGCACGCGCGACGGGCGCGTGGTCACGATGTCGTGGGCCAATGTGCGGTTGTCCGACGGGCGCGTCATCGGGATGGGCACCGACGTGACGCAGCAGCGCGCCGCCGAGGCCATCGAGGAACGCCTCGAGCGGCAGCTCCAGGAATCGTCGAAGATGGAGCGCCTCGGCCTCCTCGCGGGCGGCATCGCCCACGACTTCAACAACCTGCTCGTCGGCGTCATCGGCAACGCCAGCCTCGCCGAGGAGTCGCTGCCGACGGGTTCCGAGGCGCGCGAGCTCGTCGTCGAGGTGCGGCGCGCGGCGAGCCGCGCCGCCGACCTCACGCGCCAGCTCCTCGCCTACGCCGGCAAGGGCCGCTTCGTCGTCGAGCCGGTGCAGGTCGGCACGCTCGTGGACGAGATGGCCGCCCTGCTCCGCGCCGCCGTGAGCAAGCGCGCCACGCTGCAACAGGAGCTCGCGACGAACCTGCCCGCCGTCGAGGCCGACGCCACGCAGCTGCGGCAGGTGGTGATGAACCTCATCACGAACGCCTCGGACGC
>CAZYQM010000028.1:0-1219 GCA_964649965.1 uncultured Gemmatimonas sp.
CCGCCGCCGCCGGGGCCGGCGCCCCGCCCACCTCAATCAACGCTTCCACGTGCCCGCCGCTCACCTGCGCGAGCAGCGCCGCGCCCAGCGCCAGCGCCTGCGGCACCATCGCGTCGTCAATGCCCCGCTCGAAGCGATAGCTCGCGTCCGTCGAGAGTCCCGCCTTGCGCCGCGTCGTGCGCACCGGCTTCGCGCCGAAGGTCGCAACCTCGAGCACGATGTCCGTCGTCGCGTCGGTGACTTCGCTGTCCTTGCCGCCCATCACGCCGGCCAGCGCCGTCGGTCGCGCGCTGTCGGCGATCACCAGCATCTCCGGATCGAGCTTGCGCGTCGCGCCGTCCAGCGTGACCAGCGTCTCGCCGGCCTTCGCGCGCCGCACGACGACGCCCGCGCCGCCGAGCTTCGCCTTGTCGAAGGCGTGCATCGGCTGGCCGAAGCCGTGGAGCATATAGTTCGTCGCGTCCACCACGTTGTTGATCGAGCGCCCGCCCACCGCCTCGACCGCCTCGCGCAGCCAGTCGGGGCTCGGGCACACGGTCACGCCGCTGATCACCGCCGCCATATACCGCGGGCAGTCGGCGCTGTCCTCCACGCGCACGGAGATGCCGCCCGCGCTCGCCTCGCGCTCGCCCTGCGCCAGCGCGTTCGCCGGCGTCGGCAGGTCGGCCAGCTCCGCTGGCGCCGCGAGCTTCACGCCCGTGATCGCCGAGAGCTCGCGCGCCACGCCGAGGTGCGAGAGCAGGTCCGGACGGTTCGGCAGCACGTCGAGCTGGATGCGCACGTCGCCCAGCGGCAGCACGTCGAGGAACGGCGTGCCCGGCGCGGCGTCCGTGTCCAGCGTGTAGATGCCGTCGTGGTCGCTGCCGAGCTTGAGCTCGTCCGCCGAGCAGAGCATTCCGTTGGACGTGAAGCCGCGGATCTTGCGCTTCTCGATCTTCAGGCCCGTCGGGATCGTCGTGCCGCTGCGCGCGAACGGATACTTGTTGCCAACGACGACGTTGTTCGCGCCGCAGATGACCTCGAGCAGCTCGCCCGAACCGTCATCCACCTTGTTGAACGAGAGCTTGGTGTCGGGCACCTTCTCGCTCGCCACTACCTGAGCAACGACAATAGGCGCGAGGTCGGCGCGCAGCGCTTCCAGCCCCTCGACCGTCGCGACGTGCGCGGTGAGGAGATCGCGGACCTGCTCCGGCGTCTTGCCGTGCGGGACGAAGCGGGA
>CAZYQM010000028.1:1319-3668 GCA_964649965.1 uncultured Gemmatimonas sp.
CGGTGAGGAGATCGCGGACCTGCTCCGGCGTCTTGCCGTGCGGGACGAAGCGGGAGAGCCAGGCGTGGGAGAGGTTCATCGGCCGAACTGGTCGAGGAAGCGCACGTCGGAATCGTAGAGGATGCGGATGTCGGGAATGCCGTGGCGCGAGATCGCCGTGCGCGCCGGTCCCATCCCGAAGGCCCAGCCGGTGTACTTCTCGCTGTCGAGGCCGGCGTTCTCCAGCACCGCGGGATGCACCATCCCCGAGCCGAGGATCTCGACCCAGCCGCTGTGCTTGCACACGCCGCAGCCCGCGCCGCCGCAGACGCCGCACTGCACGTCCATCTCGGCGCTGGGCTCCGTGAACGGGAAGAAGCTCGGACGGAATCGCGTCTTCGTGTTGGCGCCGAAGTAGCGCCGCGCGAAGTGCGAGAGCGTCGCCTTCAAGTCGGCGAAGCTGATGCCCTCGTCCACGACGAGCCCCTCGACCTGCGCGAACATCGGCGCGTGCGAGGGATCGAAGAAGTCGCGGCGATACACGTTGCCCGGCGCGAGGATGCGCACCGGCGGCGCGTATTGCTGCAGGGTGCGCACCTGCACCGGCGAGGTATGCGTGCGCAGCACCTGCTCCTGCCCCAGGTACAGCGTGTCGTGCATATCCATCGCCGGATGGTCGGCCGGGAAGTTCAGCGCGCCGAAGTTGTACCAGCTCTGCTCGGCTTCCGGCCCGAGGGCGATCGTGAAGCCGAGTTCGCGGAAGATCTCGACGACCTCGTCGATGACCAGCGACACCGGATGCACCGTGCCCTGCCAGCGCTCGCGGCCGGGCATCGAGAGATCCAGCGCCGGGCCCGACGAGGCGGCCTGCGCGGCGAGCTGCGCGCGACGCAGGTCCAGCGCCTCTTCGAGCGCGACCTTCAGCTTGTTCGCGCGTGCGCCCGCCTCGCGGCGCTCCTCCTTGGGGAGTTCGCCGAGGGCGTTCATCAGGGCCGTGAGCGCGCCGGCTTGGCGACCGACCAGCGCGTTGCGCGCCGCGGCCAGCGCGTCGGCGGAGTCGGCCGCGGCGATCTGCGCCGGGGCCGCAGCTTCGAGCTGACCGAGCTTGTCGAGGAAATCCGAGAGCGTCATAGAGGGGAAACTAACGGGAAACGGGCGGGCGGCGACATCGCCACCCGCCCGTTCATCCTTCACCGTTGCGCTTACTTCGCGGCCAGCGCGGCCTTCGCCTTCTCGGCCAGCTCCGTGAACGCCGCGGCATCGTGCACCGCGATGTCGGCCATAATCTTGCGGTCGACTTCGATCCCGGCCGCCTGCACGCCGGAGATGAAGGTCGAGTACGACATCCCGTTCAGGCGGGCCGCCGCATTGATGCGGACGATCCACAGCTTGCGGAAATCGCGCTTCTTCGCCTTGCGGTCCCGGTAGGCATAGACCCACCCGCGCTCGACGGTCTCCTTCGCCGCCTTCCAGAGCTTGGAGCGGCCACCAAAGGCGCCCTTCGCGTGCTTCAGGATCTGCTTCTTGCGCTTCAGGCGCACCGGGTTCGACTTGACGCGTGGCATTGTCTCGTCTCCTTAGGCCTGCAGCAGGCGCTTGAGGTTCTTCGCCTCGCCATTCGTCGCGACGGTCGTCGGACGACGGAGGTTGCGCTTCCGCTTCGAGGTCTTCTTGGTCAGGATGTGGCTCTTGTAGGCCTTGAGCCGGCGCACCTTGCCCTTCCCCGTGACGGAGAAGCGCTTCTTGGCGCCCTTGTGCGACTTCATCTTCGGCATTTATCCGCCTTTCTCACTTCGGCGTGAGGATCATGGTGAGGGATTTGCCCTCCAGCTTGGCCGCCGTCTCCACCTTCGCGACGTCCGCCAACGCTTGGGCCACCCGTTCGACTACGGCCATTCCGAGCTCGGGATGTGCGATCTGCCGACCGCGGAACATCAACGTCACCTTCACCTTGTTGCCGTCTTCGATGAACCCACGAGCCTTGTTGGTCTTCGTGTCGAAGTCGTGCTTCTCGATGCCGGGACGGTACTTCACTTCCTTCAGCTGGATCACGTGCTGCTTCTTCTTCGCCTGTCGCGCCTGCTTGGCCATCTCGAACTTGTACTTCCCGTAGTCCATAATGCGGACCACCGGGGGACGGGCGGCGGCAGCCACCTCGACCAAGTCGAGTCCGGCCTCGTCGGCCATCTTCAACGCGACATCCACTTCCAGGACCCCCAACTGCGCACCGTCGGCGCCGATCACGCGCACCGGCGAAATGCGGATCTGACGATTGATGCGGGGGCCACGCGGCTTTGCTGCGGTTTCCTGGATACGACGACTCCTGACGAAGGGAAAACAGAACGCGGACCCCGCATTCGGAGTCCGCGT
>CAZYQM010000028.1:3678-14650 GCA_964649965.1 uncultured Gemmatimonas sp.
GTGGCTTGTCGGGACTCCTGCAGCACTCCGTCCCGAGGGACGAGGCCAGAGGGTGACACGAGCGCCCGCTCGTGTGCTTGTCTGAGTTGAGGCTAAACCTAGTGCTGGCGGGGGGTTAGGTCAAGAGTGGGTCAAAACTGCGGTTGGAAGTTGGCAGTAATGAGTTGGGAGGGACGAGCGGACGCCTCGGCGCCCTCTTTCAACTTCCAACTCCCAACTCGTAACTGCAGTTAGAGCGCCTCGAACCCGTACCCCTTCTCACCAAGCCGAATCCGACCCCACGCCTGCTGCGCATCGTGCTCGAAGATCACCGTCCACCCTCCAGCCGACGCGTCCGCCCACAATGCCCGCTTCGACTCGAGCGTCACCAGCGGCTCCACGTCGTAACCCATAATCCACGGCAGCGGCACGTGGGCCGCCGTCGGGCACACATCCCCGAGGAACACCGCCGTCTCGCCGCCGCTCTCCAGCACGATGCTCTGGTGCCAGGGCGTGTGCCCCGGCGTGTGCCGCATCCGGATGCCGGGCAGCAGCTCCACCCCGTGCTCCACCAGCTCCAGCTGCCCCCGCTCCGCCAGCACATCCCAGTTGCGCGCGAAGTAGCTCGCCGCCGTGCGCTCGTTCGTGTGCGTCGCGTAGTGCATCTCCCGCCCGTGCACCAAATACCGCGCGTTCGGGAAACTCGGCACGATCGCCCCCGCCTCGTCGCGCGAGGTGTTGCCGCCCGCGTGGTCGAAGTGCAGGTGCGTGTTGATCACCACCCGCACATCCTCCGCCGCGAATCCGGCCGCCGCCAGCGCCGCCTCGAGCATCGTCCGGTGCCCCGGCACCGTGTTCGCCGTCGGATGCTCGATCAGCAGGCAGCGCATCCCCAGCGGGATGCGGTTGCGCGCGTCGGCCGCGATGCGCCGCTCCCACAGCGGCTTCGGCACCACGCCGAACATCGCGCCGCCGTCGAGCAGCTGGCCGCCGGCCTGCAGGGCGTGGATCGTCCAGTCGCCGAGTCGGCGCGATTCGTGTAAGGGGGTCGGGGCGCTCATATCGGACAATCTACTATCCCGCCGCCGCCGCTTCGCGCGTTACCTTGCCCGCGATGCCCCACGACACGGCGCTCATCGTCACGCTGGCCATCGGCTTCGGCGTGGCCTTCGTGCTCGGCCTCGCGGCCAAGCGCGTCGGGCTGCCGCCGCTCGTCGGCTATCTCGCCGCCGGCATCCTCGCCGGCCCCTACGCTCCCGGACCCAAGCCCGACGTCGAACTCGCCGCGCAACTGGCCGAGGTGGGCGTCGTGCTGCTGATGTTCGGCGTCGGCATCCACTTCTCCGTGGAGCAGTTGATCGCCGTACGGCGCAGCGCCGTGCCCGGCGCCGTCCTGCGCATCGCGTTCGTGGCGGCGCTCGGCCTGCCGCTGGCGATGTGGTGGGGCTGGTCGCCGCTCGCCGGCCTCGTCTTCGGCACCACGCTCTCAGTGGCCTCCACCGTCGTGCTGCTCAGGACGCTCGAGGACCGCAACGCCGTGGACACCGTCGAGGGCCGCCTCGCGGTGGGCTGGCTGATCGTCGAGGACATCGCGATGGTCCTCGTGCTCGTGCTGCTGCCCGCCGTGGCCGCGCCGATCGGCAACGCCCCGCTGGGCCTCGATCTCGTGGACGGGAAGCTCGGCGCGGCCTTGCTGCTCACGCTGGGCAAGGTCGCGCTGTTCATCGGCCTGATGGTCGTCATCGGGCGACGTGCCGTGCCCTGGCTGCTGGAGCACGTCGCGCGGCAAGGCTCGCGCGAGCTGTTCACGCTTGCGGTACTCGCCGTGGCCATCGTCTTTGCGGTGGTCGCCGCCGCGGTGTTCGGCGTGTCCTTCGCGCTGGGCGCGTTCTTCGCCGGCGTGGTGATCAGCGAGTCCGACCTGAGCCATCAGGCCGCGTCCGACGCCCTGCCCCTGCAGGACGCCTTCGCCGTGCTCTTCTTCTTCTCCGTCGGGATGCTCGTGGACCCGGTGCAGATCTTCGCCTCGCCGGGCAAGCTGCTCGTGGTGCTCGCGGTCGTCATCCCGCTGCGCTACGCCGTGGTCGCCGGCTTCCTGCTCTGGCAGCGGCATCCGCTGCGGCGCGCGTTGCTCGTCGCCGCCGGCCTCGCGCAGGTGGGCGAGTTCTCGTTCATCCTCGCCGCGCTGGCCGTCTCGCTCGACGTGCTCCCGCGCGAAGCCGAGCAACTGATGCTCGCCGCAGCCCTGCTCTCCATCACCGCCAACCCGCTGGTCGTCGGCGGCACGCGACGCCTGGAGAACTGGATCCATCGCCGCCCGCGCCTGCACGACGCGCTCGAGCGCATCGCCCCCGCCGATCCCCTGCGCGCGCTGCCACCCGAGCTCGACGCACCGATGCACGATCACGTGGTCCTCGTCGGCCACGGACGCGTTGGCTCGGTGGTCGCCTACGCGCTGTCGCAGGCCGACATCCCCTACGCGGTCATCGAGCAGGACCGCGCATTGGTCGAGCGGCTTCGCGACGAGGGCGTGCTGGCCATCTACGGCGACGCGACGCGCGCGCTGGTGCGCGAGCAGGCCCACTGCGGCACCGCGCGCTTGCTGATCGTTACCACGCCCGATCCGTTCCAGGCGCGGCACATCGTGAAGAAGGCCCGCGAGACGCGGCCCGACCTGCCCACGGTGGTGCGCACGCACTCCGAGGAGGAGCGCCGCTTCCTCAAGACCCAGGACGTGGGCCGCGTGGTGATGGGCGAGCAGGAACTCGCGTACGGCATCGCCCACTACGCGCTGATGGCGATGGGGCGCAGCGACGACGAAGCGGATGATCGCATCGCCGAGTTGAGAGCGTTGGAGTGATGCTTGATGCGCGCGATTCGTGCGCAGGTCGGGGGCGAGCGGCGCCCTACGGGACCTGACCGCTTCGCGCACGGTCCCTACGGGCGCCCCTCGCCCCCGCCCTGCCGTGCGTCGCGATGTGCGCCGCTTCGCCCTACAACCCGTCGGCGCCGTCCGTGCTCTTCGGCCACGCGCTGCGCTTCTTCCGCCCCGTCCCGCGGCTGAGCAACGCGTCGAGGTCATCCCAGGTGTGCACGCCGCGCAGCGACGCATCGTGCAGCAAGCCGCGCAGCACCTGAGCCGTCGCCAGCGCATCCCCGCTCGCGCGATGACGATCGCTGATGGACACGCCGTAGTGCGCACTCACCGCGTCGAGATTGCGCCGCGGGAGATGGCTGAGCAATCGCCGCGCGAGCCGCACCGTGCACAGCTGCGCGGTCACGAGGCTGCCCAGCGGCGTCGGCGCCACGCGCGAGAACTCCGCATCGAGGAAGCCGAAGTCGAAGCTCGCGTTGTGCGCCACGAACACCCGACCCACCAGGTGAGCCGCGAACTCCCCGGCGATGTCCTCGAAACGCGGCGCCTCGCGCACCATCGCATCGGAGATGCCCGTCAGCCGCGTGATGTGCCAGGGAATCGGCCGGCCCGGATTGATCAGCGACTGGAACGCGACCTCCACGCGGTCACCCTCGACCGTGACGGCCGCGACCTCGGTCACCCGGTCGCTGCCCCAGGGCTGGCCTCCGGTGGTCTCGACGTCCACGACGACGTAAGGGAGCGTGTGCAGGTCCACCCGGACAATGTAGCCTGCACCGAACGAGTGCCGAAGCGCCGCACCCCGCGCAAAATCAGCCTATCCCCTGAATCCCGAATGATTTCCGCCTATTGAAGTCCGCTCCGTGCTCGCACTACATTGTGAAAGATTTCACAAATGTATGCACTCCCCGACTAAGCACATCGCCGAATCCACCGTCCGCCGACTCTCGCTCTACCTCCGCTTCCTGGAAGAGTTCGAGTCCCGCGGCCAGACGACCGTTTCCTCCGGAGAGCTCGCACGCTCCGGCGGCACGACGTCCGCACAGGTGCGCAAGGACCTCTCCTTCTTCGGTTCCTTCGGCAAGCGCGGACTCGGCTACGGCGTCAAGGATCTCATCGCGTCCATCCGCGAGATCCTCGGCCTCGAGCAGCCCTGGCCCGTCGTCATCATCGGCGCCGGCAAGATCGGCGCGGCGCTGGCCCAGTACCGCGGCTTCACCTCGCGCGGCTTCCACGTCGTCGGCGTGTACGACAGCGACCCCGCCAAGGCAGGCGTCAAGCTCGGCCCGCTGGCCGTGCGCCCCGACGAGGAACTCGAGCACGACATCCGCGTACACAAGCCGCGCATCGCCGTGCTCGCCGTCCCCGCGGAGGCCGCGCAGGCGATGGTGGATCGCGTCGTCGCGGCAGGGGTGCACGCCATCCTGAGCTTTGCGCCGGCACCGCTGCTCGCGCCCGAGGGCGTGACGATCCGCGCGGTGAATATGGCGACGGAGCTTGAGATCCTGGCCTACTCGCTCACGCACGGAGTCTGAGCGGAGGACGGAGGATACAGAGAAGCGAGGAGCAAGGAACGAGCAGCGAGAACGATAGGAAAGCGGCCGGAACCTTGAGAACGGGAGGAATCCCCTCCCTCCTCACCACCTCCCTCCTCCCTCCTCAAGCCTCCCTCCTTCCCCTCGCTACTCGCTCCTCGGCACCTCGGTCCTCCCAAGCCGAAGCATCGCCAGAAACTCCCGAGCCCCCAAGCTCTCCGGCCTCGCCTCAGGACTAACCCCCGCCGCCATAAGCACGGCATCCGCGCGCTCGGCATCCCAGCCGAACACCGTCCGCAACACACGCCGCATCTGCTTGCGCCGAAGTCCGAACGCCGCCTGCACGAACACGCGGAACGGCTCCTCCTCCGCCTCGTCCATCAGCGGCGTCGCACGCGGCACCACGCGGATCACCGCACTCTCCACCTTCGGCGGCGGGTTGAAGCTCTTCGCCCCGACGATGAACAGCCGCTCCGCATCGGCCAACGCCTGCACGTTCACGCTCAGCGCGCCGTAGTCATCGCTGCCGGGCGCCGCCACCACGCGATCGGCGACTTCCTTCTGCACCAGGTACACGGCCCGTGTCGGCCGCGGCCGCTGCATCGCGTGAAACAGGATCGGCGTGGTGATGTTGTACGGCACGTTGCCCGCCAGCAGGAACGGCCCGCCGGCAAGCGCCCCGAGGTCCTGCTCCAGCACGTCGCCCTCGATCAGCGTGAAGCGCGGCTCGTCCCTCCAGCGCTCGCGCAGGATCGGCGCCAGCTCGCGGTCCAGTTCGATGGCGATCACCCGCCCCGCGCGCTGCAGCAAATGCTCCGTGAGCGCGCCGCGTCCGGGCCCGATCTCGATGACCGTATCCTCGCGCGTGATCGCCAGCGCGTCGGCGATGCGCCCGAGCAGGCGCGGATCGGTCAGGAAGTGCTGGCCGAGTCGCTTCTTGGGGCGCGGAAGTCGTTCCGTCATCGCCGGGCCGCGCGCTGCGGCGCGCTCACGAATGCCGCAAGACGACCACGGCCTGGTCGTCGTGCGGCTTGGCGCGACCCATATGCCCTTCCACCAGCGCGAACACGCCGTCCACGATGCGCGACGGCACTTCCTTGCGCCGCGCCCGCAGCACCTCGAGCACCGCGCGCTCGCCCAGCGCCTCGCCACGCGCGTTGCGCGCGTCCGTGATGCCGTCGGTGAACAGCGCCAGCAGTTCGTGCTCCGGATCCCAGGCGCGCTCCGACACGTGCAGGTCCTCGGGCCCCAAGCCCAGCGGCGGGTCCGTCGCATCGAGCCGCTTCGGCTCGCCGTCGGCGCCGATCGTGAACGCGTGCGGATGGCCCGTGTTGGTCCAGCGGATCGTCCGCGCTTCGCGGTCCACCACGCAATAGCACAGCGAGAGGAACATCTCCGTCTCGCGCAGCTCTTCGTCGAGCGTCGCGAAGATCGCCGTCACCGTCTCCGCGGGATCGGCCGTCGTCTGCGCGTGGATCGCGCTCGCGCTCATCACCAGCGCCATAATCAACGCCGCGCGGTACCCGTGGCTCGAGACGTCGCCCACCAGCACGCCGATGCGTCCGTTGCCGAGATGGAACAGGTTGTAGAAGTCCCCGCCCACGCCCTCGGCCGGCTCCACGCGCACCGCGCACATCGCCTCCGGCGCCACGGCCTCGCCCGACGGCAGCAGCTTCATCTGCAGGTCGTGCGCGAGGCGCATCTCGCTCTGCAGGCGCTCCTGGTCCAGCGTGGCGCGCACGAGCTTGGCGTTCTGGATCGCCGTGCCGATCTGCGAGCCCACCGCGGACACGAGCTTCTCGTCGCCGGCGGTGAAGTTCTCCCCGCTGCGCCGGCCGCTCAGGCACACCACGCCCAGCGGGATGCCACCCTCGGGCGTCGTCCACGTGATCGGCACGGAGAGCATCGCGCCGGAGCGGAACGGCGCCTCCAACTGCGACTCCAGCACGCCCGCGTTCACGAGCAGCGCGTGCCGCGTGCGGAAGACGCGCGCCGACACGGCGATCGGATCGTCAATCGGGATCGGCACCGCCGGCCCCGCGCTCGCGCTGCGCAGGCTCGTCACCGGACGCAGCAACCCCGCCGCGGCATCGTGCACGAGCAGCGCGCCGTAGTCTGCGCCGACGGTATCCGAGACCTCGAGCAGGATCGTCTTCGCCGCGTCATCCAGCGTCACCGTGCGGCCGAGGATCTCGCTGATCGAGTAGAGGAGGTTGATCTCCTCGTAGCGCTCCATCAGTTCATCGGCGGCGTGGCTGGCCTCCCAGCGCGCCTGCAGCACCTCGCCGAGCACGGGCACGAGCACGCGCAGCCATTTGCGCACGTCGGCGTCATCGTCGGCGACCGGCCCCACGCCCAGCCAGGCGCGCGTGCGGCCGGGGATGCGCAGCACGAGCTGCGTGCCGAGGGCCGTCTCGCGCAGGCGCGGTTCGCTGCCCGTGATGTCGGCGAAGCCCTCCGGCGGCGTGACGTCGCCGCCCGACGTCGCCGCGACCTCCAGCGTCGCGCCCGGCGCCGCCTGCGTCCACAGCGTCGCCCCGCAGCCGTAGGCTTCGGAGAACGCGTGGAGGGCGGCGCCGATGTCGCTCACGCGGCGTGCCCCGGGCGGTCCGGCCGCCGCATCGTCAGCCGCACGACGTTGCCCCGCGCGCGGCCGCGCACGCGGAAGTTCTCCACGCGGTCCACCAGCGCGCGCATCAGGAACAGGCCGCGGCCGTCCTCGCGCTCGAGGTTCTCCGGCGTCGTCGGATCCTCGGTGCAGGCCTCGAGGTCGAAGCCCGTGCCTTCATCCTCGACCTCCACCACGAGCACGTCGTCGCGCACGTCCACGCGCACGCGCACTTCCTTGCGCGCGTCCTCGCCGTTGCCGCAGATGATGGCGTTCGACAGCGCCTCGGTCAGCGCCACCTTGAACTTGATGCCCAACGCGCGCACGTCCACCGCGCGATCCGCGCAGCCGCGCAGCACTTCCTCCACCACGCCCTCGATGTGCTGCAGCTCGCTCGGGATCCGCAGGTCCAGCGTCAGCGATCCCGGCATTCAGAACGTCTCGAGCGCGCGCTCTCGGCTGTCGGCGATCTGGAACAGCGTGTCGAGCTTGGTCAGCTCGAACAGCGTCTGCAGGTCGTCGTTGAGGTTGGCGAGGCGGATGTCGCCGCCCAGTTCGCGCAGGCGCTTGGCCAGCGAGACCAGCACGCCCAAGCCTGCGGAGTCTATGTAGCCGGTGCGCTCGAAGTCCACGAGGACCTTCCGCGCGCCCGTCTCCGCCTCGTCGAGCACCCGCTGCTTGAGCTCCTGGCGGTTGCTCACGATCAGCTGGCCCTCGATCTCGACGATGACGACGTCGGCTTGGCGGGAGACGTGCAGGGGCATTTCCGGCTCGTGCTGGGGTGGATGGGACTTCCGACTGCGTAAATAAGCTAGCGTCAGAACTTCTCGCGCAACGCGGCCGCCACGGCCGGATGCACGAGCTTGTCGATGTCGCCGCCGAAGCGCGCGACCTCACGCACCAGCGACGAGCTGATGTAGCTGACCTCGATGCTCGGCACCATAAACATCGTCTCCAACTGCGGCGCCAGGTGGCGGTTCATCAGCGCCATCTGGTACTCGTACTCGAAATCCGCCACGAAGCGCAGGCCGAGCAGGATCACCGTCGCCTGATTGGCCTTGGCGAAGTCCACGACGAGGCCCTTGAAGGCCTTCACCGTCACGCGCGGGTCGTGCTCCACCGCGGCCTCGATCAGCGCCACGCGCTCCTCGTCGCTGAACAGCGGTTGCTTGGCGACGTTCACGGCCACGCCCACCACCAAGCGGTCCACGAACTGCAGCGAACGCTTGATGAGGTCGGCGTGCCCGTTGGTGATCGGGTCAAAGCTGCCGGCGTACAGCGCGGTCTTCGGCATCAGGAGGGAACGCGGTAGATGGTGATCGCGGTGTCGCCGTAGCGGCGGCGGTCCGCCGGCGCGCCGTCGGCCGGATCTGGCAGCGATTCCGTGGCGGCGTGCTCGATGCAAAAGATGTCGGAGAACGGCTGGGTGAGCCAGATGGCGGCCAGCTCTTTCGCGACGGGGGAAGCGTACGGGGGGTCGGCGAGGGCGACTTGGTAAGCTCGGCTTTCAACTGCCAGTTGGGAGTTGGCAGTTGGGAGTTGGGAGGTGAACTGCACGGCATCGGCGACGTGGACCGTGCTCATACCTCCGGCCTGCAGGCTGGCGATGTTCGCCTTCAGCACCTTCGCCACCGACGGGCTCTTCTCCACGAAGTCGCAGTGCGTGGCGCCGCGGCTCAGGCACTCCAGGCCCAGCGCGCCGCTGCCGGCGCAGAGATCCAACACCCGCGCGTCGGGGATGTGCGGCTGGAGAATGCTCATCCAGGCCTCGCGCACGCGGTCGGCGGTGGGGCGCACGCCGCTCGGCGGCACTTGGATCCGTCGGCCGCGCCACCGGCCGGCCACGATCCGCAGCTCAGGCATCGCCCGCGTCCACAGCGCTCGCCGCGCCCGACCCGCTCGCCGCGCCCGCCGAGCCGCTCGGCCGCAGGTCGAGGATGTTCGCCTGCAGCGTACGCGCGTTGCGGAACTCGTTCATCTCCAGACGATACACCAGGTCCACCTGCGCGTCGCGGCCGATCTCCGCGGCGCGCGACGCGAGGCCCCAGCCCACCGCCTCGCGAGGGCCGGTCGCGCTCGCCACCTCGAGCTTGATGCCGTCCGTACCGATCTTCCGCGGCCCGCCGCGCAGTGCCACGCCGCGCGAGAGCAACAGCGGACCCGCATTGCCCATCCCGAACGGCTCGAGATGGCGCAGCGCGCCGAGCAACGCTTCATCGGCCGCGTCAATCGGCAGCTCGAGGTCAGGCTTCAGCTCGGGGATCAACTGCTCCTCCGTCAACGCCTCGGCCGCCGCGGCATCGAAGCGCTCGGCGAAGTCCCCGATGCGCTCCGGCGCGATCGTGAGGCCAGCGGCCGCGCGATGCCCGCCGAACTTCTCCAACAAGTCGCCGCACGAAGTCAGCGCCGCGTGCAGGTCGAAGCCTGGAATCGATCGCCCCGACCCCTTCCCCACCCGCACGCCGCCGTCGCTGGTCACCGCGATCAGGAACGTCGGCCGATGCGTCAGCTCCACCACGCGCGACGCGACGATGCCGATCACGCCGGGCTCCCAGCCCTCACCGTGCAGCACGAGCCCGCGTGCGGCGCCGAGGTCGCGACCGGCCAGCAACTGCTGCGCCTCCTCGAGGATGCGGCGGTCCAATGCCTGCCGTTCGTCGTTGGCGCGATTGCACTCCGCGGCCAGGTCCATCGCGCGGCTCTCATCCTCCGCCAGCAACAGCTCCACGCCGAGCAGCGCGTGGCGGATGCGCCCGAGCGCGTTCAGTCGCGGCGCGACCACATAGCCGAGTCGTCCCGCAGTGAGCCGCTTGTCGTCAATCCCCGCCGAGCGGATCAAGGCGCGGAGGCCAAGGTTGCGACGGTCCGGCGCGCCTGGCTTGGGCGGCTTCATCCGGCGCAGGCCTTCGGCCACCAAGACGCGGTTGTCGCCGACCAGCGCCGCCACGTCCGCCACCGTCGCCAGCGCGACCAGTTCGAGTTGGTCGTCCACGCGGGCGAAGGCCGCGGCGCGGTCCGCCTCGGCCCAGTCGGCCGTCACGAGATCCGTCACGACCTGGGTGAGCTTCCACGCGATGCCCACCGCCGCGCAGTGGCGATCGCCGCGCGTGTCCACGTCCGCCTCGCGCTGCGGATTCACCAGCGCGTAGCACTGCGGCAGCTCGGTCTTCGGCCGGTGATGGTCCGTGACGATGAGATCGATGCCCTGCCGCGCGAGCTCGCGCGCCGCCTCGAGCGCCGTCGTGCCGCAATCGCAGGTGAGCACCAGCTTCGCCCCGCCCTCGACCGCCGCGCGCACGCCCGCCGGGCCGAGATCATAGCCATCGCGCTTGCGTTCGGGGATGAACGGCAGCACGTCGCCGCCCAGGCCGCGCAGCACCCGCGTCAGCAGCGCCGTCGAGCAGATGCCATCCACGTCGTAGTCGCCGTGCACGAGGATGCGCTCGCGGCGGTGCACCGCCTCGGCCAGCCGCTCCGCCGCCCGGCGCAGGTCCGTCAGCGCCTCCGGCGGCGTGAGGTGCTCGCGCGTCGGCTTGAGATAGCGCTCGGCCTCCGCGACGGCGTGGATCCCGCGCACGGCGAGCAGGCGCAACAGGGCCTCCGGCAGCGCGGGCTTCGCCGCCGCATCCGTCAACGCGCGCAATCCCGTGCGCAACGCCGCCACCACCGCCGCGTCCGCCTCCGGCACCGCGCGCCAGCGTGCCGCCGGCCGCGCCCGGCTCATTCCGCCGTCAGGCCTGGTGGTACATCATCACGCCGCAGACCTCGCAGAGCTCGATCGCCCCGGTCGAGAGCATCGCGTGCCGCAGCTGCATCGGGATCGCCGTGTCGCAGGCGCCGCAGGCCGTGCCGTTGAGCGCGACCACCACGTGCACCCGCTTCTTGTTGCGCAGGCGGTCGTAGCGCGCGCGCATCGCGCTGCTCACGCCCTTCGCCGTCTCGGCGCGCTTCGCGGCGGCCGTCGCCCGCTCCGCC
>CAZYQM010000028.1:14660-15241 GCA_964649965.1 uncultured Gemmatimonas sp.
CCGCCGGTGGCCGGATTGCGGGTGATGAACTGCTCCGCTTCCAGCGCCGCGAGCTCGTCCGTCGAGGCCTTCAGCGCGCCGCGCATCTCTTCCAAGCGGCGATTCAGCGCCAGCAGGTCGCTCTCCTCGCCCGCGACGATCTTCTTGGCCTGCTCCATCTGCGCTGCCGCCGCGGCCGCCTGGCGGATGTTCGTCACCTGGTCGAACTGCGCCTGGTTGCGCTCGATCAGCTGCCGGTGCTCGGCGATCTTGTCGCGCAGGAAGGCCTGCTTCTTCTCCTCCGCACTCACCAGCCCCTGCTGGCGCTCCACGCCGTCGGCCACGCGCTTGCGGCGGGCGTCCAGCTCGGCGATGCGCGGCGCCAGCGCCGCGAGCTTGGTTTCGATCTCGTGGATGACGAGGTCGTCGGACTGCAGCGCGAGGAGAGCGGAGATATCAGACATTGTTCGGAAGGTAAGTGACAGAGGACAGATGACGGAAGCCGCGATACACAATTACCACAGGGCGTGCGAGCCGCCCGAAGGGACACTGCCCGAGGCGAGGGCGTGCGAGCTGCCCGAAGGAACCCTGTCTGAGGCGAG
>CAZYQM010000029.1:0-12269 GCA_964649965.1 uncultured Gemmatimonas sp.
TGCCGCAACCAAGAAGCACGACCTGGCCTGGTGGGTGGCCGAGATGCTGAAGCGCTTCGGCGTCGAGCCGAACGCGACAGCCGGCGCCGCCTGACGCTAGGCGAACATCCACACGCTCGCGGCAGCCCCCAGCGCGACGAGCGCCGCCCAGAGCCGGTAGTCCTTGAGGAGCCCGGTCCCCGCGTCCACGCGCGAGAGGGCCGGGCTCCACATCGTGCCCGGGTCCACCTCGGTCTTCGGCTCGAAGCGCGAAGCGACCGCGAGCAGCGCACCGCTCACGACGAACAGCACGAAGGCGTTCACCGTGAAATGCAGCGGCCACCAGCCCTGCTTGCTGCCGATGAACAGCACGAGGCCCGCGAGGTGACCGCCGGCCAGCGCGACGAAGGCCGAGCCACGCGTGGCACCGCGCCAGAACACGCCGCCGAGGTACGCCGCGGCCACCGGCGGCACGGCGTAGGAGAAGACTTCCTGCAGGTACGCGAAGATGCCGGGGAAGCGCTGGATCAGCGGCGCCCAGGCGATGGAGATCACCATAAACGCGAGCGTCGTGCCGCGGGCGATGGCGAGCAGGCGCTTCGGCGCGATCTCGCGCCGGTCGAGGCCCGCGAGGTCGTACACGGCGATGGCCGAGGCCGCGTTGAGCGTCGAGTCGATGGTGCTCATAATCGCCGCCATCACCGCCGCGATGATGAGGCCGCGCACGCCGACCGGCATCAGGTCGCGCACCAACGTCGGGAACACTTCGTCGGGACGTGCGAGGTCCGGCAGCAGCCCGATCGCCATCGCGCCGGGCAGCACCATAATGAACAGCGGCAGCAGCTTGAGGCCCGCCGCGAACACGGCGCCCCAGCGCGCGTGGTCCACCGAGCGCGCCGCGAGGAAGCGCTGCGAGATGTACTGGTTGGTGGTCCAGTAGTAGAGCCCGAGGATCGGCAGGCCGAGCACGAGGCCCGGCCACGGGAGGTCCGGATCGCTGGCCGGGAGAATCATATGCAGGTGATCGTCGGGCACCGCGGCCTTCACGGCCATCCAACTGAAGTCGAACTCGGCGAAGGTCAGCGCCGTGAGCGCGATGGACCCGGCGATGAGCACCACGGCCTGCACCGCGTCGGTGAGCATCACCGCTTTGAGGCCGCCGGCGGCCGTGTAGAGCCCCGCGAAGAGCCCGAGGCCGATCAAGGTGGGCCACAGCGGCAGGTCGGGGATGAACACCGTGAGCACCAGCGCGCCCGCGTAGAGGCTGCCGGCGGTGTCCACGACCAATGACAGGAAGATCATCAGCCCCGCGACGTACATCCGCGCGCGACGGTCGAAGCGCCGCTCGATGTAGTCGGGGATCGTGAGGATCCGCGACTTCAGGTAGATCGGGACGAGGAACACCGCCGCGAAGAGCAGCGCCAGCGCGGCCATCCACTCATAGCTCGCCACGGCGATGCCGCTGGCGTAGGCCGCGCCGGCAAGGCCGATGAGCGTGGTGCTCGAGACGTTCGACGCGAAGAGCGAGGTCCCGACGACGCCGAAGCCCAGTCCGCGTCCGGCGAGGAAGAGCGATTCTGCATCCTGCGTGCCGCGGCCGACCCGAAGGCCGATCCAAGCGACTACCGCGAGATACAGGATCGGTATGACCAGATCCCAGTTCACGAGGCTGTCCTTGATCGGGGTTTTCGCAACGTAACCCCGATACCGCGAATCGGAACCTCTACGGCTCCTCGGGCGACGGCGCGGTCGGCTTCTCGGGTGACGGCTCGGTCGGCTTCTCGGGCGGCGGCGCGACCGGCGTCATCCGCGGCGTCTGCCGCGGCGTGGCGCGCGGCGTGAGGCGCGGCGTGGACCGCGGCGTCGGCCGTGCCCGCCCGGCGGGGGTTGCAGGCTCGGCGCTCGGTTCCGCACCGAGACCCTCGCGCGGCGGCAGGAAGAACTCCCGCGGCGAGGCACGGAAGCGCGCCAGCACGCGCCGCGTGAGGCCGTCGGTGCCCTCGGTTTCGATGCCGCGCGACTTCAGCGCCACACGCAGCGCGAGGAAGAAACTCACGAAGAGGTTCACCAGCGCGATCGCCAGCACGCCACCCACGCTCAGCAGCACGACCTTCCAGCCAACCTGGAAGTCCATCGCCTGCAGCGCGTACGCGAGGTTGGCCGAGGAGAACGACACGTGCCGGATGTCCACCGGCAGCCCGAAGAACGCGCCCACGGTGCCCGTGGCGCCGAGCATCACGCCGAAGAGGAAGTTGCCGGCCAGCGCACCGAGGTTGTACTCGACGTAGTGTGCGATCTTGTCCACCCGCGACTGGCCCAGGAAGCGCCGCATCCACTTCACGCGGCGGATCCGCTCCGGCACGCGGTAGAACAGCGACTGGTTGTCGTAGTAGCCGCTGATGAGGCCGCTCAGGAACAGGTACACGCCGGCGATGCCCGCGTGGAACAGCGCGAGGCTCTGCCAGGGGTGCAGCTCGTGCAGCAGGTACTCGGCCTTCTCGGCGCCGATCGGGCTCCAGCCGAGGAATTCCGCGCCGACCATCGCGATCGCCAGCGAGGTGAGGAAGCCGATGAGCACGTTGCCGGCAATGCTGACCCACTGCGTGCGGCTGACCTGCGCGGCAAGCGTGGCGATGCGATCGAGCCGTTCGTCGCGGTCGCTCGTGGCGTCGAGGGCCGCGGCGATCGTCGCGGCTGTCATCGCCGGCTGCTTGGTCGCGATGGTCAGGTGCAGGATGTGCACGATGACGAAACCCAATCCATAGATGAGCGAGAAGGCCACGGCCTGCCAGAAGCCCGGCAGGCCGAGCGAGGCGGTGAGGATCTTCACGATCGCCATCACGGCGACGATGAGGCCCGCGCCGGCCGCCGCGCGGAACATCTCGCGGTACTCCTCGCGCGTCTCGGTCACGTAGTGCTCGCCCGACTTGCTGGCGTGCTCGGTCACGCGCCGCGCGAGCAGCTGCGTGGTGCCGTCGAAGATCTCGCCGAAGCGGTTGCGGCGGTTCTCGGCGCGGATCAGCGTCGCCGTGAACTGCACCGCGCGCGTGCGCGTGGCCTCGACGGGCTCGTTGGCATCGGGCACGGCCAGCTGGCGCAGCAGCTTCATCCGCGCGACGAGCTGCTCGATGCGCGCCAGCACGAACACCAGCGTCACCCCCACGCCCGTCTCGTGCGACTTGCGCCGGATCTGCGCGATGAAATCGGTGCAATGCCCCAGCAGCACCTCGAGGTGCCCGTCGTGGGCGACGGGGGTTTCGGGGTCGCCGTGGCGCGCGATGAAGTCCTTGACCTCGTCGCTCTGCGCGAGGAAGGGCGACTCGTGCCGCGCCAGCGCCGGCGAGTAGCGCACCAGCGCCGGGTCCATCCCGAGCGCGGCGAGTCGGTGCCCCACGAGTCGCATCGCCTCCAGCAGTTCCTGCCGGATGTGCCGGCGCACCGGCGCGAAGTCTTCGCCGTAGCAGCCGAGGCGTGCGAGCAGGTCCAGCCAGGTCCCATAGGGAATCAGCGTGACCCACTCGCCGTCCTGCGGCTCGTCGAAGACCTCGGCGACCAAGTCGCGCAGGAAGTCCGGGTCCACGGCGGGTGGCAGCAGTCGCGCGAGCAGGCGCTGCCAGAAGCCCGTGAAGAAGCCCGTGCTCGTCAGGATGCCCGACTCGGCGAACAGCGTGCGGTGCATCCGCGAGAGCAGCACGGTGCGCAGGTGCTCGGCGAGTCCCGCGGCGAGCGCCGGACGCTCGTCGAGCAGCGCGATGAAACCCTCCAGCGGGGCTGCCGCCTCCTCCGCCCGCTGCACCCGCCCAGGCCGCAGCAACGCCACCAGGCGCCCGAGGAAGTCGCCGGACAGCTCCTTCGGCGACTCGGCGATCTCCCCGAGCAGGGCTTCGATGGCGGGCAGGTTCGTGGGCAGCGTGCGCAAGCTCATTCCTGCAATCTGACGGGCGTACTAGCTTACCGCTACGATGCGCATCGTCGGCGGAAAGTTCGCGAACCGAGATCTCACGTCCCCCGCGGACTTCCGCGTGCGGCCGACGGCCGAGCACGTGCGCGCGGGCGTGATGGAGCATCTCGCCGGCGAGCTCGACGGCAAGTCCTGCCTCGACCTCTTCGCCGGCACCGGCGCGCTGGGGCTCGAGGCGATCTCGCGCGGCGCGCGGCGCTGCGATTTCGTCGAGACGCGGCCGACGTCGCTCACGGCGCTCAAGTCGAACATCATCAAGCTCAAGCTCCGCGAGCGCACCCGCGTGTTCAAGAAGGATGCCCTGCCCTTCGCCGCGATGCTGGACGAAGGCGCCTACGACCTCGTGTTCGTGGACCCGCCCTACGGCTCGCGGATGCTGGACCGCGTGATCGATGCGTGGAAGGCGAAGCGGTTCACGCCGGTGCTCGTCTGCGAGCACGAGCGGGCGCATTCGCTGCCGCCGGGCGCCAAGCGCCTCGACTTCGGGGAGACGGTCGTCTCGATCTACCGCCTTCCCGGCATCACGGCACGTCCATCGTCCGCAGGCGCCGCACGCTCAGCCACGTAAAGCCGCCGACGATCAGCGCGCAGAGCGCGAGCGTCACCCAGAGCGTGGGCAGTTCGCTGGCCGGGAAGCGGCGCGGGTCAATGCCGTGGACGACGGCCAGCGACGTGTAGCGCAGGCTCAGTAGCCGCACGCCCGAGACGAAGCCGGCGAACAGCCCCTCCCACACGAGCACGTAGAGCAGGCCGATGCCGATGGCCTGCGTGGTCACGAGGCCGAGCCAGGTGAAGACGCTGGCGTAGAGCAGCACGCCTGCGAACACGCCGGCGGTCACGGCCAGCGCCGAACGCAGGTCGCCCACGAACGCGATGTAGCCGGTGAGGAAGCCGCTGAGCAGCACGAACGGCCCGGCGACGCTGATCGTCGCGAGGAGCTTGGGCAGCGCGAGCTTCCAGCGCGGCAACGGTGCGAGGACGAGGTTGGCCAGCGTGCGGTCCTCGAGCTCGTTGGCGAAGGCCACGGCGGCAAGCGCCAGCACGACCAGCGGCACGATCGCCCCGGCGAACATCGCGCCAAGCACGGTCGTCTCGTACTCGCGCACGGACGGTGCGTCGCTGAGACTCAGCAGCATCGCCGTGATCAGCACGGGCAGAACCGAGAGCAACGCCAGGACACCGAGACGCCAGCGCCCGGTGAGCTGCCGGATGGTGAGCAGATAGACGGTGCCCATCGGTCAGCCCTCCACGAGGTAGCCGAACACGCTTTCCAGCGAATCGTCGAGCGGTTCGACGCGCCGCAGCCGGATGCCCTCGGCCTGCGCGAGCCGCGGCAGTTCTTCCTGCAGCACGCGCACGGTGCGGCTGAGCACGATCAGCGCACCGTCCGGGTCCACCTGCACCGCGTCCACCGACGGCAGTCCCACGATGGACGCCGCGAGGCGGCGCGGCGCGTCGCTGACGATGCGCACGTGGTACGGACGCTTGTCGAGG
Organism: uncultured Gemmatimonas sp.; assembly: GCA_964649965.1. Classification (GTDB taxonomy): domain Bacteria; phylum Gemmatimonadota; class Gemmatimonadetes; order Gemmatimonadales; family Gemmatimonadaceae; genus Pseudogemmatithrix. The sequence goes on from CAZYQM010000029.1 coordinate 5,435, forward strand.
GCCGCGCGGATCGCCCGGAAGCTGCCGGAGGCGGCCAGCTTGCCGTTCACCACGAGCAGCACCGTATCGGCAACTTCCTCGACTTCCTCGAGGATGTGCGAGCTCAGCACGATGGTGCAGCCCTCGGCGGCCAGCTGCTGCAGCAGGCGCTTGAAGTGCAGACGCTGGCGCGGGTCGGCGCCGTTGAGCGGCTCGTCGAGCACGAGGACGTCGGGGTTGTGCACGATCGTCGCGGCGAGGCGCATCCGCTGGCGCATCCCGCGCGAATAGGTGTCCATCCGGCGATGCTGCGCGTCCGCGAGGTCCACCATCGCGATCGCACGGTCCACCGCCGCCTCGCAATCGCGCACCTCGCGCAGCTTGGCCATCATCGTCACGAACTCCCGGCCGGTCATAAAGCCGTACACCGTCTCGTGCTCGGACATCACGCCGATGCGGCGGTACAGCGGCGGATTGTCGCGCACGGGCTCCCCGAACATCGTCACGCTGCCCGTCGACGTCGCGGCGAGGCCGGTCATCATCCGCAGCAGCGTGGTCTTGCCTGCCCCGTTCGGGCCGAGCAGGCCGGTGATGCCGGGGCGGATGTCGAAGCTCACGTCGCTGACGGCCACGACGTCGCCGTACCAGCGCGAGACGCCGGCCACGCGGATCACGGGATCGGTCGCGTGGGTCACGGCGCGATCCTCCGGTAGCGGCGATACAGCACGAAGGACATCGCGCCGGTCCACAGCGCCCACCACGCGGCGTGCAGCGCCTTCGGCAGCGTGCGGGCCGGCGATTCCTCGGTGAGTCCGGTGAACCCGCCGAACAGGATGTCGTTCACGTGCAGGGGGATGTTGGTGAGGTTGAACATCGCGATCCATTGCCCCAGCGAACCACCGATCTCCTGCGAGACGCCGGCCGTGAACGGCGTGGTGATGGCGAAGAGCCCGACGAGGAACACCGAGGCGTAGGCGCGGCGCGTCGTGAACGACGCGACCAGCATCGCGAAGCTGGTGAGGTAGCTGGCCATCACGAGCGCACTACCGACGATGCGCGGCAGGTCGAGCCAGTGTTCCCGCAGGTACGTGAGCGGCGTGGGATGCCCGAGCGCCAGGCCGGTGAACAGCACGAGCTGCGGGCCGAGCGCCGCCAGCAGCATCACGCGCAGGAAGGCCGTCCAGCGCGCGACGATGTAGTCGCCGCCGGTGAGCGGTCGCACCAGGTACAGGCTGAGCGTGCCGTCGCGCTTGTCGCGGCAGATCAGCTCCGGCGCCACCAAGGCCGCGAAGGCGTAGAGGATCACCGACGCGAAGGCGAAGAGGTCGCCGTGCGTGGGCAGGTTGAGTTCCTGCGTCGCGCCCGGTCCGGCAAGGCGCTCGGCGGCCCCGGCGACCAGCGCGAGGATCAGCGCGATCAGTGACAGCAGCGCGAGGAAGGACCACGGCAGGATCTTCGCGCGCCCGCCGCGGCCGAAGCCCAAGGCGGCGCGCACCCCGTCTACGAAGACGGCGAATCGCGCGGCGGCGCGGCCCTCGCGAGGCCCGTCGTAGCCGCGATACCCGATGTCGAAGACCGTGCCGCCCGTGGCGGCGCCCGGAACCTGGCTCACGCCGCCCCCCGCTCGAAGAGCTCGGCCAGCGCGCGACGGCGCGGGGCGAGGCGCCGCAGCGCGGCCCCCGACTCGACGACCGCATCGCGCACGTGGTCATAGAGCGATTCATCGCTGCCGGCGAGCAGCAGGCCACCGGCCTCCTCGCTCACCTGCAGGCCGCGACGCCGCAGCGCCGCCGCGAGGGCCTCGCGCGCGCTGTCCACCTCGACGAACACGGTCTGCATCTCCGTCGTGAATGCCCCGACCGCGCCTTCGTGCATCACGTGTCCGCCCTGCATCACGAGGATGCGGTCGCAGCTGCGCTCGACGTCGCTCATCAGGTGCGACGAGAAGACGATGCTGATGCCGAACTCGCGGTGCGTGCGCCGGATCAGCGCGAGCATCTCCTCGCGTCCCGCGGGATCGAGCCCCGCCGTCGGTTCGTCGAGGAACACGAACGCGGGATCGTGCACGAGGGCCTGCGCGAGCTTCACGCGCTGCTTCATTCCCGTGGAGTAGCCGCCGATGGACCGGTAGCGCTCCTCGAAGAGACCCGTGTGCCGCAGCGTGTCGGCCGCGCGGGTGCGCGCCGCGTCGCGCGGGATGCCGCTCACGCGCGCCATATGCGTCAGGAACTCCGCGGCGCTCACCTGTGTCGGCAGGCAGTCGTGCTCGGGCATATAGCCGATGCGCGCCCGCGCCATCACGTCGCGGTTCGCGTCGTGGCCCAGCACCGTCGCGCGCCCCGACGTCGGCGCGACGAGCCCGAGGAAGATCTTGATGGCCGTGCTCTTGCCGGCGCCGTTCTCGCCGAGGATGCCGGTGATGCCGTCACCGATGGTGAAGCTCGCGTCATCGAGCGCGAGCACGCCGCCGGCGTATGCCTTCGTGAGCCGCTCGGCCACGAGGAGGGAGTGCGAGGCGCTCATCGGGCCTCCTCGCGACGGGGACAGGCCGGGGCGTACCCATACTGGCACGCCTGCCGCTGCAGGTCGTCCGCCGTCTCCGGCGATCGATAGGTGCCCTGCCCCGTGCGGTGCATCTCCGAGAGGCGGAAGCAGGCCTCCCCGTTGCTGCGATTGCAGGCCGCGCGATAGTTGCTGACGGCGCGCTGGAAGTCCTGGGCGCGCCCGCGTCCCGATTCATAGAGTCGCGCGAGCTCGAGACAGCCGACGGCGTCGTCGGCGCGGCAGGAGCGCGCGAAATAATCACCGGCCGTGGAATCGCTGGCTGCCGGGATCGCCGCGGCGAGATGCAGCTTGCCGAGCCCGACGCACCCGAGCGTGGTGGCGTCGGTGCAGGTCTTGGTGAAGAGCGCTTCGGCGCGCGCGATATCGCGCGGCACGCCATCACCTTCAGCGTGCAAACGGCCGAGGCTGGCGCAGCCGAGCAGGTTATCGCCGTCGCAGGCGCGGGAATACAGGCGCGCGGCCATCGCGACGTCGCGCTGCGCGCCCGGAGCGCGATCATAGAGGATGCCGAGCCGTGCGCAGCCCGCCGCCGCCCCGAGTTCGCAGCCCTGCTCGAACAGCGCGCGGGCCTGCGCCGTGTCGCGACGCGCGCCAAGCCCGGAGACTTCCATCGCGCCGAGCTCGGCGCAGGCCTCGCCGACGCGCCCGTCGCAGGACGTCGTGTAGTGGCGTCGCGCCTCGGAATAGTCACGCAGGATGTGATCACCCGTGCGGAATCGCTCACCGAGACTGAAGCAGGCGGCGACATCACCTTCCCCGCAGGATTCGCGGAGCCGGACGATCTCGGCGTGGTCCGCGGTGCAGGCGCCGAGCGCCAGCTGGGCGAGCAGGAGCCCGGGCAAGAGGAAGGCCGATCGCATCAGGGGGGCGGAGAGGTGAGTGGGCGTGCCCGCAGTTCCGGGGAGGTACGGCGGCGGCGACGGTCGGGTTTCGGCCGGCATTGACAGGCGGCGGACGCGGATGCACTTTACAATGCAAAGTGCTTGACGGCAACCCCAACCGCTTCGCGATGACCCAGCCCCCCGCCCTGCACGACAAGGCGCTGCAGGACCTCTCCTTCATCCGTCGCACGATGGAAGGCGCGGCTTCGTTCACCGACGTGCCCGGCTGGGGCCTCGTCGGGACCGGCACGATCGCGCTGGTGACGGCCTACCTCGCGAATCGCCAGCCCACGCCCGAGCGCTGGCTCGCGCTGTGGCTCGCCGCCGCCGTCGTCGCCGCGACCCTCGGCAACGTGATGATGTGGCGCAAGATGCGCCGTCGCGTCGCCGACCGCGGTGAGGAGCGGCGCGCCCTGCTCAACGTGCCGGCACGGAAGTTCCTGCTCAACCTGCTGCCGGCATTGCTCGCCGGCGCGCTGCTGACCTTCGCGCTCGTGGACTTCGCGACGCCGGGCATTGACGCGCGCATCGCCGAGCGCGTGCTGCCCGGGATGTGGCTGCTGCTCTATGGCCTCGGCATCACGACCGCCGGGGCGTTCTCCATTCGCGCCGTGCCCCTGATGGGACTCGGCTTCATCATCCTCGGCGCCGCCGCCCTCTTCATCCCCGCCCTCGACGGCGACCTGATGATGGCGCTCGGCTTCGGAGGGCTGCAGGTCGTCTTCGGCCTGCTCATCGCACGGAGGCACGGTGGCTAAGCGTGACGGTTCCGCTGCACGGGCGCGGGCCAAGGCCCCGCGCGAGGAGGGTACGACGTTGACGGCCGTAGATGGTGATTCCTCGATTCCGATCGCGCTCGACAAGGTCATCCACGAACGCCTGCGCCTGGCGATCGTGAGTGCGCTGGCCGTGCACGAGTCGCTGACGTTCAACGACCTCAAGGCGATGCTCGAGGCCTCGGACGGCAACGTCTCGGTGCACGCGCGCAAGCTCGAGGAGGCCGGCTACATCAGCTGCAAGAAAGGCTTCGACGGCCGCATCCCGCGCACCGAGTACCGATTGACGCCGGCGGGCCGCAAGGCGCTGGAGCGCTACCTCGCGCATATGGAAGCGCTGATCAAGCGCGTGGGGGGCGTATGAGCGCGACGCATCGCGTGCCGGGCCACCTGGCCATCATTATGGACGGCAACGGTCGCTGGGCCTCGCGGCTCGGGCGACCGCGCTGGATGGGCCACGTGCGCGGCGCGCACACGGTGAAGGAAGTCGTCGCCCACTGCGTGCGGGCCGGCGTGCGGCATCTCACGCTGTACGCGTTCTCCAGCGACAACTGGAAGCGTCCGCGCGAGGAAGTCGGCTTCCTGTTCGACCTCTTCGCGTCGCATCTCGACCGCCAGGTGGCGGCCTTGGTGCGCAACGGCATCCGCCTCACGATCTTCGGGCGCCGCGACCGCTTGCCGCCGGAGCTCGTCGCGGCCTTCGCCGCGGCGGAGGCGCGCACGGCGGGCGGCACGCGGATGCACCTGCGCGTGGCGGTGGACTACTCGAGTCGCGAGGCGATCGCCCGCGGCGACGCGCCGCTGCCCGACGTGGACCTCGTGCTCCGCACCGGCGGCGAACGCCGGCTCAGCGACTTCCTGCTCTGGGAGAGCGCCTACGCCGAGCTCGCCTTCCTCGACGTGAACTTCCCCGATCTCACGAGCGAGCACCTCGAGCTGGTGTTCGCGGACTTCGCCTCGCGCGACCGCCGCTTCGGCGGCATCAAGGAGTCAGAGCGCGTATGACCTCCGCCACCGCCCGCCGCATCCTGCCGACCGCATTGGCGCTCGGCGTCCTCGCCGACTGGCTGTTCCGCGCGCAGCAGCCGCGCGCGGGATTCGCGCTGTGGTGCCTCGCGGCGCTCGGCGCGGCCTTCCTCTTCGGGCGCCGCGCGGCAGCCGACGACGCCCCCGCCGAGGCCAGCGCGCCGGCGCGCCGCGAGCGCAACCTGCTGATCGCCGCCGCCGCGGTGTTGGTCGCGCCGCTCGTCCTGCGCGACGCGGCGACGCTCTATGCGCTCAACGGCTTCGCGCTCTTCGTCACGCTGTTGCTCGTCGCGTGGCGCGCCCTCGGACGCCCGCTCGACCAGCTCGAGCCGCGCGACGCGCTCATCGGTGGCGTCGCCGCCATCTCCAGCGTCGCCGGCGGCACGCCGACGCTGCTGCTGCGCGACGCCAAGGCCGAGTCGCTCGGCGCACGCATTCGCGGCAACTACAAGACCTTCGGCGTCGGGGCCGTCGTCGCCCTTCCGGTGCTGCTGGTCGTCACCAGCCTGCTGGCGTCCGCCGATCCGCTGTTCGCCGGCTTCGTGGACGAGGTCGGCGTCCTGCTCAACACCAGCGCGGCCGAACACATCGGCGTGACGCTGGCCACCGCGTGGATCGCGGCCGGCGCGCTCCGCGGATCGCTGGTGCCACTCGCCGTTGACGGCGCACGCTTCCGCAAGACCTGGGACCTGCCGATCTCCACCTTCCTGCCGGTGCTCGGCGGACTCACGCTGCTGCTGAGCGCGTGGATCGGCCTGCAGGTGCGCGTGATGTTCGGCGGCGCGGCCTACGTGGCTGCGACCTCAGGCGTGACGGTGGCGGACTACGCGCGGCGCGGGTTCTTCGAGCTGGTCGTGATCGCCGGCATCGTGCTGGCGGTGCTGCTGCTCACGGACGACCTGCTGGAGCGCGGCGCGGACGGCGCGCGGCGCAGCTTCCGCGCGCTGGGCACCTTGCTCATCGGCCTCGTGGCGGCGACGCTGCTCTCCGCCGTGATGCGCCTGTCGCTGTACCTCGGCTTCTACGGCCTCACCGAAGACCGCGTGCTCGCGCTGGCCGTGCTGGTGTGGGTGGCGCTGGTGCTCGGATGGTTCGCGCTCACCGTGCTGCGCGGCGAACGCCTGCGCTTCGCCCGAGGCGTGTTGTTGCTCTCCGCCGTGTGGCTGGGCGCGCTGAACGCCCTGAATCCGGAGCGCTGGATCGTCGAGACCAACCTGCGCCGCGCCGAGCGCGGCCTGAAGTTCGACGTGGCCTACCACGCGAAGCTCTCGGCCGATGCCTTGCCTGCGCTGGCATCCGCCACCGAACGCTTGCCCGAACCCCAGGCGAGCGAGTTGCGGGACGCGGTGGCCGCCGAATGGACGCAACGCAACGAGCGGCGCGCCAACGACTGGCGCGAGTGGACCCTTCCGTACCTGCTCCACGGACGTGCACAATAGGGGATGCGCACGCATCGCCGACTCCAGGGAATCCTCGCATCCACGCTCACGCCGCTGGCCTTTCCGGCGGCGCTGGATGCCCAAGTCACCCCGACGGTCCCGTCCGACGCAGGTGGCGCGTTCAGTTCGATCGCGCCGCCTGCGCGTTTTGAGGACCCGCATCGCGTCG
>CAZYQM010000029.1:12279-15219 GCA_964649965.1 uncultured Gemmatimonas sp.
GCGTATGGCATCGTCGTTGACGGCAGGCTCGAGCACGTGGTCGCCGGCGGCCTGCGCGATGTCGCGAACGGCGCCCGCGTGGACACCGGCAGCGTTTTTCGCATCGCCTCGATGAGCAAGAGCTTCGCCGCCGTGGCGATCCTGCAGTTGCGCGACGCCGGAAAGCTCGCGCTCGACGACCCGGCGGAACGCTACGTGCCCGAACTCCGCGGCTTGCGCTATCCCACCGCCGACGCCGCACGCATCACCGTGCGGCACCTGCTCACGCACTCCGCCGGCTTTCCTGAGGACAACCCCTGGGGCGACCAGCAGTTGGACGCCACCGAGGAGGCGTTCAGCGCGATGCTGCGCGCGGGCTTCCCCTTCTCGACCGCGCCGGGCACGGGCTACGAATATTCGAACACCGGCTTCGCCATCCTCGGGCGCATCATCCGCAACGTCTCGGGGATGCCGTATGCGCAGTACCTCCGCGAGCGCATCCTTTTGCCGCTGGGGATGCGCCACACGTACCTGGAATCGCGCGACGTCCCGGCCGATCGGCTCGTGCACGGCTATCGCCTGCAGGATGACCGCTGGTTGCTCGAGCCAGCGCTGCCCGACGGAGCCTTCGGCGTGATGGGCGGGATGCTCACGACGCCGGCGGACCTCTCGCGCTGGGTGGCCTTCCTGCTCGATGCCTGGCCCTCGCGTGACGGCGCGGATGCGGGCCCGCTGTCGCGGGCATCGCGTCGCGAGATGCAGCAGATCCAGCGCTACGCCGGACTTTCGACGTTGGTCCGGACCAACACGATGGCGTCGAACGCCGGCGGCTACGGCTACGGGCTGCGCGTGAGCGAGAACTGCGACTTCCGCGTGAACGTCTCGCACACCGGCGGCCTGCCCGGCTACGGCTCCATTATGCGCTGGCTGCCCGAGCAAGGCGTGGGCATCATCGCGCTGGGTTCGCTGACCTACACTGGCTGGACGCAGACGGTGGAGGAGGCCGTCACGCTTCTGCGTGAGACGGGTGCGCTGGAGGCGCGAGTGCCGCAACCGTCGCCGGTGCTGGAGACGCGCCGCGCGCAGGTCGCGCGCCTCGTGCTGGAATGGTCGCAACCCTTGGCCGATTCGCTGGCCGCGATGAACCTCTTCCGTGACGAGCCACCGGAACGGCGTCGGGCGCAGATCGCGCGCGTCGTGAATGAAGCTGGTGGTGATTGTCGCAACGAAGGACCCTTCGTTGTCGAGAACGCGCTGCGCGGGACGTGGCGGATGCGCTGCGGGCGCGGCGACATCCAGGTGCGCATCACTTTGGCGCCCACACAGCCTGCGGCTGTCCAGTTTCTGAACGTTTCGGCGGCACCGAGCGGAGCGTTGCGGACGGTGGCACCCGCCTGTCGGCGACAGTAAACGGCCTAGGGCAAACCGGACTCCGTTCGTCTCTCCGGTCCGCGTGAACGTTTCGATGGGCGTGAGCGTCTAAGGAAGCACTCCACCCTTCTTTGTGCGCCCGTCAAACGAACCGAACGCCGACACGTCGGCATCCGCGCCATCCTCGCAGACCGACGAGATGGCGGTGCCACGCCGCCTCGTCCACACGATGACCAATTCCCAGCGCGGCGCGGCGCTGGGCATCATCGTCGCGTCGCTCGTCCTCGTCACCGTGGCCAGCGTGAAGGTCCGGCTCGGCTTCGGTCCGGTGGGCGACGTGCTGATCGGCTGTGCGGCGTTCGCCGTCCTCGCCGTCGCGTACAGCTCGCTGCTGACGATTGCCGCGAAGGTCGTCCGGCGCCTGATCACCGAGCAGCGGGCGTTCATCTTCGGCAACCTGTTCGCCGGTGCCGCGATCCTTGGTGTGCTGGCAGGCTTCGGCGTGGTGCGACTGCTGGCGGCGGCCGTGCTGTTCACGGCCGGCTGGTGGGGCGCGACCATCGCCACGCTGTGGGGGCGGGACAGCCGCGGCCCGGGCCGTCGGCCTTGGGCCCTGCTGACGCTCTCCGTGGTGCTCACGATACTGGTGGCGAACGTCGCGTTCGCGCCGTTGCACGACGACGCGGCAGACGCCGCTGCACACCTCGTCCCCGACCTCTTGCCGCCCGCGCGCGTCGCCGTCTCGCAGTTCAGCTACGGCAGCGGTGGCGACGAGCGCCGCGACGGGCAGTACGGGCAGGATGCGGCAATCGTCACGGCGCCGACAGACCTGGCGTCCGTGCTCCCGGGCCATCGTGGCCTGCGCAGGGCCGTGCACGCCCGTTACTGGGGCATCGACGTCGCCGCGGCGCCGGTCAATGCGAAGGTCTGGGTGCCGCAGGGCACGGAGCGCGTGCCACTCGCCCTGCTGATGCACGGCGCCGGCGTGGACGAGTCATCTGAAGAGGGGTTGGCGTATCTCGCGGAACAGCTGGCGAGCCACGGCATCGCGGCGGTGAGCATCGACGCCAACTTCCTCAGCGGGCCGTGGATCCGCGAGGGAGACGGCGCCGTCTCGGCGCGCGAATGCCTGGCCGTCGCGCATCTCGCAGCCCTCGACGCGATGGACCGCACCCCCGGCACTCCGCTGTCGGGTCGCATCGACCGCCGCAACGTCGTGCTCATCGGGCATTCGCGCGGCGCCGAGGCGCTGACGGCCGTCGCGATGAATCGCGGCCGAATCCTCGCGACGCCGGTGCCGACGATCGGCGCCGACACCTCGTTCAAGATCCGCGCGGTGGTCGCGCTGTCGCCGAGCGAAGGGCTGCTGATGCCGAACGGCCGCGACATCGCGCTCGAAGACGTGAGCTATCTGTTGATTCGCGGCTCGCAGGACGCCGACGTGCCGCCGGAGGCGGGCGCCGGCCAGTACAGCCGCGTGTCGTGGAGCTCGCCCAGCGCGCACTTCAAGTCGGCGGTGGTGATCGAGGGCGCGAATCACGCGCAGTTCAACTCCCGCTGGGGCCGCCGGGACATCCCACCGCCGCTCGG
>CAZYQM010000030.1:0-1142 GCA_964649965.1 uncultured Gemmatimonas sp.
CCATCGATGACGAAGGCGTACTCGTGGCGACCCACCGGCAAGGGCACGGTCACGCTCCAGACGCCGCTGCCGTCCACGTCCTCCAGCGGCGTGGCCTCAGGCGACCATCCATTGAAGTCGCCCGCCAGCGAGACGCTGCGCGCCCCCGGCGCGGAAAAGACGAAGCGCACGACGTGCACCGTGTCCGGCGCCGCCGCGACGACCGCCGCCTCCGGCGCGCCGAGGCTGCGGCCGAGGCCGATGCCACCGAGCACCATCAACGCTCCGAAGCCAGCCGCGAGTGCGAGCCCGCCCAGCGGCGAGAGCGCAATCGACCGCCGGCGCCACCACGGCGTCGCCGCCTCGGCCGCAATCTGCGCCATCACCCGCGCGTCGAAGCCCGCGTCCAGCGGCACCCGCGCCTTCAGCGGCGCGGCGACCATCGCCGCGAACTCCTCGGTATCCATCCGGTCCTGCCGTCCGTCGTCACGCATACGCCGCACCGGTCACCTCGGCCATCTCTTCGTACTCCAGCTCTTCCACGTGCTTGAGCAGGAACGCCTCGCGCTGCTCCACCGGCAAGGTGGCCACCGCCGCCTCGATCCGCTGCCGGAGCGCCGGGTCACCCTCGGCCGCGTCCGACTCCAACCCGTCGAGCACCAACGGCTCGCGCACCAGCTTGAGTTCGCGCTGCCCACGCCGCGCCGCGAAGGTCCGACTCTCGTTCACCACGATCCGATGCAGCCAGGCCCCGAAGCGCGCCGGATCCTCGCAGCGATCGATGTGCCGATACGCCCGCACGAACACCGACTGCAGCACGTCCTCGGCCTCGTCCGCATCGCCCAGCATCCGCGCGACGAATCGGGCGTGCCGATCCCGGTACCGCGCCACGAGGGTGGCAAAGGCCCGTTGATCCCCACGGCGCGTGGCCGCAACCAGATCCGCGTCGTTCAGTTCGTACACGGTCAAGAGACTCCTCCAACCACCGGCTGCGTCACATCGCCGCAGGACGCCGGGCCCGTCAGAGTTCGAGTTGCCCGCCGAGGGCCGTCCGGCAGAATTGTACGCGGTGGTGCGGCGTCAGCCCCCGCGCCCGCAGCGCCTCGAGATGCGCCGGTGTTCCGTACCCCGCATTCCGCTCCCAGCCGAAATCTGGATACCGG
>CAZYQM010000030.1:1152-15164 GCA_964649965.1 uncultured Gemmatimonas sp.
GGCAGCGTGAAGCCGCTGTGCGGGGAGTCTACGACGATCGGCAGCGCCGGCGCCGTGGGTTCCTCGATGCGAAACGCGTTCACGGGCGCTCCGCGAGGACGATGATTGCCGACGTACCGGTAGCGAGGGCCTCAAGCATCGCACAAAGGTACAGATGCACGACGCGGCGTGCGCCGCCTGCGTCGCGCCGGCTGCGGTTACGAGCCCGCCGGCCGGTTCAGAACTCCAACTGCCCGCCCAGGGCAGTTCGGCAGAACTGGACGCGATGGTGCGGCGTGAGCCCGTTGGCCCGGAGGGCCTCGAGGTGCGCCGGTGTTCCGTACCCCGCATTCCGCTCCCAGCCGAAATCTGGATACCGGCGCGCCAGCCGTGTCATCAGGCGATCACGGACCACCTTGGCGACGATGCTCGCGCAGGCGATCGAATAGCACTTGGCGTCGCCCCCGACCACGGCGTGATGGGCCACGCCCAAGGTCTTGATCGGCTTGCCGTCCACGAGCACCTCGTCGGGCGGCACGCCAAGCCGCGCGATTGCGCGGGCCATCGCCCGGGCCGTGGCTTGGTAGATGTTCCAGCGCGCGATCTCGTGCACGCTGGAGGCGGCCAGTGCGAGGGCGACGGCGCGTTCCCGGATGCGGATGGCGAGGCGCTCGCGGTCGGCGGCGCCGAGGGCCTTGGAATCGGTGACGCCGGCGATGGCGCGGCCCGCGGGCATCACGATGGCACAAACGACGACGGGGCCCGCGAGGGGGCCCCGTCCGACTTCATCTACACCGGCGATGTGCACCGCACCGGCGGCGCGCAGCGAACGCTCGAGGGCGCTCCAGCCGCGGGCCACGGCGCGACTTACGCCTTCGCGGTCTCGCCCGAGGCCGGCACCTGCACGCGCACCTTCTTCTCGGCGATACGCGCGGCCTTGCCGGTCACGTTGCGGAGATAGAAGAGCTTGGCGCGACGCACGCGGCCACGACGCACGACCTTGATGTCGGCGAGCATCGGCGAGTGCAGCGGGAAGATGCGCTCCACGCCGACGCCGTTCGAGATCTTGCGCACCGTGAAGGTGGCCGAGACACCGGCGCCCTTGCGACCGATGCAAACGCCTTCGAAGGCCTGGAGACGCTCCTTCTCACCTTCCTTCACGCGGACGTTCACGCGCAGCGTGTCGCCGGCGCGGAAAGCGGGGACGTCCTTCAGGTATTCCTTCTGGGTTTCGGAGAAAGCGTGCATATGCGACTCCGGGCGCCGAGGCAGCCCGCAAAGGTGACAGAGATGAGCCTTGTAAGCTACTGCCCCATCACGGCTTGCGCAACCGGGTCAACCGCTCCCCCTCGTCCCGTCGCCAGCGCTCGATTTCCGCGTGATTCCCGCTCAGAAGCACGTCCGGCACCTTGTGGCCCCGGTACTCGGCCGGCCGCGTGTAGGACGGAGCCGAGAGGCCGCGGTCGAAGAACGAGTCCGTGCGCGCGGATTCGATGTCGCTCATCGCGCCGGGGAGCAGCCGGACCACCGCGTCCACCACCGCCAGGGCCGCCGGTTCGCCGCCACTGAGCACGAAGTCCCCGAGGGAGATCTCCTCCGTCGCGAGGTGGTCCGCCACGCGCTGGTCCACGTCTTTGTAGTGGCCGCAGAGCAGCGTCAGCTCCGTGCCTTCGGCGAAGCGCACGGCATCCGCGTGGCTGAAGACCTTGCCGCGCGGCGAGAGCAGCACGATCGGCGAGGTCGCCCCGACGGACTCCACGGCATCGAAGAACGGTGCCGGCTTCATCACCATTCCCGGGCCGCCGCCGAAGGGCGCGTCATCCACCGTCTTGTGCTTGTCCGTCGCGAAGGACCGCAGGTCCACGCAGTTGTAGCGCACCAGGCCTGCCTCGGCGGCGCGCTTGGGGATGCTCAAGCCGAGCGGTCCGGCGAAGAAGTCCGGGAAGATGGAGATGATGTTGATCGTCAGCACGAGGGGAAGTTAGCGGAGGCGGCGCCGGGGTGACGGCCCTACACTGCGCAGGGGATTGTCGGATTGCACTTGTCAGCAGGGACCGAGAGCTTTCACGCGTCACCGGCACCACCCCTCCCGTCGGCACGCTATGCCCTCGCGTTCATCGGTCCCCTTGAGTCGCGACATTCCCGGCGCGCCGATCGTCGGTGCGCTAGCCGTCGCCCTCGCGGCGCTCATCGCCGTGGCGCTGCTCGCGTGGTTCGAGGTGCGGCGGGTCGGCACCCTCGCCGCGGATCGCTCGACCGTGAACGCCTACCGCGAGGCGGTGGGCGAGCTCCGGATGAAAGTGCTCGACGTGGTGGTCCAGAGCCGGACCTTTGCCATCACGGGCGATGACGCGGCCCTGACTGCCGCCCTGCAGGCGGACCTCGCGGCTGAGGAGAATTTCGCGCGCGCGCGAACGCTGGGGCTCTCGCTCGCGCTGCCGGACCGCCTGACGCGCATCCGAGCGTACCTCGACTCGGGCAGCGCACGCCTGCAGCGGGTGCGCAGCGCCGGCGCGGACGGCCGGACCGTCGCTCTCGACCTGGCGCGCGAGGGTGGTGGCGCGCTGTTGGTCACGGCAGCCGTCGCACTGCTCGACAGCGCCATCGCGGACGCCACCGTCGAACGCCGACGCGTCGTCAGCCTGATGGACCGCCACCAACGTCGGTTGACGATGTGGATCCCGGCGTTCGCGGCGCTCGCGCTGCTGCTCGCCGCGCTGGCCGTGATGTTGCTGCGGGCGCAGGCCGCCGCGCGCGCGCGCGACGTGACGCGCTTCGGCGCCATCTTCGACAGCGCGTTCCAGTTCATCGGCCTGCTCTCGCGCGACGGCAGGTTGTTGGAGGCCAACCGTACGGCCTTGGAGTTCGGCGGCGTCCGCGCCGAGGATGTCATCGGCAAGCCCTTCTGGGAGGCGCCGTGGTGGTCGCTCAGCGCCGAGTCGCAGATGCAGCTCCAGGACGCCGTCGCGCGCGCGGCCGGCGGCGCGTTCGTGCGATACCCCGTGGAGGTCGCCGGCGCGGGTGGCCGCCGGGTGACCATCGACTTCTCGATCAAGCCCGCATTCGACGCGCAGGGACGCGTCGAGTTCCTCGTGCCCGAGGGCCGGGACATCACCGAGTTGCAGGCGGCAAAGCACGCGTTGGCCGAGTCCGAGGAACGATGGAACTTCGCCCTCACGGGCACCGACCTCGGCGTGTGGGACTGGAACGCCGCCACCGACGAGGTGTTCTTCTCGGAGCGCTGGAAGTCGATGCTCGGCTATGCGCCGGACGAGATCGGGAACTCGCTCGCGGAGTGGTCGAGCCGCGTGCATCCTGACGACTGGGCCCACGCCGAGGCGGCGGTGCGGCAGCACCGGGACGGTCAGACGCCGTTCTACGAGGCGATCTTCCGGATGCGCGCCAAGGACGGCAGCTACCGAGAGATCCTGGACCGCGGCAAGGTGATCAGCCGCGATGCCGATGGTCGCCCGTTGCGCATCATCGGCACGCACCAGGACATCACGGAGCAGCGACAGGTCGAGGAGTCGGCGCGCGAGCTGCAGCGGCAGATGGCATCCCTCCTCCGGTTCAGCCCGAGCCTGATCTCCGTCATCGATCGCGACGGCCGCTACGTGCAGGCCAGCGCATCAATCGCCACGGCCATCGGGCGGACGGTCGAGGACATCGTTGGCCGACGCCTCGACGACCTGCTACCTCCCGCGACGGCCGCTACGTTCCGCGGGCGCCTCGACCAGGTCCTCCGCACCGGGCGTATGCTCGACGTCGAGGACGACGTCGGGAGCCCCGGCGAGGCACGGCGCTACCGCACCGTGCTCTTCCCGATGCGCGATGAGTCGGACGAGATCACCGCCGTCGGGTCCGTGGCGATCAACGTCACCGACGCGCACCGTGCCCGCCTGCGCCTCGAGGCCGCGCTCGACGAGAACCGCGTGCTGCAGGGGCTGCTGTCCATCTGCGCGCAGTGCAAGCGCATCCGGGACTCGGAGGACCAGCAGTGGAAGCCGGTGGAGTCGTACGTGCAGTCGCATTCGGCGGCGACGTTCTCGCACGGGCTCTGCCCGAGTTGCGCGGCGGCCTTCCTGCGGGAAAACGGGTTCGAGCCCGACGCGCCGTAGCGCGCCGCCGCGCACGAGCAGCGGCCGATATCAGCCGTCGAGCACAGCGTCCGGCTGAAAGAGTGATTCGATGCGCTCCTCGAAGATGGCGGCGAGGATGAACGCAAGCGAGAGGCTCGGCTCGTACTTGCCCGTCTCGATGGCGTTGATGGTCTGCCGCGAGACGCCCGCACGCTCCGCGAGTTCCTGCTGCGTCCATCCGCGCGCCGACCGACGGTCACGAACCGCGTTGCGCACCACGCGTCACTCGTAGCGACGGCGAGACCGCGCGACGCCGAAGAACGTCGCAAAGATCGCCACGAACGCCACGTCGCCGAACTCCGGCCACAGCGACGCCGGCGGAAGCGCGTCCTCCAGCTGCGCGAGTAGCGCCACGAACGCGAAGGTGACGCCGAAGCCGATCGCCAAGCCCTCGAGCGCGATGCGCCGCTCCAACTCGTCGCCGCGCAGCGCCTGCAGGACCCACGCCGTGTACACGTACAGCAGCGCGGGCAACGGCACGACCGCGGCCACGATGGCCGAGACGGACCCCACGCCGGCGTAGGCGATCCACCCTCGACTCGCCGAATAGAGCAGGAGGGTCGCGGCGACGAGCGCGAGTTTGCCGCGGCTGCTTCGGGCGGACTCGACTGACTCTGCTGACATTCTTCGCTCCAAGAACAGATTAGGTCGAATGTAAAGCTTGCTTTACTTTTGTCAAGTAAGCTTTACAAAGTCTCCGACGTCTACTGTTCGAGGAGCCCCTCAGGCAGGCGCACCCGAATGCTTCGCGCGTCGCGATCCACGGACTCGATGAACTCATCCACGAACGGCAGGCTCGCAGTCTTGTTGCCCGCGCGGAACTCGAGCAGCAGTCCCTGCGGCAGTTCGTAGAACTCGATGACGTCGCCGATCGGCGCGTCGGTGTCTGCATCCACGAGTCGCATCCCGACCAATTCGTGCGCGAAGACCTCGCCTTCGTCCGGCTCGGAGAGCTCCTCGACGGGTACGAGCAGGCAGCGCCCGTTCCACTTCTCGGCTTCCGTGCGGTCGGCGATCTCGACGAGCGTGAGCAGCCAGCCGCCGTGCGTCGCGCGCAGCGACTTGACCTCGAGCGAGCGCGGCTGTCGCGTGCGCGGGTCCAGCCAGAGGGCGCCGTCGGGCGTGCCCTGGAAAACACGACGGCCGGGCGCGAAGATCGCGCCCGGCTCGTCGGTCAATGCTTCGAGCAAGAGTTCCCCGCGCACGCCGTGCGGCCGACGGATGCGGCCGACTGCAGCGCAATCGGGGAGCGTCACGCCGTCGGTTACTCCTTCACCGGGACGGCCTTCGAGGCGAGCTTCGCGGCGAGACGCGTCTCGTGGCGGGCCTTGAGCACGCCGGCCTTGCGGAGCAGCGAGCGCACGGTGTCGGACGGCTGGGCGCCGTTGTCGAGCCAGTAGTTGGCGCGCTCGGCGTTGAGCTGGATGGCCTGCTCACCGGCCCGCGGCGCGTACTGGCCGAGGATCTCGATGAACTTGCCATCGCGCGGCGAGCGGCCGTCGGCGACGACGATGCGGTACGTGGGGGCCTTCTTGCGGCCCTGACGGCGGAGACGGATGCGAACTGCCATTTGGAAATCCTCGGTGCTACTGGTTGCGTCCTGCCCACTGGCTCATCGCGCGGTCCGGCGTCTCCGGTGCGCACCAGGGTACAGCTGGGTCCTGCTTACCGCCTGCCGGCGGCCATTCGCTTCATCATCTTCTGCATCTCGCGGAACTGCTCGAGCAGGCGATTCACCTCGCTGACCGGCCGCCCGCTGCCCTTGGCGACGCGCGCGCGGCGCGAACCGTTGAGCAGGTCCGGCTTCTTGCGTTCCTGGGCGGTCATCGAGAGCACGATGGCCTCGAGGTGCTTCATCCGCTTGGGGTCCACCTTGCTGGCCTGCGCCATCATCTTGGAGTTCACGCCGGGCAGCATCCGCAGGATGTTCTGCATCGAGCCCAGCTTCTCCATCTGCTTCATCGCGGAGAGGAAGTCCTGGAGGTCCATTCCCTCCTTCTTGATCTTCTTCTCCATCCGCTTGGCTTCGTCGGCGTCGAAGGCCGTCTGCGCCTTCTCGACGAGCGTGAGCACGTCACCCTGCTGGAGGATGCGGCCCGCCATACGGTCGGGGTAGAACTCTTCGAGCGCGTCGGACTTCTCGCCGACGCCGATGTACTTGATGGGCTTCTTGGTGACGCCGTAGATCGAGAGCGCCGCACCGCCGCGGGCGTCGCCGTCCATCTTCGTGAGGACCACGCCGGTGACGCCGAGGGCATCGTTGAAGCCCTGCGCGATGCGCACGGCGTCCTGGCCGGTCATTCCGTCTGCCACCAGCAGGATCTCGTCCGGCTGCACCGCGTCCTTCAGGCGGCGCAGCTCCTGCATCATCTCGTCATCGATCTGCGTGCGGCCGGCGGTGTCCACGATGACCACGCGGTCACGTTCCTTGCGGCCCTGCTCGATGCCGGCCTTGGCGATCCTCACCACGTCCTGCGTCGTGCGATCCGCGTAGACGGGCACCTGCAGGTCGCGGCCCAGCGTCTCCAACTGGTCGATCGCGGCGGGGCGGTACACGTCGGCCGCGACGAGCCGCGTCGCCTTGCCTTCGGCCTTCAGCTTGCGCGCCAGCTTTGCCGACGTCGTCGTCTTGCCGGACCCCTGCAGGCCGACCATCAGCACCACCGTCGGCGGCACCGACGAGAGCTTGAGGCCTTCCTTGCGCTCGCCGAGCATCAGCGTGAGTTCGTCGTAGACGATCTTCACGAGCTGCTGCGCGGGCGAGACGGTCTTGAGCTGCGAGACGCCGACGGCGCGCTTCTCGACGCGCGCCAGGAACTCCCCCGTCAGCTGGAACGAGACGTCGGCTTCGAGGAGGACCCGGCGCACTTCGCGCAGGCCGTCCTTGATGTCGGCGTCGGTCAGGACGCCACGGCCGCGCAAGCGCGCGAACGCGGCTTCCAGTTTCTCGGAAAGTTCGGTGAACATAGAGCCTTGAAGGATAACCACTTACCCGACAGCCTCCAAGGGCCCGGCATTCCCACTTTCACGAGGCAGCGGCCCCTCGCCCGCAGCACCTGCGCCGATGCGCGAAAGCGAGCAAGTGCCGTACATTATCGTCGTGTCCGAGCGCCCCCGTTCCCAGCCGAGCCTGCCGGCCGACCTGCCGCTGCTGGCCCTGCGGTCCACGATCGTGTTCCCGCACGGCCGCATCGCCGTGCAGGTCTCCTCCGCCGACAACCTGGCGCTGCTTCTGGCGAACCCGGACGAAGGCGCCTTCGTCGTCTGCGTGCTCGACGCCGAGGAGTCGGAGCGCGGTGCCGGCGCCTTCGATGGCCGCGTCGGCATCCTCGCCCGTCTCACGGACCGCCGTCCCGTCACCGCCGGCGTGGCGCAGGTGACGCTCGACGGCGTCGCCCGCGTGGAACTCGGCGCCTGCGTGCGGGACGAAGTCACGGGGTATCCCACCGCGCGGGCAATGGCGGCACCGGAGCCCGAGGTTCCGCGCGACGCGGCCCGCGCGCTGATGCAGCGCATCGCGATGGCCTCCGACACGCGGGCCGAACTCGACCCGTCGTTTCCCGCCGAACTCCCCGCCCTCCTGCGCCGCGAGGCCGACGCGCCGTCGCGCTTCGCCGACCTCGCGGCCGCCCGCGGCGGCCTGCGCGCCGCCGAGAAGGATGCGGTCGTGCAGCGCGTGGACCCGATGGCGCGCCTCGAATTCCTCGCCGAACGCTGGGAGCGCGAGGTCGCCCGCTCGAAGGTGCACGAGGAGATGCGGCAGGAGACCGAGCGCCGCGTGGACCGCCACCACCGCGAGTTCTTCCTCCGCCAGCAGCTGCAGGCCATCCGCAGCGAACTCGGCGAGGGCGACGGCGGCGAAGGCGAGATCGCCGAGCTGCTGCGCCGCGTGGCCGAGGCGCAGTTGCCGCCGAACGTCGAGGCCGAGGCCAAGCGCGAGATCGAACGCCTGCGCGCGCTCTCGAGCGCGTCGAGCGAGCACCAGGTGCTGCGCAACTACGTCGAGTGGGTGCTCACGCTGCCCTGGCACGCGCGCTCGGGCGATGACCGCGTGGCGCTGGAGAAGGTGGAAGGCGCGCTCGACGGCCGGCACTACGGCCTGCACGAAGCCAAGGAGCGCATCCTCGAGTATCTCGCCGTGCGGCAGCTGCGCGGTGACCGTGGCCGCGACCCGCACGGGCCGATCCTCTGCTTCGTCGGGCCGCCGGGCACCGGCAAGACCTCGTTGGGCGAAGCCATCGCGGCGAGCATCGGGCGCGCGTTCTACCGCATCTCGGTGGGCGGCGTGCGCGACGAAGCGGAGATCCGCGGGCATCGCCGCACCTACGTGGGCTCCTTGCCCGGCCTGCTGCTGCAGGCGCTGCGCCGCGTGCAAGTGAAGGATCCCGTGCTGATGATCGACGAGATCGACAAGATGACCGCCGGCGGCCCGAGCGGCGACCCGACCGCCGCGATGCTCGAGGTGCTCGATCCGTCGCAGAACTCGTCGTTCACCGACCACTACCTCAACCTGCCCTTCGACCTCTCGTCGGTGCTGTTCATCTGCACGGCGAACAACCTCTTCGACATCCCGCACGCGCTGCGCGACCGCCTCGAGGTGATCCGCATCGCCGGCTACACCGTCGAGGAGAAGGTCGAGATCGCCTGGCGCTACCTGCTGCCGCGGCTCTTCGACGAGCACGGCATCACCGAGTACGACCTGCAGTTCACGGACGAGGCGCTGTCGCTGATCGCCAACCGCTACGCGCGCGAGGCGGGGCTGCGCGCCTTCGAGCGGCATCTCGCGGCGCTGATGCGCAAGCGCGCCAAGAAGAAGGCCGAGGGCGAGCAGGGCGCGTGGATCGTGGACCAGGAGCGCATCGAGGACGTGCTCGGGCCTCCGCGCTACGCACCGGAGGAGGCCGAGCAGGAGCCCGAGGTCGGCACGGTCACCGGGCTCGCGTGGACGGCGAACGGCGGCGAGCTGATGACCATCGAGGCCCTGATGATGCCGGGCACGGGCAAGCTCACCGTCACCGGCCAACTCGGCGACGTGATGCGCGAATCCGTGGACGCCGCCTGCAGCTACGTGCGCTCGCGCGGGCACTCGCTCCGTGTGGGCGATCCGGAGCTGCGCAGCTCGGACCTGCACGTGCACTTCCCCGCGGGCTCGGTGCCGAAGGACGGGCCGAGCGCCGGCGTGGCCGTCACGCTCGCCATCGCCAGCGTGATGAGCCGTCGCCCCGTGCGCCGCGACGTCGCCGTCACCGGCGAAGTCACCCTGCGCGGCCGCGTGCTGGAGATTGGCGGCGTCAAGGAAAAGGTGCTCGCGGCGTATCGC
This sequence comes from uncultured Gemmatimonas sp., assembly GCA_964649965.1. Lineage (GTDB taxonomy): Bacteria > Gemmatimonadota > Gemmatimonadetes > Gemmatimonadales > Gemmatimonadaceae > Pseudogemmatithrix. The sequence continues at coordinate 10,591 of CAZYQM010000030.1, forward strand.
GCCGGCCTGCGCACCGTGGTGTTGCCGAAGGCCAACGAGAAGGACCTGCGCGACATCCCGGCCGAGGTTCGCCACGCGCTGACCTTCAAGTGCGTGGCGACGATGGACGAGGTACTCGAGGCGATGTTGCTGCCGCCGCGGCCCAACGGCTTCGCCGAGGACCTGCCGTTGTTCGAGGAGCAGACGCGCGGACCGGCGGATCGTCCCCGTCCAGACGACGAGGCGCCGGCCCGCTGACGTCAGCAGGCGACCGACCTTAGCAGCAGCTGGTCTCGCCGTTGCAACATCCGGTGTCGCTGCCCTCGCAGCATCCGGGCTCGCAGCTGTCCAGCAGTTCGTCGCGCATACATCCTCCGTGAAGTGGGACGGCGGGAGATTCCGCCGCTACTTCTGCCGACGCTCGATCTTGTGAAAGGACGCAGGCGGGGCGCAGCCCGAGTCGGCGCCGAGGCCGCGGACGACGCCTCGCGCGTCGCGGTGCAGGCCGCAACAGTGCTGCACCTCGCGCAGGACGCGCTCGCGGGCGCGCTGCACGCGCGACTTCATCCCCGAGAGCGAGAGGCCCTCGCGACGCGCGGCTTCCTCCTGCGTGAGCCCCTCGAGCGCCGTCATCTCGAGCGCGCGCCGGTACGGGTCGTCGAGGGCCTTGATGAACGGCATCACGCAGGCCGTGATCTCGCGGCGCGCGTCCGCGGGATCCTCCTCGGGTTCGGCCAGTTCGTCGGGATCCGCCTCGGACGCGCGGGCGGCTCGGCGCCGCTCGGCGCGCCAGGCGTCGGTCAGCGCCGTGCGCGCCACGCGGAATATCCAGGCCTCGAGGTCGTCCACGTCCTCAAGTGTCGCGCGGTGCCGCGCGATGCGCAGGAACACCTCTTGCGCAACGTCCTCGGCGTCCACGCCCGCGGGCACGCGCTTGCGTAGGAAGGCACGCAACGGCTCGACGAACGCTAGCCAGCGGGCGTCGTCGGGGTCGCGGTGGTCCACGGCAGGTCTCGAAGTCATAGGCCTCTGCCCAATATGACGTCGGAACTGCATAAAGGACGCACGTCGGCCGTCGCCGCGAGGTACCGTCGAGCGGCACCGGTCCGTGAGGTCCCGCCCGCGCGGCCCCAGTCCGCGTATAGTTTTCGCGGATGTCCCGCCCCTGGGTCGTCCGCAACTCGCCGCGCCACGGCAAAGGCGTCTACGCCACCGCCGTCATCAAGGCCGGCACGAAGATCATCGAGTACACCGGCGAGCTAATCAGCGAGGCCGAGGGCGAACGGCGCTACCCCACGGCCCCCGACGGTCACGAAGAGCCCGAGCACACCTATCTGCTCACGCTCGACGAGCACCGGGTGATCGACGCCAACGTCGGCGGCAACGCGGCGCGGTTCATCAACCACTCCTGTGAACCGAATTGCGAGCCGATCGCGTATGGCGACCATATGTGGATCGTCGCCGTGCGGGACATCAAGCCGGGCGAGGAACTCGCCTACGACTACGCCATCGAGCTCGACGAGCCGCACACGCCGTCGCGCAAGAAGCGCTTCCCCTGCCGCTGCGGGGCGCGGCGCTGCCGCGGCTCGATCCTCAAGCCCAAGTACCAGCCGCTGCACCCGATGGTGCGCGCGGCCATCAGGAAGTACGGGCCGGCAGCCGAGGCGCGGCGCGCCCGCGAGGCCGCGCGATGAACCCGCTGCTGCAGCAGTTCCTGCTCAACGTCGCCATCGGCACGATTGCCGGCGGCGTGACGAACGCCGTCGCCGTCTGGATGCTGTTCCATCCCTACGAGCGGAAGTTCGGCCTGCAGGGCGCAATCCCCAAGAACAAGGCGCGCCTCGCCAAGAGCATCGGCCGCACGGTCGGCGAGAAGCTCCTCACGCCCAAGGACCTGCTCGACGAACTGCACCGCGCCGGCTTCCGCGAGACGCTCGATGCCAAGCTGACGGCGCTGATCCGTCACCTGCTCGAGGTGGAACGCGGCTCGCTGCGCGAGATCCTGCCGCCGAGCGTGATCGGCGAGGTCGAGCGCGCGCTGGCCGGCATCGGCCCCGCCGTCAGCGACAAGGTCGCGACGTGGACGGCGACGCCGGCCTTCGAAGTGAAGGTCCGCGAGGCGCTTGGGCGGTTGCGCAAGGAACTCGGCGACCGCCCGGTGAGCGAAGTGCTGACCGAGGCGCGGCGTCAGGAGCTGGCTGCGCAGGCGGCGACGCTCGCTGCGGACCTATTGGACGAGAGCCGTCGGGCCGAGCAGCGCTCGACGGCGGCGCGCATCGGCGACGCCGTGCTGCGCCTCGCCGGCGAGGAGCGCACGAAGTCGTTCATCGAGAAGGCCGTGCACGACGCGCTGGGCCGCGCGGGTGCGCGCAGCTGGGGGGACGTGCTCGACGCGATCGGCGAGGACGCGGTCGTGCGCTGGATGCTCGAGGCGGCACGCAGCCCGCGGGCGCACGAGCTTGCCGCCGAAGGCGCGGGCAACGCGGCTTTGGCATTGCTCGACCGGCCGATCGGCCGTCCCTCGCGGTTCCTCGCCGAGGATGCGCCGGCACGACTCGGCGCGATGGCCGGCCCCGCGCTGTGGGAGCTGATGGAGCGCGAGCTGCCGAAGCTCGTCGAGCAGCTCGACATCCCGGCGATCGTCGAACGCAAGGTGCTGGGCTTCAGCACGGCGCGCATCGAGGAGATCATCCGCGGCGTCACGCAGCGGGAGCTGAACCTGATCGTGAACCTCGGCTACCTGCTCGGCGCGGTGATCGGCACGCTGACGTTCATCGGCGGCCAGCTGCTGCGCGGCTGACGCGCCTCAGGGTTGCTCGAGGCGCACCGCCGCGCGATTCAACACGCCCGGGCGTGCACCCGACGGCAGGTCTTCCCAGACGACGACGGCGCGACCGTCAATCTCCGCCTGCTCAAGGAAGAGCGTGCGGCCACGGACGGTCCAACGCCGCATCGCGGCTTCACCACCCGCCCCGCGCGTCGTGTTGAAGCGGCGCTCGACCATCCGCTCCATCCGGTCGCGGAACTCCGAGGCCTCGACGGCATCGTCCCACACCGTGAGCCAGACGATGCCCGTGCCGCCGCCCACCTGCACGAGCTGGTAGCGATCGCCGTCCCAGCCGGCCGCACCGGCCGCCGCGCCGCCGACGTCCTTGAGATGCTCGTACAGGAAGAGCCGCGTCTCGAACTCCCCGAGGTTGTCCTCGTGCACCAGCGACGCGCCGCGCGGATCGCCCAGCGTCACGCGCGTCGGCAGGTCAGGCAGCGAGTCGAGATACTTCTCGGCGTGGAGGATCTGCTCCGTCGAGGCCGGCGCCGGATCGTAGGGCACCTGGCCCGGCCGCGCGCGCTTGAACTGGCGCACGAACTCGGCGCCCGCGATGTACGGGAACAGCAGCGTCTCCTGCAGCAGCGTCGGCGCGCTCGCGAACTTGGGCATCGACGCCTGCTCGGAGCGGATCATCTCGCGCACGCTGTCCCAGCCGCCGGGCAGCGCGAGGCCCATATCGGAGCCACCGAGCATAATGCTCATCTGCTCGTACACGGCCTGGCCCTCGACCATCGCCTGCATCGCCACCTGGCGATCGTTGTCGCCCTTGAGCGCGCGCGTGGAATCGAGCGGGAAGTGCATATGCTGCAGCGCGTGCACGAGCTCGTGGCTGATCGTCACGCTGGTGATCTCCGGCGAACCGCCCTTCACCACGTACAGCACGCGCGTCTCCGGATCGTAGTAGCCGGCCACCTGTTCGGTGAGCAGGTCGAGGAGGAAGCCGCGCAGGTCCATCGTGTCGGGGATCATCCCGAGGCGCTTGTAGGCGGCCTCCGTGCCGGCGAGTTCGAGCGGCGTGATCTGCTCGGCGAACTGGCGTTCGAGGAACTCGCGCACTTCGTCGCGGTCGCGCTCCTCGAGCTTGGGCGGCGACGTGAACGTGAGGCCGGTGGCCTTCTCGAGCTGCGGGATCGCGCGACGCACCTCGTTGCGGTACGGACCGTCGTACTCGACGGAGGGACGGTCGGCGCAGGCAGTCACGGCCAATGCGCCGGCGATGGCCAGCGAGAGTCTCGACACGTTCGGCATCAGAATCCGGAGAACTTGAGGTAGGCGGCGATGATAGCGTCGCCCCAGAGCAGGGCGACGATGCCCGCCGGTGCCAGGAATACCCCGAAGGGCACGAGAGGTGGCTCGAAGTCCGTCCCCGCGCGGCGGGCGCGCAGCGCGGACAGCGGCAGCACGAGCGCGACGAAGGCGACCGCACCGATGGCTGCGGCGATGAACACCGTGAGCAGGCTGCGGCCGGGTCCGACCATCGCGCCGATCATCGCCATCAGCGTGATGTCACCCTGCCCCATCGCTTCCTTGCGGAAGGCAATCTCGCCGAGCCAGGCGACGACGGCGATCAGGCCGGCGCCCGTGAAGGCGCCGATCACGGCGTCCCAGGGTCCCGCGAAGGGCCCTTGGTCACCGACCAGCAGTGCCACGGGCGGCAGCAGCACGCCGAGCAGGAAGCCGGTGAGCGTGAAGCCGTCGGGAATCACGTAGTGCTGGAGATCGGTCATCATCACGCCGAGCAGGATCGTCGCGGCGATGCCGAGGC
>CAZYQM010000031.1:0-13896 GCA_964649965.1 uncultured Gemmatimonas sp.
GCCAACGTCGAGCATCACTGCCGCATCGTCCGCGACAAGGCGCTGCGCCGGCGGCTGATCGAGACAGCGACGTCGCTGGTGCGCGAGGGGCACGAGTCGCCGGCGGAGATCGCCGAACTGCTCGACCTGGCCGAGCACAAGATCCTCGAGCTCAACGACCAGCGCGGCAGCGAAGGCTTCATCCGCATCAAGAGCCTGCTCTGGAGCGCGATGGAGCGCATCGAGGTGCTGCGCACCGCGGGCGGCAACATCACCGGTGTGCCGTCGGGCTTCGTGGACCTCGACAAGATGACGCTGGGCTTCCAGCCCTCGGACCTCGTGATCGTCGCGGCGCGTCCCTCGATGGGCAAGACGGCCTTCGTGCTCAATGTCGCGCAATACGCGGCCATCGAAGGCAATGTCCCGACGGCGATCTTCTCGCTGGAAATGAGTACTCAATCCCTCCTGTTGCGTATGCTCGCCTCGGAGGGATACGTGGATGCCCAGCGCTTGCGCAGCGGTCAGTTGACCGCGCAGGACGCGTCGAACCTCGCCAAGGCCGCGGCCTTGCTGGGGCAGGCACCGATCTGGATTGACGACACGCCGGGCCTCTCGGTGCTCGAGGTGCGTTCGCGCGCGCGTCGCCTGAAGAGCCAGGCGGACATCAAGCTCATCATCGTGGACTACCTGCAGCTGCTGAGCGGCCCGCCGAACTCGGAGAGCCGGCAGCAGGAAGTCTCGGCCATCTCGCGCTCGCTGAAGGCGCTCGCGAAGGAACTCGAAGTGCCGGTGCTCGCGCTGTCGCAGCTCTCGCGTGCCTCGGAACAGCGCGGTGGCGAGAACCGCCGGCCGCAGCTCTCCGACCTCCGCGACTCGGGCGCCATCGAGCAGGACGCCGACGTGGTGCTGTTCATCTACCGTCCCGAGATGAACGAGCGGCCCTACGACGACCAGGGCAATCCGCGGATGGTCACCGGCACGACGGACATCCCGCTCGACGGCTACGCCGAGGTGATCGTCGGCAAGCAGCGTAACGGACCGACGGGACACATCCGGCTGCACTACCGCAAGTCGCACACGCGCTTCGAGAACTGGACCAGCCGCCAGCCGGAGGCGTGATGCGACACTGTCGCTGTGTCGCGCGCCCTGCCGAGCGGTTGCTGCGCGGAGGGCTCTGATGGCGGTGAAGGCCAAGTCCGTGTACCGCTGCACCGAGTGCGGCGCGGAGTCCCTGCGCTGGCAGGGCAAGTGCGACAGCTGCGGCGAGTGGAACACGCTCGTCGAGGAGCTCGCGGCGCCCAAGGTGAGCGCGAGCAAGGCGGCGGGCGCGCAGCGGCGCCTGGCCGGCGCGACGGCCTTCGGTGAAGGCGGCCAAGTCCTCGAGACGCCGCGCCTGCGCGACGTGATCGGCGCGGAAGAGCATCGGCTCGCCACCGGCATCGCGGAGTTCGACTTCGTGCTCGGCGGCGGCGTGGTGCCCGGTTCGATGGTCCTCGTCGGTGGCGAACCCGGCATCGGCAAGAGCACGATCCTGCTGCAGGTGGCCGCGCGGCTCGAAGGCGGCGGGCACAGCTGCCTCTACGTCAGCGGCGAAGAGTCGCCGCTGCAGGTCAAGCTGCGTGCCGACCGGCTCGGCGCCCGCGCCGGTGACGTCTCGCTGCTCGGCGAGACGAACCTCGAGACGATCCTCGCGACCGCAGCGCAGGCCGGCCCGAAGGTGATGGTCGTGGACTCGATCCAGACCATCTTCACGGGCGACCTCGAGGGTGCGCCGGGCAACGTCGGGCAGGTGCGCGAGTGCGCCGCGCGTTTGATGCGCTTCGCCAAGGAGACGGGCACGGCCGTGTTCGTCGTCGGTCACGTCACGAAGGGCGGAGGCATCGCAGGGCCGAAGACGCTCGAGCACATCGTGGACACGGTGCTGTACTTCGAGGGCGAGGGCTCGGCCGACCACCGCGTGCTGCGCGCGACGAAGAATCGCTTCGGTTCCGTGGACGAGATCGGCGTGTTCCGGATGACGGTGCAGGGCCTCGAGGCCGTCGAGAACCCCAGCGCGCTGTTCCTGGGTGAGCGCAGCGAGTCACCGGCCAGCGGTTCGGCGGTCACCTGCCTGATGGAAGGCTCGCGGCCGATGCTGCTCGAGGTGCAGGGCCTCGCCGCAAAGGCGGGATTCGGCACGCCGCAGCGCGTGAGCACGGGCTACGATGCGCGACGCCTCGCGTTGCTGCTCGCCGTGCTCGACAAGCGCGCGGGACTGTCGTTCGCGCAGCTCGACGTGTTCCTCAACGTGGTCGGCGGCGTGCGCGTGCAGGAGCCGGCCGGCGACCTCGCCGTGGCCGCGGCCTTGGCGTCGAGTTTCTACGACAAGCCGCTGCCGGGCGATGCGATCTTTCTCGGCGAGGTGGGACTCGGCGGCGAGATCCGCGGAATCTCGCAGGCGGAGCGGCGGCTGCTGGAGGCGGAGAAGATGGGTATGCGGCGCGCCTTCGTGAGCGCGCGGTCGGTACCCAAGCGGCTGCCGAAGCAGCTCAAGGTCGAGGGTGTGCCGGACCTCACGGCGCTCTTCCGCGCCCTGTTCCGCGGATGATCGCAATGTCGCGGCAGCCTCGAGGAATCTCCGTATGAGTCGCGTAGGCGTCGTGATCGTCGCCGGCGGGTCGGGCAGTCGCGTCGGCGGCACCGAGCTCAAGCAGATGCGCTGGGTGGCCGGGAAGCCGATGCTGCTGCACTCACTGCAGACCTTCCAGTCCATCCCCGACGTCGCGATGGTGGTCTGCGTGCTGCCGCGGCAGTACGCCGGCGACCCGCCGCCGTGGATCTTCCAGAGCGACCCGGAACGGATGCTCATCTCCGTCGGCGGTAAGACGCGCGCCGAGTCGGTGGCGAACGGACTCGAGGATCTTCCTCCCGAGTGCAGCACGGTGCTCATCCACGATGCCGCGCGTCCGTTGGCCAGCGTCGCGATGATTCGCCGCGTGATCGATGAAGCCAGGAAGGGCCACGGCGCGATCGCCGCGTTGCCGGTTGTGGATACGCTCAAGCGCGTGGACGCGGACGGACGCATCGTCGAGACGATCAGCCGCGAGCGACTCTGGCGGGCGCAGACGCCGCAGGGCTTCCCGCGCGATCTCACCGTGCAGGCGCACGCCGAGGCGAAGCGCGCTGGCTGGCACGCCGAGGCCACGGACGACGCGGCGCTCTGCGAGCGGCTCGGCATCCCGGTGCACGTGGTGCGCGGCAGCGAGAAGGCGCTCAAGGTGACGGAAGAGGCGGACTTCTCGCGCGCCGAGCTGCTGGCGGGCTGGAACGAGGGCGAGGATGCCTGAACCGCGCGGGCTGCCGTTCTGGTCTCCGGAGGAGATCGGGGCGGCGATCGGCCCGGCGATCGCGCACCTGCGCGAGGGCAGGGTGCTCGCGTATCCCACCGAGACGCTGTATGGCTTCGGCACGACGATCGAGCACGCGGCGATCGAGCGCTTGGTGACGCTCAAGCGCCGGCCACCGGCCAAGCCGTTCCTGCTGCTGGTCTCGGATACACCGATGCTGGGCCGTATCGGGCTGCATCTCACGCAGGCGGCCTCGATGCTCGCGGCGCGGCACTGGCCGGGGCCGCTGACGCTCGTGCTGCCGGGCGGCGAGCGGCGCATTCCCGACCGTCTGCGCGGCCCCGAGGGCGGCGTCGCGGTGCGCTGGACGCCGCATCCCGGCCTGCAGCGCCTGATCACCGCCTTGGGCGACCCCATCACCAGCACGAGCGCGAATCGCCCCGGTGAACCCGCGGCCACGGCGGCGCGCGAGGTACTGCGGGATTTCGCCGCGCCGATCGCCGCCGGCGAGGTGCTGCTGCTCGACGCCGGACAGTTGCCGACCGATACGCCGTCCACCGTCGTGGATTGCACCGGACGCCGTCCGCGCGTGATCCGCCCCGGCGCGATTCCCGCCGAGGTCCTGCGACAGAGTTGCCCCGATCTCGTGGGCGACCGCTAGGTTTCGGTATGCGTCTGCTTTTCGTCTGCACCGGCAATACCTGCCGCTCGCCGATGGCCGAGGCCATCGCACGGGCGGCGGCGGCGGAGCGCGGGCTCGTCGAGTTGCTGGTGGAGAGCGCCGGCACGAGCGCCTGGGAAGGCGCGTCGGCGTCGGACGGCGCGCTGTTGGTGTCGCTGGAGCACGGATTGGCGCTGGACACCCACCGCGCCCGCGCGCTCTCGCGTGACGTCGTCGCGACGGCGGACCTTGTGCTCACGATGGGTCCGCATCACGCGGAGCGCGCCGTGGCGCTCGGTGGGGCGGGCAAGACCTACCTGCTCGCGCACTTCGCCTCGCACGGCGGCGACAGCACGCCGATCGCCGATCCGTTCGGCGGCGACCTCGAGGCGTATCGGCAGACGTTCGAGGAGCTCGAGCGGGCCATCGCGCGCGTGCTGGACCGCGTCGCCGCCGAACGCGGCAACGCCGGCGCCTGAGCCACGCGCGGGCGCGATGTCGCTGACGCGGTTGCTCGTTCTCGGACATCCCGTCGAGCACTCGCTATCCCCCGTGTTCCAGCAGGCGGCGTTGGATGCTTCGGGCATTCCGCTGCGCTACGAGCGGCTCGACGTCGCGCCGGAACGCCTTGCAGAGACGCTCGCGGCGCTGCGTGCGGAGCGGGCGGCGGGCAACATCACAGTTCCGCACAAGCAGGCGGCGCTGGCGGCCTGCGACATCCTGACGCCGCTGGCGCAGCGCGTCGGTGCGGTGAACACGTTCTGGACCGATGACGCGGGACGCCTCTGCGGCGACAACACGGACGTCGGGGGATTCGAGGCGGCCGTGCGTCACCTGATGCCACGGCCGCTCGACGGCCTGCGCGTGCTGCTGCTCGGCGCGGGTGGCGCGGCGCTCGCCGTGCGCGAAGCGGTTCGCGCGTGGCCCGAGGCGCGGCTGATCGCGCAGGCGCGGCGTTCGGGAGAAGCGGCCGCGTTGGTGGCGCCACTCGGAGCGCGCGGCGCGGCGTTGGCGCCGGACCCTGACGCACTCACGACGGCCCTCGGCGACGTGGATCTCGTCGTGAACGCGACGCCGCTCGGTCTCCGTGACGGCGACGCGCTGCCGCTCGATCCGGCGTTGCTCGAGCCGCGGCACGCCGTGCTCGACCTCACCTATCGCCGCGGCGGAACGACATCCTGGGTCGCCGCCTGCCGCGCTCGCGGCATCGCTGCAGATGACGGCCTGCGGATGCTCGTCGAGCAAGGCGCGCTGGCCTTCGAGCGTTGGTTCGCTCAGCCCGCGCCACGACAGGTGATGATGGCGGCGATAGGACGCTGATGCGCGCCGCGCCGGGCGAGGCCATCCTGCGGGATGCTTCGCTCGCTGCTCGCCGCCGGGTTGGATCTGGTGTTGCCGCGCGTCTGCGCCGCCTGCGAGGTGGCGATCGCCGAGCACGAAGCCGGTGTGATCTGCGGACGCTGCTGGGCCCGCCTGCCGCTACTCCCGCGCCCGCAGTGTGCACGCTGCGGGCATCCGCGCCGCGCGCGCGGCGCCTGCGCGGGCTGTGCGCTGCTGCCGCACTTCGTGCGCTCGGCGCGCTCCCTCTGCTGGGTGCCGCAGGCTACGAGCTCGGCAGTGTTGAGCGCGCTCAAGTACCACGGCTGGCCGCGCGTGGCCGAAGGCGTCGCGGAGCGCCTGGCGCGGCTGACATTCCCGCCGGATGTGGAGCGTGAGCGCGCTGCGCTGGTGCCCGTCCCGCTGGCGCGGAGCAAGGAGCGTGCGAGGGGCTACAACCAGGCCGAGCGGCTGGCCGCGGGCGTCGGCGCGCGCTGGCGCGTGCCGGTCTGGCGGGACGTGCTCACTCGGGAGCGGGCCGGGCCGAGCCAAACTGCGTTGACTCGGGGGGAGCGCTTGGCGAACGTTCACCGCGCGTACAACTGCGCGGCAGGTGCGGCGGCCCAGGTCGCCGGACAGCACCTTGTCCTCGTGGACGACGTGTTGACGACTGGGGCGACCCTCAATGCCTGCGCCGAGGCGCTGTTCGAGGCGGGGGCCCGCACCCTGAGTTACCTGACGTTCGGCCGGGCCCGCACTGCCGCGGACCGCCTTTGACCTCTCCACAGTTTGCCCATAGGACTTCGGGCCTTATGTCCACAAAGCTTCGCGTTGGCATCAACGGGTTCGGCCGCATCGGCCGCCAGGTCGTCCGCGCCGCCAAGGAGCGCGGCGCCAACCTCGACATCGTCGCCATCAACGACCTCACCGACACCAAGACGCTGGCGCACCTCTTCAAGTACGACTCGGTGCACGGCCGCTTCAAGGGCACGGTCTCGCACGACGACGACTCGATCACGATCAACGGCGACAAGATCAAGGTCCTGAAGGAGAAGGATCCCGCGCTGCTGCCGTGGAAGGATCTCAAGGTGGACGTGGTGCTCGAGAGCACGGGCCGCTTCACGAAGGCCGACGACGCCAAGAAGCACATCGCCGGCGGTGCCAAGAAGGTGATCATCTCCGCGCCGGCGACCGGCGAAGACATCACCCTCGTGCTCGGCGTGAACGGCGACAAGTACGACGCCGCGAAGCACACGATCGTCTCGAACGCCAGCTGCACCACCAACTGCGTCGCGCCGATGGTGAAGGTCATCCGTGACGCCTTCGGGATGAAGCACGCGTCGATGGTGACGATCCACAGCTACACCAACGACCAGAACATCCTCGACCTGCCGCACAAGGACCTGCGCCGCGCCCGTGCGGCCGCGCTGTCGATGATCCCGACCTCCACGGGCGCCGCGAAGGCGACGGCGCTCGTCATTCCCGAGGTGAAGGGCAAGATCGACGGCACCTCGATCCGCGTGCCGACCCCGGACGTCTCGATCACCGAGCTCACCGTCGAGGTCGAGAGGGCGACGACCATCGCCGAGGTGAACGCGGCGTTCAAGGCGCTGGCCGAGGGCGCGCTCAAGGGCATCGTCGGCTACTCCGAGGAAGAGCTCGTGAGCTGCGACTACATCGGTAACCCGCACTCGGTGGTGCTCGACGCCAAGAGCACGAACGTCATCGACGGCACGCTGGTGAAGGTCTCCGGCTGGTACGACAATGAGTGGGGCTATTCCTCGCGCTGCGTGGACCTGCTCGAGATGGTCGGCAAGTCGCTCTGAGCCGGCGATGAACACGAAGACGATCAAGGACCTCAAGCCGGCCGATGTGGCCGGCAAGAGGGCCCTCGTGCGCGTGGACTTCAACGTCCCGCTCACCGATGACGGCCAGGTCGCGGACGACACGCGCATCCGCGCAGCCGTGCCGACGATCCAGACCCTGATGAAGGCCGGCGCGCGCGTCGTGCTCTGCTCGCACCTGGGGCGTCCCAAGGGCAAGCCCGAGCCGAAGTACTCGCTGGCGCCGGTGGCCCCGCGCCTCGCCGAACTGCTTGGCAAGGCGGTGACCTTCGTGCCGCACGTGGTGGGCGCGGAGGCCGAGGCGGCGACGAAGGCGCTCAAGGACGGCGAGGTCTGCCTTCTTGAGAACACGCGCTTCGAGGCCGGCGAGGAGAAGAACGACGCGGCGCTGAGCGCGGCCTTCGCCAAGCTCGGCGACCTCTACGTGAACGATGCCTTCGGTGCGGCGCACCGCGCGCACGCGAGCACGGAGGGCGTGGCCAAGCTGCTCAAACCCGCCGTCGCGGGCCTGCTGATGCAGAAGGAACTCGACTACCTCGGCGGCGCGCTCGAGAAGCCGAAGCGCCCGTTCATCGCGATCCTCGGCGGCAGCAAGATCTCGGGCAAGATTGACGTGATCGAGGCGCTGCTGCCCAAGGTGGACGGCATCCTCATCGGCGGCGCGATGGCCTGCACGTTCTACAAGGCGATGGGCTTCGAGACGGGCAAGTCGCTGGTGGAGCCTGATCGGGTCGAGATGGCCAAGGAGCTGATGGAGCGCGCCGCGTTCCGTCTCACGATCCCGCACGACGCGACGGTAGCGCCGGCGATCGCCGAGGGCGACAAGGCGCACGCGGTCAAGCGCGATGAGATCCCGGCGGGCGAGGCGATGCTGGACATCGGCCCCGACTCGGCGGCGAGCTATGCGCGGGCGATCGCCAGCGCGAAGACAATCATCTGGAACGGACCGATGGGTGTGTTCGAGACGGCGCCGTTCGACCAAGGTACCAACGCCGTCGCGCAGGCGATGGTCGAGGCCACCAAGAAGGGCGCGACCACGATCGTCGGGGGCGGTGACTCCGCTGCAGCCGTCGAGGCGGCCGGGCTCGCGACGGCGATGTCGCACGTGTCCACCGGCGGCGGTGCGTCGCTGGAGTTTCTCGAAGGTAAGGTGCTCCCGGGCGTCGCGGCGCTGGACCTGAAGTAACGACAACGACGTTTACCACGGAGACACGGAGGCACGGAGGAGGCTGATTTGTCCGTGCGGCCAACCCGTGTGACGTCGTGTGAGACACTATCTTTGCTTGGGGGTCCGAACCGATGCTTCGGTGCGGACCCCCAAGGCGCCCAAGGCCGGGCACCGACACGATGCTCAGTCTCCGTGCCTCTGTGTCTCCGTGGTGAAAGCAGTTCACTCTCGAATCCCATCTGTCGATGAAGTCGCTCGTATTCGCAGCCAACTGGAAGATGAACCAGGCCCCCGCCGACGCGGAGGCGTTTATGCGCACGTTCACGGCGCAGTACGCCAAGCAGCTGGACCGGCGCGTGCTGTTCTTCCCGCCATCGGTGTCGCTGTTCGTCTGTATGGCCGCCGTGCGCACGCGCTCGGATCTCGAGTGCGGTGTGCAGAACATCCACTGGGAAGACAAGGGCGCGTTCACCGGCGAGATCTCGGCGTCACTGGCGCGTGGGGCAGGGGCGCGGCACGTCCTCATCGGGCACTCCGAGCGCCGGCACGTCTTCGGCGAGACGGACGCCGAGACCAACAAGAAGGTCGCGGCTGCCGTGCGTGCCGGCCTGACGCCGATGCTCTGCGTGGGCGAGAAGCTCGAGGAGCGCGAGGCCGGCCAGACCGTGGACGTGTGCCTTCGCCAGCTGCGCGCGGGCTTCGAAGGCATTGATGCCTCACACCTCGCCTCGGCGATGGTCGCCTACGAACCGGTGTGGGCGATCGGCACGGGCAAGACCGCCACGCCAGCGGACGCCGCCGAGGTGCACGCCGCCATCCGCGCCGAGCTCGTGAAGATGGTCGGCGAACGCGGCGGGGCGGTGCCTATCCTCTACGGAGGCAGCGTGAATCGCAGCAACGTCGAGGCCCTCATCGCCGTCGAGGACGTGGACGGCGTGTTGGTCGGCGGCGCGAGCCTCGACGCCGAGCAGTGGCTGGCGATTGTCCGCAGTTGACCGCGTGGTCTAACTCCGGTATTCTTCAAGGCTTACCTCATCTGCAGCCCTCAGGACCGCCGTGTATACGTTCCTCCTTGTCATCCTCATCATCGACGCGCTGATCCTCGGCACCGCCGTCCTGCTCCAGGCCGGCAAGGGCGGGGGCCTCGCGGCGAGCTTTGGCGGCGCCTCGTCGTCGTCGGATTCCCTCCTCGGCACGCGTCAGGCCGGCAATATCCTGACCAAGACCAGCTGGTGGGCCGGCGGCATCTTCATCGGCCTCGCGTTCATCCTGCAGATTATGTCGGCTCGCTCGCGCGTCCCGACCTCGATCCTTGACCAGGCGATGACGCCGTCCGCGCAGACCGCTCCGGCGGCCGTGCCGGGCGCCGAACCCTCGGCCCAGTCGGCCGTGCCCCTCGAGGCCGCTCCGACGACGCCGACCACCCCGCCGCCCCAGCCGTGACCGACATCCAGCACGACGAACCAGGGTTCCTCCTCCTCGAGGACGGGACCCTTTTTCTTGGTCGGCTCCACGCGCCCCTGAAGTCCGCGGCGGTGGCCGAGGTCGTCTTCACGACCTCGATGAGCGGCTACCAGGAGACCTTCACCGATCCGTCGTACCGCGGCCAGATCGTCGTGATGACGGCGCCGATGATCGGCAACTACGGCGTCAACTCCGAGGATCCGGAATCCGCGCAGCCGCACGTCGCGGGCGTGGTCGTCCGTGAGCTCTCCCGCACGCACTCCAACTGGCGGGCGGAGCAGGGACTCGGCGAGTGGCTGGTGGGCGCGGATGTGCCGGTGCTGTCGGAAGTTGACACCCGTCGCCTCACGCGACACCTGCGCACCGCGGGCGTGATGCGTGGCCTCATCGGCGCGGGGTCTGAGCCGACGGCTGCGCACAAGTCCGAACTCGCGGCCTGCCCGTCAATGAGCGGTCTCGACCTCGCGTCGCGGGTCTCCACCAAGGAGCCCTACCTCTGGGGCAGCCCCTCGGCGCCGCACCACATCGTCGCCTACGACTACGGCATCAAGCGCAACATCCTGCGGATGTTCGAAGAGCGCGGCTGCCGCATCACGGTGGTGCCGAGCACGATGCCGGCCGCCGAGGTGCTGGCGATGCAGCCGGACGGCGTGTTCCTCTCGAACGGCCCGGGCGACCCGGAAGCCGTGACCTACGCGCCGGGGAACATCAAGCAGATCGTGGACGCCGGCGTGCCGGTGTTCGGCATCTGCTTGGGACATCAGCTCTTGGGCATCACGTTCGGCGGGCGTACCACGAAGCTCCCGTACGGACACCGCGGCGGCAATCACCCCGTGAAGGACCTCGCCACCGGCGACGTCTTGATCACCTCGCAGAACCACGGCTTCGCGGTCGAGGGTTCGGCGGAGGGCATCCCCGGTGCGCCGGAGCTTCAGGTCACGCACCTGAATCTCAATGACGGCACCGTGGAGGGGCTCCGCCATCGGGAGAAGTCGGTGTTCGGCGTGCAGTATCACCCCGAGGCGGCCCCCGGTCCGCACGACGCCGTGCCGCATTTCGACGAGTTTATTTCGGCCCTTGGGGCGGTCCGTTAAGCGGAGTCCGAAAGGGCGCAACCGCTTGACACACAACAGCTAACGTCCTAACCTTTGGGCACTTACGGCATTCGGGCCGTCAACCCCTCCTCGATATGTCGATGACCAAAGCGGACCTTGTGGAGCGCGTCACGGAGGCGATGTCCCAGACCTCCGGGCCGATGATTTCGAAGAAGGACTGCGCCCGCGTGGTGGACGCCTTCCTCGACGCCATCAAGGACGCCCTGAAGCAGCAGCAGAACATCGAGGTGCGCGGCTTCGGCACCTTCAAGATCCGCAATCGCAAGACCCGGATGGCGCGCAATCCGCGCACCGGCGCCCCGGTTGAGGTCTCTGCCCGTCCCGTGCCGGTGTTCAAGCCCAGCAAGGAGTTGCGAGCCCTGGTCGCCGAGCTGGAGATGGTGCCCGAGGAGGGGTGACCCCCTCCGTGAAGCACCGCGTCCAGCTCTTCGCCTCCTGGAGCGACACCCTCGGCCCTCACGTCGAGGTCGAGTTGCCGGAGGGGGCGCGCGTGTCGGACCTGCTTGCGCTTCTCGCCGAGCAGGCCAAGTCCAAGTCGATCAAGCCCTTGCCGCGTCCGTCCGTGGCGCTGAATCAGCGTTACGCCAAGCCGGACGCCCTGATCGCACTGGGGGATGAGATAGCGATCATCCCGCCCGTGGCCGGCGGCTGAGGTGCGTACCGCCCTCGTGGACCATCCGCTGGACCCGGCGACCCTCTTGGCGGAGGTCGCCGACGACGGCAGCGGCGCGAGCACGCTGTTCCTGGGCACCGTCCGGCGTACGAACCAAGGGCGAGCCGTCACCGGGATTGATTATTCCGCCTACGCCCCGATGGCGGACGCAGAAATGCGCCGCATCGCCGAGGAGGCGGTTGAGCGCTTCGGGACGTCGCACGTCGTCATCGAACATCGCCTGGGCACCCTGATGCTCGGCGAAGCCAGCATCGCGATCGCGGTCTCGCACGAGCGCCGTGCCGCCGCGATGGACGCGCAGCGCTACATCATCGAGGAGTTCAAGGCGCGAGTGCCGATCTGGAAGCGCGAGCACTACGTGGACGGCGATCGCGCGTGGGTGGACAACCAGGGCGGGGCGGTCGCGGCCGAACCGGACGCCGCCATCGGGGATTCCACAGGCGTATGAGCACGCAGCGCGAACCCCTCAAGGACCAGTTCGGCCGCAGCATCCAGTACCTGCGGATCTCGGTCACGGACCGCTGCAACTTCCGCTGCGTGTACTGTATGCCGGCGGAGGGCCTCGCCTGGCTGCCGAAGCAGGAGATCCTCAGCTACGAGGAGATCACTGAGGTCGTGCGGCAGCTCGCGCCGCTCGGCCTGCGTCGCCTGCGGATTACGGGCGGTGAACCGACGATCCGTCCGGACCTCGTGCGGCTGATCGCGATGCTGCGCGCCGTGGACGGCATCGAGGACATCGCGCTTTCCACGAATGGCGCGAAGCTCCCGGCGATGGCGCGCGAGCTGAAGGTCGCCGGCCTCGATCGCGTGAACATCAGCGCGGATTCGCTGCGCCAGGAGCGCATCGTGGCGATTGCGCGGCGTGACCTGAAGTTCGATCCGGTGCGGGCCTTCGAAGCGGCCCTTGAGGCTGGGATCGAGCCCGTGAAGGTGAACGTGGTGGTGATGCGCGGCGTGAACGACGACGAGGTCGAGGACTTTGCGCGGCTCACGCAGACGCTGCCGATCCACGTGCGGTTCATCGAACTGATGCCGGTGGGTGAGATGGCGCATCTCACGGACGAGCACATCGTGGGCAGCGACGAAGTGCTGCGCCGCGTGGCGACGATCGCGCCGCTCGAGGCGGCCAGCGGCCCGGCCAAGGGCAACGGGCCGGCGAAGTACTACCGCCTCGAGGGCGCGGCGGGCACGGTGGGCGTGATCACGCCGATGACGCACACCTACTGCGGCGACTGCAACCGGGTGCGTCTGACGGCGGACGGTCGCCTGCGGACCTGCCTGTACGGTGACCACGAGGTGAACCTGCGCGAGCCGCTGCGGGCGGGTCTTGGACTGGAGCCGCTGTTTGTCCAAGCGCTGGCCGAGAAGCCCAAGGAGCACAACCTGCTGCAGTTGAAGGTCGGCGGGTTGAAGGCGCTCTCGCAGGTCGGGGGTTGAACCCCGTTCACCACGGAGACACAGAGGCACGGAGACGACAACTGCAGGAACTGCTTGCAGGAAGGCTCGCTCGGAGAATCCGGTGCAGTCCCCTCGGTTGCGTAGCTCCAGCAGTCTCCGTGCCTCCGTGTCTCCGTGGTGAGAGCAGTTTACCCAGCCGGTCGCACCCGCTAAATTCTCGTTCACAACGCAGCACCTAGACCCCCCGCTGAGACTGACTTCAATGGTCAACAAGATTACGGTCGTCGGAGCCGGCAACGTCGGCGCCACCGCGGCCCAGCGCATCGCCGAGAAGGAACTTGCCCGCACGGTCGTGATGGTGGACGTGGCTGAAGGCATCCCGCAGGGCAAGGGCCTCGACCAGTGGCAGTCGGCGCCGATCGAGGGCTTCGATTCCCGCGTCATCGGCACGAACGGCTACGAGGAGACCGCCAACTCCGACATCGTCGTCATCACGGCCGGCATCGCCCGCAAGCCGGGCATGAGCCGCGACGACCTGCTCAACACGAACGCCGGCATCGTGAAGTCGGTGAGCGAGCAGATCAAGAAGACCTCGCCGAACGCGATCGTCATCGTGGTGTCGAACCCGCTCGACGTGATGTGCTGGGTCGCCAAGGAAGCCACCGGCTTCCCGAAGGAGCGCGTGATCGGCATGGCCGGCGTGCTCGACACGGCCCGTTACCGCGCCTTCCTCGCCACGGCGCTCGACGTCTCCGTGCGTGACATCCAGGCGATGGTGCTCGGCGGCCACGGCGACACGATGGTGCCGCTCATCTCGTACACGACCGTCTCCGGCATCCCGATCACGCAGCTGATGGACAAGGCGACGCTCGACGCGATCGTCGACCGCACGCGCAACGGCGGCGCCGAGATCGTTAAGCACCTCAAGACCGGCTCGGCGTACTACGCGCC
>CAZYQM010000031.1:13906-15146 GCA_964649965.1 uncultured Gemmatimonas sp.
GGTGCAGATGGTCGAGGCCATCGTCAACGACCAGAAGCGCATCCTGCCGTGCTCGGCCTGGCTGGACGGCGAATACGGCGAGAAGGGCATCTTCCTCGGCGTGCCGGTGAAGCTCGGCCGCAACGGCATCGAGAAGATCATCGACGTCTCGCTCACCGCGGACGAGAAGGCCGCGCTGGCGAAGAGCGCGCAGGCCGTGCGCGAGCCGATGAGCGTGGTGAAGCTGTAACCAGCTGGATTCCGGGAGGTGCCGACTGGTACCTCCCGGTTTCGTCTCTGACCCCCGCAGAGGACTCTGATGTCGGCGTTGCTGCAATTCTGGAATTCGACGATCGGCAAGAAGTGGGTGATGGCGGTGACCGGTATCGGTCTCGTGCTGTTCTCCTTCGCCCACATGGCCGGCAACCTGCAGGTCTTCATGGGCGCCGGCGTGTTCAACGACTACGCGCACAAGCTGCAGTCGCTCGGACCGCTGCTCTGGATCGCCCGCCTCGGTCTGTTCGCCATGGCCGTGCTGCACATCGTCTCGGCGCTGCAACTGACGGCGCGCGCCCGCGCCGCCCGCCCCGAGGGCTACGTGAAGATGGAGCCGCAGATCTCCACCTTCGCCTCACGGACGATGCGCGTCGGCGGCGTGATCCTCGCGCTGTTCCTGATCTTCCACATCCTGCACTTCACCACGGGCCAGCTGCACCCGGCGTTCTCAAGGGGCGGCGCCTACGGCAACGTGGTGCTGGGCTTCAAGGTGTGGTGGGTGGCGGTGTTCTACATCGTCGCGATGAGCTTCTTCGGGCTGCACCTGTACCACGGCATCTGGGCCGGCGCGCGCACGCTGGGCCTCTCGAAGCCGAATCCGATGCCGATGGAGCGCAAGCTCGCCCTCGGCGCCGCCATCATCATCTGGGCAGGATTCATCGCCGTTCCGATCGGCGTCCTGCTCGGCATCGTCGACTGAGGTAATCCCCCCAAATGGCTCTCAAGCTCGACGCCAAGATCCCCAGCGGACCGCTGGCCGAGAAGTGGGACAAGCACCGCTTCGAGATGAAGCTCGTGAACCCCGCCAACAAGCGGAAGTTCAGCGTCATCGTCGTCGGTTCCGGCCTCGCCGGCGCCTCGGCGGCCGCCACGCTCAGCGAGCTCGGCTACAACGTCTCCTGCTTCTGCTACCAGGACTCGCCGCGCCGCGCGCACTCGATCGCCGCGCAGGGCGGCATCAACGCCGCCAAGAACTACCGCAACG
>CAZYQM010000032.1:0-4968 GCA_964649965.1 uncultured Gemmatimonas sp.
ACCGAGACGCGTGAAGTGAGCGTACGCGTGCGGCTCGTCCCGAAGATCCGGGAGGAGCCGCCCGCGTCACGCGTCTATCTCACAGTACTCGCACATCCCTGAGCAACATCCGCACCCGCGGTGCCGTCGGCGCGACCGGCGGCACCGGCGGGCGCGGCGCGTCGGGCGGCGTCGGCATCACGATCCGCATCCGACGCTCCACCGCGCGCATCGCCTCCGGCGTCGTCGCCCACATAAACGATCCGCCGCCACCGCCCGGCAGGTCGCTGGCCTTCACCGGCGTCACGCGCACGCTGCGGCTGCGACCGCCGCTCACGACGGTCAGCTCCACCGACTGGCCCGCCTCGACCTTCGCGAGCTCATCGCGCAGGCGGTCGGCCTTCGACATCGCGACCTGGTCATCGCCCGCATCCTCCCGCGCGACGCGCAGCGAGACGCCGTTGATCGCCGCGATCCGGTCGCCCTCGACGATGCCGGCCTTCGCCGCCGGTCCGTCCTCCGTCACGGCGCTCACGAACACGCCCATCGTGTCGCGCGCCGTCCCGCTCGGCGACGTCGTCACGCCGATCACCGGGCGATCGTTCACCACGCTGCGCCGCAACACCTGACGCTGGCCCTCAAAGAGGTCCTCGGCCGAGGCCGTCGCCACGCGCAGCTCGCGCGAGCGTCCGTCGCTCAGCACCTGCAGTCGCACCGTGTCGCCGTGCTCGACCTTCGCGAGCTCGCGCTGCAGGCGGCGCAGCAGCACGCCGTCGTAATCGTCGTAGCCGGCATCGTTGCGGTCCGCGCGCAGCGACACGCCGTTGATGGCCTGCAGGCGGTCGCCCGCCTTGATGCCGGCCTTCGCCGCCGGCGAGTTCTCGCGCACATCCTCGAGGCGCAGGCCGAGCGTGTCGGCGCGCTCGCTCTCCGACACGACGGTGACGCCGAGCATCGGACGATTGATTGTCACGGCACCGCGCACGATCTCGATCTCGCGCGGCGCGCCGGAGAAGATCCGCACCTGCTGCGCCCCGGCGGCGCTCGGCGGCAGGAACGCCGCGAAGGCGGCAGGGAACGCGGCCGCCACGACGGCGGCACGGATGGTCTGGACGGTCATTTGGGGCCTCAGGAACTAGGGTTCGCCCCTTCGGTCACTCGCCGTCCAGCGGAGGGTTGCCTCAGGACGTAGAATCCTGTGTCCCCGGCGCTCGGCCGGGTGCCTGTCCTCGACCCCACGCTCCCTATGCGCGCGTCCTCGAGCTTCGTCCTGCTCCTCGCCCTCCCGCTGGCCCTCGCGGCCCAAGGCCGCACCGGCGGCCGCGCCGCCGGCCCCTCCGCCCAGAACGACTCCGGCGGCCTGCCCTCCTCGGCCCTCAGCGCCTTCCGCTTCCGCGCCATCGGCCCCGCCACCTACTCCGGCCGCATCGGCGACATCGCCGTGCACCCCGACAAGAAGACCTGGTACGTCGGCGTCGCCTCCGGCGGCGTCTGGAAGACGGAGAACGCCGGCACCACCTGGTCGCCGATCTTCGACGGCCAACAGGACGTGTACTCCGTCGGCACGGTCGTGCTCGACCCCAAGGATCCCAACACGGTCTGGGTCGGCACGGGCGAAAACAACGCCCAGCGTTCGGTGAGCTACGGCAACGGCATCTACAAGTCGGAAGACGGCGGTCGCAGCTGGCGCAATATGGGTCTCAAGGAGTCCGAGCATATCGGACGCATCGCCTTCGACCCGCGCGACTCCAAGGTGATGTACGTGGCCGCGCAGGGCCCACTGTTCTCCGAAGGCGGGGAGCGCGGCCTCTACAAGAGCACCGACGGCGGCGAGACCTGGACCAACATCCTCAAGGGCACGCGCTGGGCCGGCGTGAACGACGTGCTCGTGGACCCGGCCAATCCCGACGTGCTGCTCGCCTCCACCTGGCAGCGGCACCGTCACTTCTTCGGCTACCTCGCCGGCGGCCCGGAGAGCGGCCTGCACCGTTCCACCGACGGCGGCAAGACCTGGAAGCAGCTGAACGGCGTCCCCAGCGGCGAGGGCCGCATCGGTCTCGCGCGCTCGCCTTCGCATCCGCACATCGTGTACGCGATCGTCGAGGCCGCCGGCAACCGCGGCGGCACCTATCGCTCCGATGACGGCGGCGCGAGCTGGCGCCGGCAGGGCAGCTACGCGACGATCGGCCTCTATTACCAGGAGATCTTCGTCGACCCGGTCAACCCGGAGCGCGTCTATTCGATGGACGTGCGCACGCAGGTCTCGAACGACGGCGGCCGCACCTTCTCGGCCCTCGGCGAAGCCGGCAAGCACGTGGACAACCACGCGCTCTGGGCCGATTCGGACGATCCGGAGCACCTGCTGATCGGCTCCGACGGCGGCCTCTACGAAAGCTTCGACGGCGGGCACAACTACAAGTTCTTCGCCAACCTGCCGCTCGCGCAGATGTACAAGATCGACCTCTCGCGCGAGATGCCGTTCTATCTCGTCTGCGGCGGCACGCAGGACAACTACTCGTTCTGCGGCCCGACCAGCACCAACAACAGCAACGGCATCCGTAATTCGGATTGGTTCGTCACCAACGGCGGCGACGGCTTCCAGAGCCGCGTGGACCCCGCCGACCCGAACACGATCTACGCCGAGTCGCAGAACGGCGGCCTCGTGCGCTTCGACCGCCGCACCGGTGACGGCATCAACATCGTGCCGCAGCCGGCCGTCGGCGAACCCGCGTCGCGCTGGAACTGGGACTCGCCGCTGATCATCTCGCCGCACAGCCGCACGCGCCTCTACTACGGCTCGCAGCGCCTGTGGAAGTCGAACGACCGCGGCGACTCGTGGACGGCCGTCTCGCCGGACCTCACGCGCAACCTCTCGCGTCCCGAACTCAAGATGCAGGGCCGCGTGTGGAGCGTGGACGCGGTCTCGCGCAACACGTCCACGGCGTTCTACGGCAACCTCTCGGCCATCGTCGAATCGCCGCGCGTCGCCGGCCTCATCTACGTCGGCACCGACGACGGCCTCATCCAGGTGACGGAGAACGACGGCACGAGCTGGCGCCGCATCGACCGCCTCCCCGGCGTGCCGGACACCTCGTACATCGCCGACCTCTTCGCCTCGGCCCACGACGACAACACCGTCTACGCCTCGGTCATCAACTACCAGCGCGGCGACTTCAAGCCCTACGTGCTGCGCTCCACCGACCGCGGCCGCACCTGGACCTCCATCGCCGGCAACCTTCCGGCGCGTGGCAGCGTGCACGTCATCGCCGAGGATCCCAAGCAGAAGGGCCTGCTCTTCGCCGGCACGGAGTTCGGCCTGTACGTCTCCTTCGACGACGGCGGGCGCTGGCAGCCGATGCGTGGCGGAATGCCGCCCATCTCCATCCGCGACATCGCCATCCACGAGGCGCTCGATGACCTCGTCGTCGCGACCTTCGGCCGCGGCATCTACGTCCTCGACGACTACTCGGCGCTGCGCGCGCTGACGCCGCAGGCGCTGCGCGCCGAGGCGACGGTCCTCCCGAGCCGTCCGGCCTACCTGTACCTGCTGGATTCCCCGCTCGGCGGCGGCGGCGTCAGCTTCCAGGGCGCCGAGCACTACTACGCCAACAACCCCACCGTCGGCGCGACCATCACCTACCACCTGCGCAGCGCGTACCGCTCGGCGCGGCAGCAGCGTGAACAGCGAGAGCAGGGCCTCAACCGTTCCGGCGCCGACGTGCCATTCCCGGGCTGGGAAGCGCTGAAGGAAGAGCAGCAGGAAGAGGCGCCGTCGGTCGAAGTCGAGATCACCGATGCCAGCGGCGCGGTCGTCTCGCGCTTTGACGGCACGAACAGCACCGGAACGAATCGCGTTGTCTGGAACCTGCGCTGGCCTGGCGTGAATCCCGTCGGCGGCCAGCAGGGCGGCTTCGGTGGGTTTGGTGGCGGAGGCGGCGGTGGCGGTGGCGGCAACGCCGCGCGCGGCGGCAACGGCCCCTACGTCGTCCCCGGCACGTATCGCGTGCAGCTGTTCAAGCGCGTAGCGGGTCAGCGCACGGCCATCACGCAGCCCAGCGCGTTCGAAGTGCGCCTGCTGCCGAACGCGCCGGCCACCGTCGCCGACCGCGAGCGCGCGCTGCAGTACCAGCAGCGTGCGCAGCAGCTGCAGCGCGTGGTGCTCGGCACCAACGCGCTGATGGCCGAGACCAGCACGCGGCTTGATGCGCTGCAACAGGCTGTGGAGCGCATCACCAAGCCGACCACGCTCGACGCCGACGTGCGTGCCGCCAGCGCGCGCCTGCGCGCGATCCGCGAGCAGCTCAGCGGCGACAACACGCCGGGCCGCTACTCCGAGCCGGTACCGAGCTCGCTGCTCAGCCGGATGAACCGGGCCGCCAGCTTCGGCGAGACGCTCGGCGTGCCGACGCAGACCCAGCAGCAGCAGCGGGAGATCGTCGCGCGCTAGTTCCCCGCCATCAAGCAGGCGCTCGACGCGTTCATCGCCAACGACCTCGCGCGGCTCGAGCGCGAAGCCGAGGCGCAGGGCGCGCCGTGGACGCCGGGTCGGCGGATGTAACGGCAACGACGTTCACCACGAAGGCACGAAGGATTTGCAGCGAATGGATGGGTCCGCAACGCCAACGGTTCTGCTTGGCGTTGCGGACCCATTCAAATGTTGCGTCTCCCTTCGTGCCTTGGTGGTGAAGCAGTTCAGCGCGTCTCGTACTTCCAGTTCCGCCGCTTGCCTTCGCCGAGCCACTGCACCGTCTCCGCCAGGCGCTTGGCCCGCGTCGCCGGCTGCTTGGCCTCGGTGATCCACTCGATGTAGTCACGCTTCGCGGACGGCGGCAGCGTGCCGTAGAACGCCTTCGCCTTCGGCTTGGCCTTGAGCGCCGCGGCGAGGTCCGCGGGCATCCGCAACGGCGGCTTGGCGTGCTTCACCGGCCGGGGCGCCTGGGGAGATCTCGCCCCCTTCGCGCCATTGGCGGCAGCCGCCGAATTGAGTGC
>CAZYQM010000032.1:4978-11003 GCA_964649965.1 uncultured Gemmatimonas sp.
AGGTCGAGGATTTCCTCGATGCGCTTGTCGAGCGCCTGGATCTCGCCGTTCAGCAGCTGGTTGCGGGCCTGCTGGTTGCTGACGATGGCCCCCATGACCAGGCTGGCCAGACCAATGACAAGCGCCGCGGCAAGGTCCGCGGGCATCCGCAGCGGTGGCTTGGCGTGCTTCACGGGTCGCGTCAGCTTGGGGGATCTCGTCCCCTTCGCCCCATTGGCGGCAGCCGCCGCATTGAGTGCGGCCGCCTTCTTCACCATCGCGACCAACTGCCGCTTCGACGGCAGGTCGTCGAGCGACGTGATGCGTCCGAACCCCCACATCGCCTCGCGGGAGTGCCGCGCCGCTCCAGTGACGAGCTTGCCCTTCCAGAACCCGAACGCCACGTGCGCCTTGAACGCCGCCATCCCCGCGAGGATGCCGTGATGCGTGAAGCTCGGCATTCCCCACTTGATGGTCTCCTCCACGTCCGGGCAGCCCTCGTGCACGGCCGCCCGCAGGTGGTGCAGTATCGGCTGCGCGAAAGGCTGGGCCTTCCCGATATATGCGTCAATGCGCTTGTCGTTTGCCCCCACCGACCGCCTCCTTGGTCGCTGACCTCCGTCTACTGGCGTAGCCGCTGCAGCACTTCGCCCAGGCGTTTCATCGCTTCGCCGTAGGCGGCCCAGTCATCGTTGCGCTGCGCATTGCGGGCGCGTTCGTAGAGCTGCACGGCCTGCTGGATCAGCGCGGCACGTTCCGCATCGGCGCTGCGCGCGCTCGGAGTCGCCGCTGGTGCCGCGCCGCCCTCACGGCCCGCCGACGCCCGCGCGCCCGCGCGCGAGAGCCCCGTGCCGTCACCGAAGAGCAGCGCGAGCCCCTCCTCCAGCGTCTCCTCCATCACCACGCGGTCGTTGTGTGCGACGATCACGCGCTTGAGCTCGGGGATCTTGCCGCCCTGCGCCCGCAGGTACAACGGCTGCACGTAGAGCAGCGAGGCCTCGATCGGGATCACCAACAGCTCGCCGCGAATCACCTCCGACGACGCCTGGTCCCAGAGCGAGACCTGTCGCGACACCTCGGTGTCCTGGTTGATGCGATTCGCGATCTGCGTCGGGCCGAACACCAGGCTCTGCCGCGGGAAGCGATACGAGATGAGCTTGCCGTAGTGTTCGCCGTCGTTCCGCGCCACCATCCACGCGGCGAGGTTGTCCTTCTGCCGCGGCGTGAACGGCCGCATCATCAGGTACTCCGCCTCCGGCTCGCCGGGCAGCCGCATCACGATGTGCCGCGCATAGCCGCTGCGCACCGCACCCTGCTGCGCCGCAGGGATCTGCCACTGGTCCTCGCGGTGGTAGAACGTCTCGGGGTCCGTCATATGGAACGTGGCGTAGAGCCCCGTCTGCGCACGGAACAGGTCCTCCGGATAGCGCAAATGCGCGCGCAGGTCCGCCGGCATCGCGTCGAGCGGACGCAGCAGGCCGGGATAGATCCGGTTCAGCGTGTTGATCATCGGATCCGTCGGATCCGCCAGCCAGGCGCGGATGTCGCCGTCATACGCGTCCACGGCCACCTTTACGCTGTTGCGCAGGTAGTTGAGGCCGTCACTGGTGCGCGCCGAGTAGGGATAGCGGTCCGTCGCCGTGTAGGCGTCGAGCATCCACACGAGGCGCCCGCTGTCGCTAACCACGAGGTACGGGTCGCTGTCGAAGGCCAGGAACGGCAGCGCCAACTGCGCGCGCTTGCGCACCTGCTGGTTGAAGATGATCCGCGTGCTGTCGGTGAGGTCCGACGACAGCAGGATGTTCATCGAGCCGAAGCGCATCGCGAACGCGAGGCGCCGGAAGTACGAGTTCACGGCGACGCCTGCGCGACCCGCATACGTCGAGTACTCCGCCTGGTCGCCTTCCGCCGACGGGAAGTCGAACTCCCGCTGCCGCGACGGCGCCAGCACCCAGGTGCGGTCGAGCTCGCCGAAGTAAATCTGCGGGCGCCCCACCTGCTGCGTGATCGTGGACGTCGGCGGCAGGTCCTGCATCCACAGCACCGGCAGGCCCTGCGCCGTGAATTCGTTGGACGGACCGAGCGTGAGTCCCATCCCGTGCGTGAACGTGAGGTGCTCGTTCACGAAGGTGCGCGTCGGCAGCGAGGCCGGATCCAGCTCGCGGGCCGAGAGCAGTACGTGGCGCATCTGGCCGTCCACGACGTAGCGGTCGTCGTCCACGGCCACGAAGTCATAGTACGTGCGGATGGACTGGATCTGCCCGAAGGTCTGCAGCAGCGGCTCGCGGTCCCACAGGCGCACGTTGTCGATCGTCGAGCGGTTGGCCGCGATGTCCCTCGCCGTGAGCTGCTGGTCGCCGTCAAGCTCACGCCGCTCGACGCTGTCCAGCCCCCACGCCCGCCGCGTCGCGGCGATGTGGTACGCAATCTGCGGCGTCTCCTTCGCGAGTTCGTTCGGCTGCACCACCAGCCGCTGCACCACGCTCGGCACCACGCCGTTCACCAGCGCCGTGAGGAGGAAGTTGCCGACGAAGACGATCGCCGCCACGCGGGCGAGGATGCCGCGCCGCGCGCCCCAGAGCAGCGCCACCGCACCGACGAGCAGTAGCACGGCCAGCACCTTGAGCCCCGGCATCCGCACGTAGAGGTCCGTGTAGCTCGCGCCCTGCAGCGGTCCGTGCGTACCGAACAGCAGGTTCGGCAGGCCGACGAACCAGGTGCGCAGCGCGGACACCACCAACCACAGCGCGCCCAGCGTCGCGAGGTGCCACTCCGCCTGCGGCGCGATGCTCAAGCGCCCCAGGCGCAGGCCCACGTCGCCGCGCACGAGATAGATCGGCAGCGCCACGAACAGCAGGGCGACGAACACCACGCCCCACACCCAATCCAACGCGACTTGCACCGCCGGCAACGTGAACACGTAGTAGGCGACGTCGCGGTTGAAGATCGGGTCCACGTCACCGAACGGCGTGCGGTACCAGAACTGGATCAGCGTCCGCCAGCGCGAGGCGAGCCCCGCGGCGAGGAGCAGCGAGAGCAGCGCCGCACCCGGCAACGCCAGGCGATGCGCCGCCGCGACGAGGAACTTCACGCGCATCTCCACGCCACCCGCCGCGAGCACGCGGATGCTCTCCGCGCTGCGCTCCATCCCGCGCAGGGCGACGCGCGCGTTGCCGTACAGCAGCCCGAAGCCCAGCAGCAGCGCGACGCCGCCGAGCAGCAGCTGCGCCGTGATGCGCAGCGTGAAGACGCGCTGGAAGCCGATCTCCTGGAACCAGAGCCAGTCGGTATAGACCGTCGCGATCGCCGGGATCGCGAGCAAGGCGAAGAGGGCGCCGACGATGATGAGACTCGATCGGCGCTGGGCGGTGTTGATGGTGGCCACGGCTTACTCGGGGGGAGAGTTCAGGGCGGCACGCACGATCCGCTTGAGGATCGCGATCTGCCCCGTGTGGTACACGTCGTGTTCGGCCAGCGAACGGATCATCGCACGCTGGGTGATGCCGCTGTCCGGCGGCTCGCCGGCACGGTCGGCGACGCGACGCGCCCGCGCGGCATCGTCCATCGCCGCCACCTGCGCGAGCAGCGCAGCGTGCGCCGCCTCCAGGGAACGCAGCGCCTCGCGCCACGCCGATTCCGTCGTCGCGTCCGGCATCGGCGGCCAGTCGCCGTTGCTCGGCTCGTCCGGCACGGCACCACGCGCCCGCGCCAGAACTTCCTCCGTCCAACTGCGCATATGGAGCACGAGTTCCCAGATGGTGTGCGCGTCGGGCGCCGCGCGATGGCTCGCCTCGCGCGCCGTCACGCCGCGCAGCACCTCCGCGCGCGAGGGGCCGTGCCACGGCTGGCCATCGTGCGTGCGCCGCAGCGCATCGAGCAGGCGGTCGCGATCGGGCATATGCGTAATATGGCGCAACGACCCGACACGCGACACCAAAGAAAACCGATCGCGCGACGAGACGTAGTGAGCCGTAACCCTATCAAGGATTTTTCGATGCTCCGTTCGTTCGTCGCCGCTGCGCTGCTCGCCGTCACGCCGGCGCTACAGGCACAGGAACCATTCCACGTCGAGGTGGTCGGCAGCGGTCCCCCGATGTTGCTCATCCCCGGCCTCACCAGCAACGGCGAAGTGTGGCGCAGCACCGTCGCCGAGTTCTCGAAGGACCACGAGGTGCACGTCCTCTCGCTGGCCGGCTTCGCCGGCGTGCCGCCCGTCGCCACCGACAGCGGATGGCTGATGCGCCAGCGCGAGGCGATCGTCGCGTACGTGCGTGACCGCGGGCTCGAGAAGCCCGTCATCGTCGGCCACTCGCTCGGCGGCTTCCTCGCGCTCTGGATCGCCGCCGACCATCCCGACCTGCCCGGCGCCATCGTCAACGTGGATGGGATGCCGTTCTTCGGCGTGCTGATGAATCCGAACGCCACGCGCGAGACGATGCGCCCGATGGCCGCGCAGATGCACCGGATGATGATGTCGCCCGGCGCACGCGAGAACTATCTCCGGATGCAGGACGCGCAGCTGCGGATGATGGCACGCGACACCACGGCCCACGCGATGCTTGCCCGCCACGGCCGCGACAGCGATATGGGCACGATGGCCATCGCGATGCACGATATGTACGTCGAAGACCTGCGCGCCGACCTCGCGCGCGTGCGCGTGCCGGTGCTCAATGTGCACGCCTGGGCCGCGTACGCCGCGATGGGG
Source organism: uncultured Gemmatimonas sp. (assembly GCA_964649965.1). Taxonomy (GTDB): domain Bacteria; phylum Gemmatimonadota; class Gemmatimonadetes; order Gemmatimonadales; family Gemmatimonadaceae; genus Pseudogemmatithrix. Next base: position 9,663 of record CAZYQM010000032.1, read on the forward strand.
CAGTCACGCGAAGGCATCGAACGCATCGCCGCCGATCAGTACGCCGCGCTCCGTTCACAGCGCCTGCGCATTCACGACACCGCGTACCACTTCGTGATGCTGGATGAACCCGAATGGCTCCACCGCGAGATGCGCGACTTCTTCTCCTCGCAGCGTTGAGCCAGCGAGGGGCGCAGCACCCGCCAAGTCGCGCAGTAGGACTCTGCTTGGACAGAACCGCTAACTCGTTGTCAGGATTACGCCTACACGAAATTAATGACGTGTTACTGTCAACTAGGTGTCGTAACCATTTGTTAATCAACGAGTTATCGCGTTGACCTAGTGACGGATAGGGCGTAGTTTTCGTCCTCAGTGTGGAAAGCGCGAACAGGTCGCGCGACCCCGCACGAAAATTTTCCTCTGGAGATTGTCCAAGTATGAAGCGCCTTGCTCTTCTCACCGCCGTCGTGTTGTTCGCCGCTTGCGCCCCCAAGGGTGAGGAGACGACTCCTGCTGAGACCGCCACGCCTGCCGTGACCGATTCGGCCGCGATGACCGATTCGACGACGACCGACACCACGAAGACGGATTCGGCCGCCGCTCCGGCTGCGATGTAAGCTGCGTCGTTCCTGACGCGACGAAGGCCCGGTCTCTCGCGAGATCGGGCCTTCGTGTTTCCCGGCGCGCGGATGCGACGCGACTCAGTCGCCGACGCGCACCGTGGTTGCCGGCTCGAACAACAGCACCTCGACCTCTGCCTCCGCCACGGGGCGATGCTCGGTGCCTCGCGGCACCACGATGAACTCGCCGGCACGCAGCGTGACGCTGCGGTCGCGAAACTCCATCCGGAACTCGCCGCGATGCACGAGGAACATCTCGTCCTCGCGCTGATGCTGGTGCCAGTGGAATTCCCCGAGGAACTTCACGGCCTTCACTTCCTGGCCGTTCAGCTCGGCGATCGTCACCGGCGACCAATGCGCGGTGATCGCGGCGAACGCCGCCTCGAGATTCACGCCCTGCGTCACGCTTCGCGGTCCCGACGCACGAGGATCTTCTTGCCCTTGATCGTCGCCTTCGCCATCGCGCGCAGCACCGTGTCCGCGTCCGCGCTCGGCACCTCGACCAGGCTATGCCGATCGAAGATCGTGATCGTGCCCAGCGTCGCGGCGTCAATGCCCGCCTCGTTGGCGATCGCGCCCACGAGATCGCCCGGCCGCACCTTCAACTTGCGGCCCGCACCGACGTAGAGCTTCGTCATCCCGCCGCCCTTCCCGGCGCCCTTGCCGCCGCGGGCGATCGTGCGCGCCTTCTTGAGATCCTCGCGCGCACGCGCCGGATGCTTCTCGCGCGGCGGCGGGCCCG
>CAZYQM010000032.1:11013-14924 GCA_964649965.1 uncultured Gemmatimonas sp.
CGCCGCCGCGATGTCCATCGGATCGAACTCCGCCGCCATCCCGGCCACGATGCGGCGCCACTCCTCCAATCCGCCGTCGAGGATCGTCGCGCGCAGCTGTTCCTGCACCTGCTCCACGCGCGCCGCCTTGAGATCCGCCACCGTCGGCACCGGCGCGACTTCCACCGGACGCCCCGTCGCGCGCTCGAAGCTCTTCAGCAGGCGATGCTCGCGCGGCTCGGCAAGCGTGATCGCCGTGCCCTCGCGCCCCGCACGGCCCGTGCGGCCGATGCGATGCACATACGCCTCGCTCGCGCTCGGCACGTCGTAGTTCACCACGTGCGTCACGTGCGACACATCGAGCCCGCGCGCCGCGACATCCGTCGCGATCAGCAGGTCGCTCGTCTTCGCGCGGAAGCGCTTCATCACGCGGTCGCGCTGGTCCTGGCTCAGGCCGCCGTGCAGCGCCTCGGCCGCGTAGCCGCGCGCGTTCATCGTCTCCGTGAGTTCGTCCACCTCGGTGCGCGTACGGCAGAAGACGATCGCGCTCTCCGGCTGCTCCACGTCGAGGATGCGGCCCAGCGCCGCCATCTTGTGCGCACGCGGTACGATGTACGCCACCTGCCGCACCTTCGCCGCCTTGCCTGCCTTCAGCTTCTCGGGCTCGATGCTGATCACTTCCGGCTCGCGCAGGTGCGTGCGCGCGATCGTCATAATGCGCGGCGCCAGCGTGGCCGAGAACAGCGCCACCTGCTTCTCCGCCGGCGTCTCGGCGAGGATCGCCTCGAGGTCGTCGGCGAAGCCCATATCGAGCATCTCGTCGGCTTCGTCGAGCACCACCGTGCGGATGCCCTGCAGGTGCACCGTCTTGCGGCGGATGTGGTCCAGCGCGCGACCCGGCGTGGCGATCACGATGTCCACGCCGCGCTTCAGCTGGCGGATCTGGCCGTCGATCGCGGTCCCACCGTAGACGGGGACTGCGTGCACACCCATCGACTTGCCGTACCGGTAGATCGCCTCGGCTACCTGCATCGCCAGTTCGCGCGTCGGGACGAGCACCAGTGCGCTGGTGCGCTCGCGCGGCGGCGAATCCGTGCGCAGATGCTGCAGCAGCGGCAGCGCGAAGGCCGCGGTCTTGCCGGTGCCGGTGGCCGCCTGCGCCAACACGTCGCGGCCGGCGATCTGCAGCGGGATGGCCGCGCGCTGGATGGGCGTGGGCTCCTCGTAACCGAGGGCGGTGAGCGCCGCGAGGACGCGGGCATCGAGGCCGAGGGACGCGAATCCGGCGGCGGAAGGGTCAGACGCTGGACGATTCGGCATCCCTCAATCTACTCGTTTCGGCAGCCCGAGGACGGCGCGTCGCGGGATTATCTTTGAGGATGCGCTGGTCGTGGCCCATCGGACGCCTCGCAGGCATCCCCCTGCGCGTCCATCTCACGTTCCCCCTGCTCCTGGCGTGGATCGCGTTCGCCCAGTGGCGCCTCGACGGCGACCTGCGCGGCGCGTTGTCGCTCGTGCTGACGGTACTCATCGTCTTCGGCATCGTGGTGCTCCACGAGCTCGGCCACGCACTCGCCGCCCGCCGCTACGGCGTCACCACCCGCGACATCACGCTGCTGCCCATCGGCGGCGTCGCGCGGCTGGAACGCATCCCCAAGGATCCCAAGCAAGAGCTGATCATCGCGCTCGCCGGACCCGCCGTGAACGTTGCGCTCGCGCTCCTCATCGGCGGCGCACTGCTCGCCACCGGCGGGCTCGGTTCGCTCGCCGACCTCGGCGGGCTGGTGGAAGCCGACCCCAGCTTCGACCTGCGCCGGCTGGCCACGCGACTCGTCGGCATCAACGCCTGGCTCGTCGCGTTCAACCTGCTGCCGGCCTTTCCGATGGACGGAGGCCGCGTCCTGCGCGCGGCGCTGGCGATGCACTACGGCGACCACGCGCGCGCCACTGACGCCGCCGCGCAGGTCGGGCGCGTGTTCGCTTTGCTCTTCGGCCTGGTTGGCGTCTTCGTGATCAACAGCCCGCTGCTCGTGCTGATCGCCGTCTTCGTGTGGATGTCCGGCAGCGGCGAGGCGGCGCAGGTGCGCGCGCAGGCCGCCCTCGCGGGCGTCACCCTGCGTGCGGTGACCATCACCGACCTTCGCACGCTCACGCCCGACAGCACGCTCGCACAGGCCGCGCAACTGGTGATCGACGGCTTCCAGCACGACTTCCCCGTGCTCGACGGCGCGCGGTACGTCGGGATGCTCTCGCGCACGGACCTCGTGCGAGGCCTGCACGCCCACGGCGCCGACGCTCGCGTCCAGACCGTGATGCGCAGCGACGTCCCGGTGCTCGACGCCAACCTGAGTCCTGAGCGCGCGCTGCAGGCGCTGGCGGCGTCGCGGGCGACGGCGATTCCCGTCGTGCAGGACGGCCAGCTCGTCGGCCTCCTCACGCAGGAGAACGTGATGGAATACCTGATGCTCCGCCAGGCGGCGCAGGGCGCGCAGTGACACCCAGCATCGTCCGCGCCACCGCGCGCACCCTCAAGCAACAGGCCACGACGCTCGGCGGCTCCGTCAGCGCCGTCTGGGCCGGTTTCGCCGCGCAGGTCGTGACCGACAACGCCGTCCTCGCCTGGGGCATCCATCCCCGCACGAAGCAGGGACTCTGGGGCATCCTCTTCGCGCCCTTCCTGCACGGCAGCACCGAGCATCTCATCGCCAACACGGTGCCGCTCATCATCCTCGGCTGGCTGGTGATGCTGCGCGACAGCAAGCATTTCCTGCCCGTCACGCTGCTCGCGATGCTCGGCGCGGGACTCTTCGCGTGGACTTTCGGCGCGCCGGGCAGCGTGCACATCGGCGCCAGCGGCGTCGTGTTCGGCTATCTCGGGTTCCTGATGCTCGCCGGCTGGTATGCGCGATCACTCGGCGCGATCGCCCTCAGCGTGATCGTCACGGCGCTCTGGGGCAGCGTCGTGCTCGGCGTGCTGCCGGGCCAGCCGGGCATCAGCTGGCAAGCGCATCTCGGCGGCCTCCTGGGCGGCGTGTTCGCCGCGCGGTGGCTGGCACCGCGCGGCGCGCGCATCAAGCTCAAGCTCTGAGACTCAGCCGCGCCGCTCGGCGCTGCGCTCGATCCACCAAGCCCACGGGATGATGCTGAATCCCAGCAGTGCACCCACGGCAACCGCCTGCGACGTCGGCGGCGGCGGCGCGAAGGGTCCGCTGACCCAGATCGCCGTGCTCACCAGCACGAACGAGAGGATTGCGGCCCAACCGCTCGCGGCGCGTGGCCGGAACGCGGAGAACCACAGCGCGAGCCCGCCGATCCACATCGTCGCTTCGAGCGCGATGGTCCCCACGACGGAGCTCCAGAGGCCCAACCCGTACAGGTGCTCGCTCCCGGGCCATAGCGGAAGGTCCGGGCGATGCGTGAGGAAGTCGAGCAGCCAGTGGCTGACCACCAGCGCCGCCAGCATCGGTAGCGCATCGCGGCGCACGCCGCGGCTGCTCGCGAATGCGGCAAAGAGCAGTCCCCAGACCACACCCATCACGAGACTGTGGGACCACGGGTAGTGCACGAAGTAGAGCGGCGTGAACGCCGTGATGCCCGGCACGATCGCCACGCGCTCCGCGCCGAGCAGCAGGAGGACGGGCCACAGCAGGTCGACGAACGACACCGCGGTGACCGTCCAGGCCAGGGAGACTTCGGGCTTCGCGCGCTTGGCGGCGAAGGCGACGGCGAGGTGTCCGACGAACATTCGGAGAACTTACTCCACCCGCATCGCCTCCGACGGATCCACCCGCGTCGCGCGTCGCGCCGGGATCAGGCAGGCCAAGGCCCCCGTCGCCCCGAGCGTGAACGCCACGCCGCCGAACACCATCGGATCGAGCGGCTGCACGTCGTAGAGGATCACCGTCAGCAGCCGCGAGATGCCGGCGGCCAAC
>CAZYQM010000033.1:0-1423 GCA_964649965.1 uncultured Gemmatimonas sp.
TCCCGTCGCGGTGCAGGATCGCCTCGTAGGCCCCCTGCTCCACCGCCGCCTGCCGTGCGAGCACGGGGCCGAGGAGATTCACCGTCTTGATGTCGCAGCGCGCCCAGCGCTGGTCGGGATGCGTGATCGCCTTCGCGCCCTTCGTGCGCATTTCCATATTCGGCACGAAGCGCGACGCCGAGGCGTACACCGTCGCCGTGCTGCCGTTGGGCGGGAAGTGATGCGTCCGCGGCGCCGCGCCGCGGCTCACCTGCAGGTACAGCGTGGCCTCGCCGTCCGTGAGGCCGTTGTCGCGCAGTAACTGCGTGCACACGTCCCCCAGCGACTCCGTGCCAGCCGCGTTGATACGCAGTTCGCGCAGACCGTAGGCCAGTCGCTCGGCGTGCGCCGGCCACTCGAACAGCTGGCCGCCGATCGCCCGCACGACTTCGTAGATGCCATCGCCGAAGACGAAGCCGCGGTCTTCCACCGAGATCATCGCCTCGCCCTTCGGGGCGAACTTTCCGTTCAAGTAGACGGTCGCCATCGCTCAGCCCAGCATACGTTCGATGCCGGCAATGACCGGCGCAAAGGACAGCCCCTTCCCCGCCACCCGCTCGGCCTGCTCGTGCGCCAGCTCGCGCTGGCCCTGCGCGAACAGCTCGTCCACCATCCACGGCCCGCAGCGCGGATTGCGCCACCAGTCCTCGTCGAAGCGCTCGCGCAGCGACTCATCCAGGAGCGCCTGCAACTGCCAGGCGCGCAGGTAGCGCGCCGCGTAGTAGCGTGCGTCCACGTCCACGAAGGCGTCGCTGCGCTGGTAGCGGAAGCCCGTCGCCTTGGTCAGCGTCTCCACGTACAGGTCCGGCAGCGCGCTCCACGCCATCGCCCCGCCGTGCAGTTCCGTCTCGTAGACGAGCTTCGCGCAGTAACGGCGCACGAAGTGCAGCTCCTCGAAGCCCATATAACGCAGGACGGACGGCAGCGCCTTCTTGTCGAGTCCGGAGTAGCGCGCCAGCCAACCACGGTCCTTGAGGCGGTGATCGAAGAGCATCGCGTAGCCTTCGGTCACCGAGTTGTCGCCGAGCCAGCGGAACTCGAACGGCAGGTCGCGGCGCATATTCGCGAAGTGCAGCGCGTGGCCGAGCTCGTGCAGCAGCGTCATCCAGTCGTTCTGGCCGCCGTGCGGGCGCAGCACGAGGTGCACCACGTCGGGGATGCGCACCGGCGCGCAGAAAGCGCGCGGCCGCTTGCCCTCGCGCTCGCCGGTGTCGTAGCGCACGCGGCCCTCGGCGTCGGGCGAGATGCCCATTTCCGTCATCTGGCGCCGCACCTCGCGCTCCATCGCCTCGGCCGTGAAATAGGCATCGAACTCCGGCGCGCGCATCAGCGCCGCCACGTCGGCGCGCGTCGCCTCGGCTGGCTTGAGGCCGATGCCCTTCCT
>CAZYQM010000033.1:1433-3874 GCA_964649965.1 uncultured Gemmatimonas sp.
CAGGAAGGCCTCGCACTCGGCGCGCAGCGCCGCCAGGGAGATGCCGCTCAGCGTCTCCCAAGTCGCGTTGTAATCGCCGGCGATGCCCAGCTTCGCCACGACTTCGTGCTCGCGCTCGAGCTTCTCCTGACGCATCGGCGCGAGTTCGGCCAGCACGAGCTTGGCGCGCGCGTCGTCCAGCGTGTGGCGCGTCGCGGCATCGCGCGTGTTGCCGAGCGTGATCGGCACGCGCTGGTACGGCTCCTTCGTGCCGTCGCCGAGCGTGACGACCGCCGAGTTCTCCCAGGCGATCTCGCGTTCATCGAGCGCCGCGAGCTCGCGGCCGACGCGCGATTCGAGCAGCCAATCCACGAGCAGCCGCGCCGAACGGCGATCCTCGCTGCCGTCGGCGGAGTCGCGCAGCAGTTCGACGGCCTGCGCGAAGGCTTCATCCCCGTACGCCGCGGCGTGCGCGGCATAGATCGGCTGGATCTGCGGCGCCGCCTTCAGGCCGGCGTATGCCGCGTGGTACTCCTCGGAGATCGCCTCGAGGAAGCGCTCGCCGCGCGCGCGCAGGGCGCCGAGCGGCGTGTCAGTCACCGCGCAGCCTCAGGTCGCGATCGCAGGGCGCGTTCACGATGCTCGCCTCAGCCGACGAGCGTGGAGTCGGCCGTCTTGTGATCGGCCTCGAGGTACTTCGTGAGCACCTCGACGACCTTGTCGGCCGCGACGCGGATCTGCCCCATATTGTCGCGGAAGCGGATCGTGACGTCGTTGTTGGCCGTCGAGTCGCCGTCGATCGTGATGCCGAACGGCGTGCCTGCCTCGTCCTGGCGACGGTAGCGGCGGCCGATCGCGCCCGCCTCGTCGTAGAAGACGTTGAACTTCTTGCGCAGCGCCGCGGCGAGCTTCTCCGCCATCTCCGGTTGGCCGTCCTTCTTGGTCAGCGGGAACACGCCGGCCTTGATGGGCGCCAGCGCCGGATGGAAGCCCATCACCATGCGGCCTTCCTGCTCGCCGGGGACGGCTTCCTCGCGCAGCGCGTTGACCATCACCGCCAGCGTCACGCGATCGGCGCCCACCGACGTCTCGATCACGTACGGCAGGTAGCGCTTGTTCGCGGCCTGGTCCACGTACTCGAGCTTCTTGGAGCTGAACTCCTGGTGCTGCTTGAGGTCGAAGTCGCTGCGGTTGTGCACGCCTTCGATCTCCTGGAAGCCCAGCGAGCCGCCGAAGTCGAAGTTGATGTCGAAAGCCGCGCGCGCGTAGTGCGCGAGCTCCTTCTCCGAGTGCTGATGGAACTCGAGGCGGTCGCGGTCGAGGCCCAGCGCGAGATGCCAGTCGAGGCGCGCCTGCTTCCAGCGCTCGAAGTGCTCCATATCCGTGCCCGGCTCGACGAAGAACTGCATCTCCATCTGCTCGAACTCGCGCGTGCGGAACGTGAAGTTGCCCGGCGTGATCTCGTTGCGGAACGCCTTGCCGATCTGCGCGATGCCGAAGGGCACCTTCTGGCGCGTGGCCTGCTGCACGTTCAGGAAGTTCACGAAGATGCCCTGCGCCGTCTCGGGGCGCAGATACACCACCGCCGCCGAGTCTTCGACGGGACCCATAAACGTCTTGAACATCAGGTTGAACTGCCGCGGCTCGGTGAGTTGGCAGTCCGTGTGCTCGCCGGGCCTCTTGCTCGGCTTCCGCGGGCACTGGGCGTCCGTGAGCTTGTCGGCACGAAAGCGCGCCTTGCAGGCCTTGCAGTCCACGAGCGGATCGGAGAAGCCGCTGACGTGCCCCGAGGCCTCCCAGACCTTCGGGTGCATCAGGATCGCGGCGTCGAGGCCTTCGACGTCATCGCGTTCGCGCACCATCGCGTTCCACCAACGCGCCTTCACGTTGTTCTTGAGCTCGACGCCCAACGGGCCATAGTCCCAGACGGAGCCCGTGCCGCCGTAGATCTCCGACGACTGGAAGATGAAACCGCGGCGCTTGGCGAGGCTGACGAGCGTTTCGAGGACGTCGGGACGCATACAGGACGGAGGACGGTAGACAGAGGACGGCAGACGCCCTCAAATCTAACGGTTTGCCGCCCCCTCCGGACTCGCGGCGGCACGCGATGCGGGCATCGCGCCCTGTACCCGCACCAGGATCGCCCGACCCGTCACGGGTCGTTGCCGTCCGTGCTCCGGCCACACCAGCGGAGGCGTGACGGAGTCCCCGAGGCGGAGGTCCGCCTGCCGTGTCTGCAGGGGCCGACGCGACTGCGGAGCCGCCGTGGCCCGCCCGTGCACGCGCAGCGAGTCGAAGAACGCCGCCGACTGGTCCTGGATGTCGTTGCCGTCGTACCACGACGGCGCGCCGAACTGCCAGTTCGTGTTCGAGAAGCTGTGCTCGACGGTGTCTTCGAGGTCGAACACGACGGCGATGTGGTGATCACCGGCCCGCTCCGGCGCCCGCACCGCGAAGGTCAC
>CAZYQM010000033.1:3884-12159 GCA_964649965.1 uncultured Gemmatimonas sp.
CGCACGGGCCGCGGCAGCCCCGCGAGCCGGATGGACGCCCGCTCCCGCGGCTCCCACATCGCCGCGGCGCCGACGACGTAGTTCGCCGTCGCCTGCACCGTCGTGTACTCGAAGGTCAGGTCCACCCGCAGCGAATCGCCAGGCGCGACGTCCACGATCAAGGAGTCGCCCAGTGACCGCCCGTTCACTTCGACGGCGGTCACCCGCCAATCGTCGAGCAGTTCCCCGGTCGTCAGTCCGACGATCGGCGCGCGTCCCGGGCGCACCCACCACGGGCCGCTCACGACCAGGTACACCGGCCGCGGAATGCTGTCGATGCCGCGCCGCATCAGCGCGAGCCGCTCGAACTGCGCCGTGCCGTCTTCACTGACGCGCGTGGTGTCGCCGAAGACCGCGGCGAGGTCACTGCGGACGAGCAACGGCACCGGCAACGTCCACGTGCGGCCGAATCCATTCTCGATGTGCACGCGCGGTTGGACGACGAGGTGCACCGGCAACTCGAGCCCCGGCTGCTCCGCCATCGCCGGCGTCGAGATGATGACCCGCGGCTGCAGCCGCTCCGCCACCCAGCCCAGCACCGCGAGGACCAACGTCGCCGCAATCACGCTGACGAGCCGCACCCGCTCTGACTGCCGTCCCCAGAGCCCGAGGCCGCGCAGCACCTTCGTCTCCCACTCCGGCCGGCCCGACATCCGCGCCACCCGCCGCGCCAGCGCGCGGCCGCGGATGCCCGCCTCGCGGATCCGCGGCGCCGTCAGCGCGGCCCGGCCCAACCGCACGGCCATCGCCGCGGAGTCGTCGCGACCGGCGATCAGCGCCAACTGCTCCAGCACCGTCACGCTCAGGCGCTCGGGGTCGCGCCAATACGCGAACAGCAACTCGGCCGGCGAGTCCGTCAGCACCGCCGAGCGCGCACTGCGCAACTCGTCCGCGACCGTGTCGTGGGCCAACGCCCAGGCGACATCGCGCGACTGCACCAGCCCCAGCGCCTCCAACTGCCGCAGGCGGTCGCGCAACGCCTCCACCGACGGCCGTGCGCTGGTTATCGCCATCGTCCCGATGAAGTCACGTTCCTCCATCGGACGGCCCCAGGTCGCCAGCACCTCGAGGGCAAGCCGCGCCAGCGGATCCACGTCGGCGAGCAACGTCGACGTACCCGCCGTCTCCTGCGCCATCGCCAGCAGCGCCTCGGGACGGTCGCTGGTCCAGGCGCCCTCCTCGACGCGGAGCAGGCGCGCGGCACCCAACGACCTCAGCATCGCGAGCACGACCTGCGGCACGCCCAGCGAACGCCGCTCGAGGGCCAGCACCAACTCATCCATCCACGGCAGCTCCGGCACGATCGCCACGCTGCGCAGCATCGCTGCGATGCCTTCCGCGTCGAGCGGCAACACCTCGATCGCGATCGCCGCCGGCATCGCCGATGCCCCGAGCCCGTGGCGCGACGTCCCGAGCACGAGAAGCCGGCTCGTCGGCGTCAGCAGCGTGCCCGACAGCACGCGCAGCGACGCGGCATCGGCGTGGTGCAGGTTGTCGAGCATCACCACGACGAGGCGTTCCTCGGACACCGACGCCATCAGGTCCGCCAGCGCCTGCTGCAGGCGGGCGACGCCCTCGGCCCCGCGCACCGAGACGCGATGCTCCGCCGCGCCGGGAAAACGCTCCGCGAGTTCGGGCACCACGCCCACCACCGCGCTCGCCGATTGCCCGCCGATGCCCAACGCACCCGGTAGCGCGGCGAGGGCGCGCACCAGCTCCACCAGCGCCGCGTACTCGACGTCCTGCATCGCCTGCTGCACGCCGACGCGCACCACGCGCGCGCCACGCAGTCGCAGCCGCGCCTCGAGTTCATCGAGCACGCGCGTCTTGCCGACGCCCGCGGGCCCCGTCAGCACCACGGTGCGCGCCCGCCCGCCGCGCGCCAGCTCCGCCTCGCGCGAGAGCTCGCCGAGCAGGGCCTCGCGCCCCACGAGCTGCTGACCGACCAACGAGAGTGCCATCGCCGGACCCATCGGCAGCGCCGGCCCCTCGGTCGCCGCACGACGCGCCCGCGCCAGCCGCTCGGCCAGCGCCGGCGGCATCGAGACCTCCTGGCTCGCGAGCCGCGCCCCGTGCGCGCTCAGCCGCTCGACGGCCTCCAGGCGCCCGCCCGTCGCGACCAATGCGTCGAAGAGCAGCACCACGACTTCCGAACGCTCCGGGAAGTAGCGGTCGAGCGTCCGCGCCGCGGCGAGCGCCGCCTCCGTCTCGCCCGCCGCGATCCGCGTGGGGATGACACCCGCGGCCTGATCCAACAGCAGACGCTCCAGACGCAGTCGCTCGGCACGCATCCATCGCTCGAACTCGTCGGCGCCGCCGACCGGCAGGCCGTCGCAGAAGCTGCCGCCATACGTCGCGAGCATCGCGTCGAAGTCGCCGCGCCGCGAGGCATCGAGGAACGCCGCGCGATCGCAGGGCAGCGCACCCGCCTTCACCGCGAGATGATCGCGGTCGGCGTGCAGCACCGCGTCACCCACCGCCTGCCGCAACGCGTAGACCGCCTGCCGCAATGAGGCTCGCGAGCGATCCGGCGCTTCGTCGCCCCAGAGCAGGTCCGCCAACGACTCACGCGATGCGACGCGGCCGTCCAGCGTGGTGAGGTAGATGAGCAGCGCCAGCGGCTTGCCGCCGCGCAGTGTCGGGGCCCAGGCCTCGTCAATCTGGCGTTCGAGCAGCGCAGCGCCGAGGGTACGAAGGCGCAACGTGGGGCGATCCGGAGCAGGCATTGCCATCAATGTGGCGCGCGTGTGGCGCTCGCGTCAGCACCGACGTGAAACTGCCGTCAAGAATCGGCCTAGGCCATTCTTGACGGCAGCGTGGGTCCTACGGCCCGGCGCGTCGGCGCGCGCCGGCACGGCGGCTACAGCCCGATAATCTGATCCCGTCGCGTGCCGACGCTCACATACTGCGCCGGGCACTCGACCAGCTCGACGATGCGGTCGAGGTACGCCCGCGCCTGCTTTGGCAGCTCGCTCAGCTTGCGCGCCTTCGACGTATCGGTCTTCCAGCCCTCGAACCACTCGTAGACCGGCTCGATGCCGTCGAGTTCGGCGATGTCGCCGGGGAACTCGGAGACCACCTCGCCGCCGATCTTGTAGCCCGTGCACAGCGCGATATTCTCGAAGCCGTCGAGCACGTCGAGCTTGGTGACCGCGAGTCCCGTGAGCCCGTTGACGCGCACGGCGTAGCGCACGACCACGGCGTCGAACCAGCCGCAGCGCCGCGGACGGCCCGTCGTGGCGCCGAACTCGTTGCCCACCTTCTGGAGCTGCTGCCCCGTGGCGTCGGTGAGCTCGGTGGGCATCGGCCCGCCGCCCACGCGCGTCGTGTAGGCCTTCACCACGCCGATCACGCCGTCAATCGACCGCGGGCCGATGCCCACACCGATCGCCGCACCGCCGGCCGTCGTGCTTGAGCTCGTCACGAACGGATACGTGCCGTGGTCCACGTCGAGCAGCGAACCCTGCGCACCCTCAAGCAGCACCGCCGCGCCCTGCTTCTGCGCGCGGTGCACGGCGAGCCCCACGTCCTCGGCGATCGCCAAGAGCCGCGGCGCGATCTTCTCCAGCGCCGCCAGCGTGAAGGCCGCATCGGCGCGCTTCGTCGAGCCGAAGCCCGCGAGGATGTGGTTTGCGTAGTCCGTGCCGCGCTCCACCAGTGCCTTCAGCCGCGCGGGGTTCCGCAGATCGAGCACGCGGATGCCGCACCGCGCGACCTTGTCCTCGTACGCCGGCCCGATGCCGCGCCCCGTCGTGCCGATCGCCTTGCTCGCCGCGCTCTCCTTGTCCACGAGCTTATGGTACGGCATCACGAGATGCGCACGGTCACTCAGGTACAGACGCCCGGCGACGTCCACGCCGTTGGCGACCAAGGCGTCCACTTCCTCGAACATCCCTTCCGGATCGAGCACGACCCCGTTGCCGATCGCGCAGCGCACGCCCGCGTGCAGGATGCCGCTCGGCACCTGGTGCAGCACCGTGGACTCGTCGCCCACGTGCACGGTGTGGCCGGCGTTGGCGCCGCCCTGGTAGCGCACCACCCAATCGGCGCGCTCGGCGAGCACGTCCACCAGCTTGCCCTTGCCCTCGTCGCCCCACTGGGCGCCGACGATGACGATGGTGCGGGTCTTGGAATCGAACATTTGACGGTCAGGCGAAGGACACAGCCGAGGCCCGCGGGCGGGCACAAAAAACGCCCCGCGGATGCGCGGAGCGTAGAAAGAATCTAGGGTGCGTCAGGGTAAACGGCAACTGCGTTCACCACGAAGGCACGAAGGGAGCCGTGCCGGATTCCCAGTACCGCAACGCAGACGAAGACCGATGCCAGCGGGCGTTGCGAGGGCGCGAGATGATTGCGGCTCCCTTCGTGCCTTCGTGGTGAGGTCGTCTAGCCCGCCAGCGCCGCCGCCACCTCGGCGCGCCCCGCATCGCCCAGCGGCAGCAACGGCATCCGCGGCACGCCGCCCACCTTGCCCACCTGGTCCATCGCCGCCTTCACGCCCGGCACGCCGAGCTTGGCGACGATCACGTCCGCCATCGGCTTGAGCCGCGCCTGCGCCGCGCCCGCGCGGGCGGCATCGCCACCACGCACGCCCGCGAGCACCTCCAGCGCGAACCCCGCCGCGAACAGCGACACCGCCAGGATGCCGCCACGCGCGCCCGCCTCGAGCCCCGCCTGCAGCCCGCTGCCGCTGCCCGTCAACACGCTGAACGTCGGCGACTGCGCCTTGAGGAAGCCCTTCAGCATATCCAACACGCCAGAGCTGTCCTTGATGCCGACGATGTTCTGGTGCTGCGCCAGCTCCGCCACCAGCTCGGCCGACAGCGCGAAGTGCATATACTTGGGGATGTTGTAGAGGATCACCGGCAACGGTGATTCGCCCGCCACGCGCTGGTAGTGCGCGCGCAGCACCTCCTCCGTCATCGCGTTGGCGTAGTAATGCGGCGCGACCACCAGCACCGCATCGGCGCCGTTGTCCTTGGCCTGCTTCGTGCGCGCGACCGTCTGCCGCGTGCTCTCCCCGCCGCAGCCGGCGATCACCAGCTTGCCCGCCGGCGTGTGCTCGCGGGCCGTCGCGAGCAGCGCTCCGCGCTCCGCCTCGCCCAGCAGCGCGGCTTCGCCCGTCGAACCCGCCACCACCACGCCGCCCAGGCCCTCGGCGATGTGCGACCGCACGTTCGCCGCGAAGCCCTCGAGGTCGAGGTCCTCCGAGCCGGACTGGAAGGTGGAGATGACCGGTGCGTAGATCGACTGCAGTTGCATCTCAGTGCCCCATATTGAACTTGAGCGCCAGGTCCGACGGGCGCGTGGACGCCGCGAGCGCGACGTTGAGTTCGATCGTGCCGTCGTGCACCAACTGCTCGAGGTGCTGGTCGAAGGTCTGCATCCCGTACTGCTCGCGGCCCGCCGCGATGTAGTCGCGGATCTCGTTCACCTTGTCGCGGTCCAGCATCAGGTCGCGGATCGTCGGCGTGACGATCATTATCTCCAGCGCCGCCACGCGGCCGTTGCCGTCCTTGCGCGGCAGCAGGCGCTGCGAGACCACCGCGTGCAGCGATTCCGCCAGGCGCACGCGTACCACGTCCTGCTCCTCGGGCGGGAACATCGCCATAATGCGCAGCACCGTGCTCTGCGCGTCCGGCGTGTGCACCGTCGAGATCAGCAGGTGGCCCGTCTCGGCCGCCTTCATCGCCGTGTCGATCGTCTCGGCGTCGCGCATCTCGCCGATCAGCACCACGTCCGGATCCTGGCGCAGCGCGGCGCGCAGGCCCATCCGGAAGCTCTCCGTGTCCACGCCGATCTCGCGCTGCGTCACCGAGCTCTGCAGGTCGCGGTGCAGGAACTCAATCGGGTTCTCCAGCGTCACGATGTGCTTGTTGTGATGCTGGTTGATGTGGTTGATCATCGCCGCCATCGTCGTGCTCTTGCCCGAGCCGGTGACGCCGGTGACGAGGATCATCCCGCGCTCCGCCTCGGAGACCTGCTTGAGCACCGCCGGCACCGCGAGGCGCTCGAAGCTCGGCACCTCGAACGGAATCACGCGCATCACGATCATAAAGCTCGAGCGCTGCCGCAGGATGTTCACGCGGAAGCGGCCGATGCCCGGCGCGCCCCAGGAGCAGTCGTAGTCGTTGATCTTGTCGATGCGCGCGCGGTCGTCCTCGTTGGCGATCAATCGCAGCGCGATGGCCTTGGTCTGGTCCGGCGTGAGCGCCTGTTTCGTCAGCGGCACCAGCTTGCCGTCGATGCGCGCGCGGAACACGTCGCCCGCCTTGATGTGCAGGTCGCTCGCGCCGCGCTCCACCGCCGCCTTGATGATCTTCTCCATCGCGTCCGCTCGCTGCGCTTAGTAGCCGGCGCGCTTGTCCACCAGGTTGCGGAGGGGATCCCCCGCCCGGTAGCGCGCCCAGTTATCGAGGATGAGGTCCTGCAGGCGGTCCCAGAAGCGCCGCGGCGAGACGCCGCTCACGTGCGGCGTCCACACGACTTGCGGAAGGTGCCACAGCGGACTCTCGGCCGCCAGCGGTTCCTTGGCGAACACATCCAATACCGCGCCGCGGATGCGGCCCGCCTCGAGCCCCTGCACCAGCGCCGCCTCGTCGAGCAGCGCGCCGCGCGCCACATTCGCCACGATCACGCCGGGCTTGAGACCTTTGAGCCGCGTCTCGTCCAGCACCGAGCGCGTCTCCTCCGTGAGCGGCGTCGCCAGCACGACCACGTCGGCCATCGGCAGCAATCCATCCAACTCGCTCGGCCCGTGGATCTCCGCAAAACCCGGCGGCACACCCAAGCCCGGCCGCCGCCGCACACCGCTGACGCGCGCGCCAAGCGCCGAGAAGCGCTGCGCGATCTCGCTGCCGAGCCCGCCCGCGCCGATCACGAGCACGTGCAACTCGTCCACCTCGCGTACCATCGCCCGCGGCGTCGCAAACGCACTCTGGTCCCAGAGCCTGTCGCGGCGCATCTCCTCGGCGAGGTCGAACGCGCGCAGGAAGTGCAGCACGCCCGCCAGCACGTGCTCGGCAATCGTCGGACCGTACATCCCCGCCGCGTTCGTAAGCAGACAGTCGCCGTGGCGCATCTCGTCAAAGAGCAGCGTCGCCACGCCGGCGGTGCCCGTCTGCACCCACTTGAGCTTAGGCCCCGCGAGGAACAGCCCGCGTGGCATCCCGAAGCCGACGTAGATCTCGGCCTCGGGAATCACCGACAGCGACTCCTCGCTCGGCGCCTGCGCGCCGTCGCCGAACGAATCGGTGAGCGACGCGACGATGTGCACGCGCCAGCCGTCCGGCGTCGCGTCAAGGACCGCCTGCGCCACACGGTCCGGCAGGTTGAAGGCCTGCGCCGTCGAGCGCAGGTCCACGACCATCAGGCGATCCGCGCTCACGCGTCGTCGCCCTGGAGCGGACGGTCGCTCGAGCGGCGTCGTTGCGCCGCTGCGTCTCCGCCGCGCCGCCCGCCGCTGCGCGCATCCCACTCACCCGGGGGCACGCCGTCGCCGTTGTCGCTGGAATCGTGGAGGAAGCGACGCTCGATCCAGCCGAGTCCCTCGAGCACGACCATCACGGTCATCGTCGCACCCAGGGCCTCGAAGAGCAGGCCGGCTCCGGCCGTGAGCCCGATCGCCGCCACGACCCAGATCGTCGCCGCGCTCGTCAGCCCGGTGATCGTGCCTCGCGTGTGCAGGATCGTGCCCGCCCCGAGAAAGCCGATGCCCGTCACGACCTGCGCGGCGATGCGCCCCGGATCACCGGCGTGATTCCCCGCGATGCGCATCGACAGGTCCATCAGCAACGCGGAGCCGAGGCAGATGAGGATGTTCGTGCGCAGCCCCGCCGGCTTGCGGCGCAGCTCGCGCTCGAGCCCGATCGCGCCGCCGGCCAGGATGGCCACGAGCAGCTTCGCCCCGAGGTCGAGGCGCAGCACTTCCACCCATTCCCGCAGCTCAGCCGCGGGCATCGAGCCCCATCTTGTCTTTCACCGTGCGGATCGTCTCCTGCGCGACGGCACGCGCCTTCTTGCCGCCCTCGGCGAGCAGCGCGTCCACGCGCTTCGGGTCCGACTGCAGCGCCTCGGCGCGCGTGCGAATCGGCGTCAACTCGGCCACCATATTTGCGTGCAGCACCTTCTTGCAGTCGATGCAGCCCCACTTCGCACCGCGGCAGTTCTCGTCCACTTCCTTGACCGTCTCCGCCGGCGAGAACGCCTTGTGCAGCTCGAAGATCGTCTTGCAGTT
>CAZYQM010000033.1:12169-14916 GCA_964649965.1 uncultured Gemmatimonas sp.
AGTTGTCGGGATTGCCCGGGTCCGTCTTGCGCTGCCGCGCCGGGTCGGTGATGGCCGGCCGCAGCTTGTTCCACATCTCGTCCGGCGTCTCGAGCAATCCGATGGTGTTGCCCAGCGACTTGCTCATCTTCGCCTGGCCGTCGAGGCCGACGATGCGCCGCGTCGGCGTCAGCTTGGGCTGCGGCTCGGGGAAGTACGGCGCGTCGGGCGAGAAGCGGTTGTTCCAGTTGCGCGCCACCACGCGCGAGAGCTCGAGGTGCTGCACCTGGTCTTCGCCCACCGGCACGGTGTCGGCGAGATACAGCAGGATGTCCGCCGCCTGCAGCACGGGATAGTTGAGCAGGCCGGCCATCACCTGCTCCTGCTTGCCCGCCTTGTCCTTGAACTGCACCTGCCGCTCGAGCTCGCCCAGCGGCGTCACGGTGTTGAAGATCCACTGCAGCTCGGTGTGCTCCGGCACGTCGCTCTGCACGAAGAGCGTGCACTGCGCCTCGTCCAAGCCGGAGGCCAGGAGCGAGATGGCCATATCGCGCGTGCGGCGGCGCAGGTCGTCCGGCTGATACGCCACCGTGATGGCGTGGTAGTTTACGATGCAGAAGAACGACTCGTGCTGCCCCTGCAGCGCGACCCAGTTCTTGACGGCTCCGAGGTAATTGCCGATGTGCAGTTCGCCCGAGGGCTGGATCCCGCTGAAGACACGCGTCATCCTACGAAGTTACGGAGAGCCAGATGGGGCATCAACAGGAGCGGTCGGACTGGCTGGCGGTGGCGGTCCGCGCGGCGGCCGCCGGGGCGGACGTCATCCGCGACGCCGCCCCCGACATCCGCAGCCTCGATTGGCGCTCCAAGGGCCCCACGGATTTCGTCTCCGAAGTGGATCTGGCGGCCGAGGAGGCCATCCTCCAGGTGATGGCCGAGGGCATCCCGCAGGCGACGGTGCTGGCCGAGGAGAGCTTCGCCGAGGTCGCGCGTGACCGCCTGGAGCGAGGCGTCGCGCTGGTGATCGACCCGCTCGACGGCACGACGAACTTTCTCCACGGCTACCCTGGTTACGCCGTGAGCATCGCCATCCTCGCGGACGGCGAGCCGGTCGTCGCGGTGGTCCACGACGTGCCCGGCGACGAAGTCTTCACCGCGCGCGTCGGCGAGGGGGCCCATCTCAACGGCGAACGCATCCGCGTCTCGACCATCCACGAGCCCCAGCGGGCGTTGATCGGCACGGGCTTCCCGTTCAAGTCGGTCGCGGAGATCGCCCCCTACCAGCGCCAGATGGCCGCGGTGATGGCCGAGACGGCTGGTCTCCGCCGCCCGGGGGCGGCGAGCATTGACCTCGCCAGCGTGGCCTGCGGCCGCTTCGAGGCCTTCTGGGAGCGGCAGCTCGCGCCCTGGGACTTCGCCGCGGGGATGCTCCTCGTACGCGAGGCCGGAGGCATCGCGACCGATCTCGCGGGTGCGCCACTCACGGCATTCGTGCCGAGTTCAGTCCTCGCGGGAAATCCCGTGATGCACGCCTGGCTGGCGACGACGTTGCGGCTCTAGCCGACCGTCGCGGCTCCCTTCGTGCCTTCGTGGTGAAAGCGGTTCAGCCAACTCGGACCGAGACTAGATTTCAGTCTCTCCCCCTGAACCGAGCCACGACCTAAAATGTCCCTCGTCGAGTGCGTCCCGAACTTCTCCGAAGGCCGCGACCAGTCCACCATTGACGCCATCCGCGACGCCATCGCGTCCGTCGACGGCATCGTCGTCCTCGACGTGAGCTCGGATCCGAGCCACAACCGCACCGTCGTCACCTTCGTCGCGCCCGTCGAGAAGGCCGCCGAGGCCGCCTTCCGCGGCATCAAGGTCGCCAGCGAACGCATCGACCTCACCAAGCACTCCGGCGAGCATCCGCGCATCGGCGCCACCGATGTCTGCCCCTTCATCCCGCTCGAAGGCGCGTCGATGGAGGACTGCGTCGTCCTCGCCCGCACGCTCGGCGAGCGCGTCGGCAGCGAGCTCGGCATCCCCGTCTTCCTCTACGAACGCGCCGCCACACGCCCCGACCGCACCAACCTCGCCGACATCCGCCGCGGCGAGTTCGAGCTCGCCCGCGAGGAACTCGGCAAGAACCCGAACCGCGTGCCGGACTTCGGCCCCAACAAGATCCACCCGACGGCCGGCGCCACGGTCATCGGCGCGCGCCCCTTCCTCGTCGCCTACAACGTGTACCTCGGCGGCCGTGAGAACCTCCAGGTCGCCAAGAACGTCGCCAAGGCCGTGCGCGGCTCGAGCGGCGGCCTGAAGGGCGTGAAGGGTCTCGGGATGGAAGTCGACGGCCAGGCCCAGGTCTCGATGAACCTCGTCGACCTCGACGCCACGCCGCTGCATCGCGCCTACGAGATGGTGAAGATGGAAGCCGAGGCGCAGGGCGTCACGCCGACGTGGAGCGAGATCGTCGGCCTCGTGCCCGAACGCGCGCTCTTCGAGGCCGCCGCGCGGCACCTGCGCTGGCGCGACTACAAGCCCGACTTCGTGCTCGAGCGCAAGGTGCGCGCCGCGCTCGCCGGCGGCGAGTCGCTCTCCGGATTCATCGGTGATGTCGCGAGCTCGGCCCCCGTGCCCGGCGGCGGTTCCGTCTCCGCGCTGGTCGGTTCGCTCGCCGCGGCGCTCGCGCAGATGGTCGCCGGCCTCACGGTGGGCCGCAAGAAGTACGCGGAAGTCGAAGCGGAGATGAAGGAACTCGGCCTGCGCGCCAACGCGCTCGTGCG
>CAZYQM010000034.1:0-3377 GCA_964649965.1 uncultured Gemmatimonas sp.
ACGGTCTCGCGCCAGCCCTCGCCACGGCTGCGCCAGCGCAGCGTCACCTCGCGCCGGCCCTCGGCGACGATGTCCAGCGCCAACGCCGCGCCGCGCTGCACGCGCGGCAGGCTCAGCCACGCCCCGTCGGCCAGCATCCGCGCGAAGGTCGTCAGCGCACCGAGGAACACCGCGGTCGGCAGCAGCGCTCCCGCCACCGCCGCGCGACGGCGCAGGCGGCGCACTTCGTCGTGGACGAGCCGCACCGAACTCATCGTCCCACCCCGCTGGTCACGGCGTACACGTAGAGGTTCACGCCCATCCGCAGCGCCTGCTCGTGCAGCTCCGGCGGATCCTCCGGATACGTGCCGACGTCCTCCCAGCCGTTGCCGAGGTCGGCTTCGTGCGTGTAGTACACCGCGAGCCGGTTGCCGATGAAGATGCCGTAGCCGCGCGGCGGCTTGCCGTCGTGCTCGTGGATCTTCGGCACGCCCTGCGGAAACGCATACACGATGCGATAGATCGGATGGTCCAGCGGCACGTCCACGAGTTCGCGGTCGGGAAACACCCTGGCGATCTCACGACGGAACGCGGCATCGAGACCGTAGTTGTCGTCCGCGTGCAGGAAGCCGCCCTGCAGCAGGTATTGCCGCAGCCGCTCGACCTCCGCGTCGGTGAAGCGGATCTGCCCGTGCCCAGTCATATACAGGAACGGATGATCCCAGATGCGGTCGTCGCTGAGCGTGAGGCGCACTTCCTGCGGCTCCACGTCCAGCGTGGTGCGCGCGCGCAGCGCCTTGATGAGATTCGGCAGCGCAGACGGATTGGCGTACCAGTCGTCGCCGTCGTACTGCACGCGCGCGACCGTGAGTTTCGTGGTCGCCGCAGCGGGCGAGGACGCAACGGCCGGCGTCGCGGCGAGCAGGGCGACACCGAGGCTGACGACGGCGGAGAGACGACGCGAGCGCATCAGGCCTCGTGCGCCAGGCGGTAGGCGACGTTGCGCGAGGCACCGGCCGCAAGCAGCGCTTGCTGGATCTCGCGCGCGCCCTTGCCTTCGGCGCGCAGCGCCGCGGCGCGCGCCTCCAAGGCCCCTTCGTCCGTGGCCTCCTCGGGCGCACCGGCCAGCACGATCACGATCTCCCCTCGCGGTTCGTTCTGCTCGTAGTACGCAGCAAGCTCCGCGACCGTTCCGCGGCGGAACTCCTCGTACTGCTTGGTCAGCTCCCGCGCGACGACCGTTGCTCGCTCACCCGCCCCGGCGTCGGCCAGGTCGGCCAGCGTCTGCGCGACGCGGCTGGGCGCCTCGTAGAGCACCGCCGTGTGCCGCAGCGCCAGCAACTCGCCCAGGGCGCGCGTGCGGTCGCCGCCCTTGCGCGGCAGGAATCCGAAGAACGTGAAGCGGTCGGTCGGCAGTCCGGCGGCGGCCAAGGCGGCCAGCAACGCCGAGGGGCCCGGCACCGGCGCCACCGTCACGCCAGCCTCGATGGCGGCGCGCACGAGGCGCGTGCCGGGATCCGACACCAGCGGCGTGCCCGCGTCGCTCACCAGCGCGAAGCTCTCGCCCGCCGCCAACCGCCGCACGAAGCCCGGCGTGGCCTGCGCCTCGTTGTGGTCGTGATACGCGACCAGCGGCGTCTTGATGTCGAAGCGCTCGCAGAGCGCCCGCGTGTGCCGCGTGTCCTCGGCGAGGATCGCGTCCACGCCGCGCAGCACCTCCGCCGCCCGCGGGGCGAAGTCGCCGAGATTCCCGATCGGGGTGGAAACGATGTACAGGGTGCCCGGCGTGGTCGCGCCTGCGGCGCTTACCACTTCACCTTCCACGGCAGCGAGTCGAACAGCCCCGCCGCCTGGAACACGTGCCGGCGCGAGGCCGTGAGGTCGTGCAGCAGCTGCTCGGGCGTCGTGTCGTCCGGGCAGGCGGCCCAGAGGATGTCCGCCGTCCACGACGCGATGGCCTTCGTCAGCGTCAGCGCGTCGGTCACCGGATCCTTGGTCGTCGGCAGGCTCGGCGAGAAGCGCTCGAGCGTGGGATGCTTGAGCACCAGCGCGCGCCGCGCGCCTTCGGTGACTTCTGCGGCCGAGGTCTTACCCGCCTCACGCAGGCGCGCAGTCAGCGCGCCGATCAGCTCTCGGTAGGATTGGATCAGCGCCGGTGACGCCTGGTGCGGCAGCGCCGAGGGCGGCGCCCACAGCCGCACGATCGGCGGCGCCGCGAGGATGCGCCCGTCGAGCAACGTGCGCAGGTGTACCGCCACGTCGCCGGGACGCGGGTCCACGAAGTAGCCGCGCGCCGGCCGCCCGCCGTCGATCGCCACGTAGTTCACCGAGCCGTCGGCCACCACCTCGAGCGCGCCGTCGTGCATCGTGCCGTCGAGATAGCCGAGCAGGCCGTCCACGTCGCCCGGGGCGAGTTCGCGCGGCAGGGGCAGCTCGGTGCCGGTCTGCGTCGCGAACATCAGGTCCAGCTGCTCGTCCGCCGCCTCGTGGAAGCAGACGCTGCCGTACTCCGCCGCCGTCGGCACGTGGCCGATCGCCTCGCTGATCGCCAGCGGCGTGAAGTGCTGGCCGTCCGCGCTCACCGTCGCGTTCACGACCTCGCCTTCCTCGAGGTACAGCACCAGCAGCTCTTCCGGCATCCACACCGCCACGTAGCCGGACACGCGCGCCGACCGGTCACGCTTGGCGTCGGTCAGCAGGTTGCGCAGATGCACGTACGCCAAGCGGGTCCGTTGCAGCAGGACCCGCTTGGCGGGATAACGAATGGCGTCGCGGATCGGGGGCATCCGGACCGGATGCGGTTACGCGGCGTGCTGCTCGAACTTCGCCGCCAAGGCCGGCTTCGGCACCGCGCCGATCACCTGGTCCACGAGCTTGCCGTCCTTGAAGAACAGCAGCGTCGGGATCGACCGCACCTGGAAGCGCATCGCCGTCTTCTGGTTCGCGTCCACGTCGAGCTTGGTCACCTTCACCTTGCCGTCGAACTCGACGCTGAGCTGCTCGAGGATCGGCGCGATCATCCGGCACGGCCCGCACCAGGTCGCCCAGAAGTCCACCACCGCGAGCCCTTTGTGCTGCTCGACTTCGCTCGCGAACGAATCGTCGGTCACATTCACCGTCTTCGACATCGGCTCTCTCCACGGGTCCCGCGTCCGGTGCCACGTGCCCGGACGCCTGAGTAATGTTAGCGGCAATCGCCCGAAAGTGCGCCCCCTCCGGACCTGCCTTCGAAAATGACCAGCCCCACGCCGCGCGGCACGCGCATCGCCCACCTCGGCATCGCCGTCGAATCGCTGGAGACCATCCTCCCGTTCTACCGCGACATCCTCGGGATGCCCGAGACGCCTCTCGACGACGCCGACGGCGCGCGCATCAAGGCCGTCGTCGCCGGCGAGTCG
>CAZYQM010000034.1:3387-7043 GCA_964649965.1 uncultured Gemmatimonas sp.
CATTTGTTTCGCGGTGGACGATATCGACGCGATGCTCGCGCGCTGCAAGGCCCACGGCATCCAACTCATCGACGAGACCCCGCGCATCGGCGCCGAGGGAAAGCGGATTGCGTTCCTGCATCCGAAGTCGGCCGCGGGCGTGCTCGTGGAACTCTCGGAGTACTAGGGGAACGGGGAAAGGAGAACGAGGAATGCAGAAAGGGGGCGAAGAGCCAAGCTCCTCGCCCCCTTCACCGTTCCCCGTTCACGGTTCAAACCGGAGGAATCACCGGCCGCGTCATCTGCTCCGCATTGCAGATCTCCCGCGCCGGACGCAAATCCACGTCCTCCACGTACCAGCGGCCGTTCGACTTGTTGCGCACCGTCGTGAACGGCACGTCGGCCGTGATGTTCCCGTGCGTGAGCCGCGCCGTGAACAACGTGCGCCCCGCCTCTCCCAACTGGGCCGCGCCGATGCGAGATTCATCGTGGCGCAGGTGGCAGGCGATGATCAGCAGGCGACGCTCCAGCTCCTGGCGTTCAACGCGGTCGCGGGTCAACGACTCATCGTTGCCCCACATCGCGGAGATCGCCTGCAGGTCCTGCGCCCGCGCGGCATTCAAGAACTCCACCACGGCCATCTGCCCCGAGTCGGCCCCACCCGATCCATTGCCCACGGCGCTCGGGCGGCATCCGGCGGCAGTCAGTACCAGCAGCATCGCGATTCCCAGACGTCTCACGGCGTTCGCTCCTCGGTCTCGATTTCGGTTCACTTCGGTCCCCCTATGCACCAGCGCCTCTACATCAACATTGACCACGTCGCCACGCTGCGGCAGGCGCGTCGGGCCTCATACCCCGATCCGGTCGCCGCGGCTCGCGTCTGCGAGGACGCCGGTGCCGACGGCATCACCGTGCACCTGCGCGAGGACCGCCGACACATCCAAGACGCAGACGTGGAGGCCCTCGCAACCTCCGTGCGCACGCCGCTCAATCTCGAGATGGCCGCGACCCCGGAGATGACCCTCATCGCCCTGCGCCTGAAGCCGCACCAGGTCACGCTGGTCCCCGAGCGCCGCGCCGAGATCACCACCGAGGGCGGGCTCGACCTCTTCGCCGACCCGCAGCGCCTCGGCACCTGCCTCGAGAACCTGCACGCCGCAGGCATCCGCACCTCGCTGTTCATCGACCCCGACCTGCGCCAGATCGCCCGCGCCGCCGAGCTCAAGGTGCCGGCCATCGAGCTGCACACCGGCCGCTACTGCCACCACCCGGAACAGCCCACGCACCTCGCCGCGCTCAAGCAGGCCGCCGTCGAGGCCACGGCCCTCGGCCTCGCCGTCCACGCCGGCCACGGCCTCACCCTCGAGAACGTCGGGCCCGTCGCCGCCATCCCCGAGTGCGAGGAGCTCAACATCGGCCACGCCATCGTCAGCCACGCGGTCTTCGTCGGCCTCGACGCCGCCGTGCGCGCGATGCGCGCCGCGATGGACGCCGGCCGCGCCAAGTAGCCGCCCCCGTTGACCCGCCCCCCTGCATCGTCGCACCTTACCCGCCATCTATAAGGAGATGCGATGACCGGCGGGTTGCTCGACTTCTTCACCCTCGAAGCCAGCGAGTACGTCGAACAGCTCGACGCCCTCGTCTCGCGCGCGTCCACCAGCGCGCCCGAGCCCGACGCCTTCGCCCGCAACCTGCGCGGCCTGCGCGGCGCCGCGACGATGGCCAAGGTCACCGGCATCGCGACGCTCGCCGCCAGTCTCGAACGCCTCGCCAAGCAGGTGAAGGACGGCTCGCTCGCCTGGGACGCCGCCTCGCGCGGCGTCGCCATCAGCGCCATTGACGACGCCAAGATCCTCATCCGCGCCGTCCGCACTTGGAGCGCCGCCGAGGATGCGCGCGTCGCCGAACGCGTCGCCGAGCTCGACCGCATCGCGCCGGCCCGCGAGGGCGCCTCGGCCCGACGCTCGCCCAGCGAGTTCCTCGCCACGGCCACCGCCGACGCGGCCGCCGCGCTGCTCGAGTACGCCGAGAACCCCGGCGGCGACGAACACTTCGCCCGCGTGATGGACAAGGTGCGCGCCCTGCGCGGCGTTGCCGCGCTAAAGGACCTCCCGCCGCTCGCCGAGGTCGTGGACGCGGTGGACGCCGTCGCCAAGCCCATCGAGCTCCGGCAGGACGACGCCACCGCCGAACGGCGGCGCGTCTTCCGCACCGCCGCCCGCGTGCTGCTCGAAGGCGGCGATGCCGTGCGGCTGGGCAACCGTCCGCCCACCGACTCACCCGCGCTGCAGGAGTTCACGCTGGCCGCTGCCGGACTCTCCGGTGGCAGCACCGACGGCGACGACGTCGTGCCCATCGCGTCGCTGCTAATGGACGGCGAACCCGTGCAGCGCTCGACCCACCCGCCGACCACCGCGGCACATCGCTTCCGTCTCGAGGTCGTCAGCCAGGCCGAGCATCTGCGCCGCCTCGTGCACGACGGCACGCGCGCCGAGGACGCCGCCACCCGCGACCGACTCGGCCGCGAACTGCGCGGCGCCGTGCGCGCCCTCGCCCGCGCGGCGCAGAGCTTTGCCGCCGTCGAGATCGCCAACCTGTTCCTTGCCGCCGAACGCGGTGCCGCCGCGCTCGAACAGCCCGCGCTCGACGTGCTCGATCGCGCCGCGATGCTGCTCTCCGCTTCCGACGCCGCGCCGGAGGCGATGTCGCCGCAGTTCGTGTCGCTCAGCGAGCTGCTCAGCCGCGGCGTGACGCCGCTCGCGCCGCCGCCGGTGGCCGCGCCGACCACTCCGAGCGCCGCGGCCCCGTCGGGCAACGCGCTGAAGTCCCTGCTCTCGCAGGGTCTCTCCGGCCTCAGCGGACTCGGCAGCACCACCTTCGCCGAGCCGCTCGTCGGCGAGGAAGACGACGTCATCCCCATCGAAGACCTGCTCTTCCGCGGCAAGGACGCGCTGCAGCGCGCCCTCACGCTCGGCGAATCGCTGAAGCGCGCGGGCAGCGTCCCCGACGCGGACACGCTGGCCGAGCTCTACGACCTGCTGCAGCTCGCGGCGGCGGAGTGACGCGATGAAGCGTCACCTGCGCACCCTCTTCGGGATCGCGCTCAGCATCCTCCTGCTCTGGTTCACGCTCCGCGGCGAGGACTTCGGCGAGATCTGGCGCGTGCTCTCGACGTCCAGCATCCCGCTGTGGATCGCCTGCACCGTCGCGGCGACGGCGATCTTCCCGATGCGCGCGCGGCGCTGGCAGGCCCTGCTCGCGCCCAGCGTGGGGCGTCTGCCGCTCGGGCCGCTGTGGCGCGCAACCGCCATCGGGATGATGGTCAACAACGTCGTGCCCGCCCGCGCCGGCGAGTTCGCCCGCGCCTTCGCGCTCACCCGCGAACGCCAGGACGTGCGCTTCTCCGGCGCCTTCGCCTCGCTGGCCGTGGACCGGCTCTTCGACGGCGTCGTGGTGCTCGCGATGATGGTCGCCGCGACCTTCGACCCGCGCTTCCCCGCCGACGGCAAGATCTTCGGCGCCAGCGCCTGGAGCATCGCCGCGACGATGTCGCTCGGGCTGTTCGCGGTGTTCGTCGCGCTCGCCCTGCTCGCCTACGCGCCGCAGTGGTGCTTCGGCGTCTCCGATCGCATTCTCGGCGCCATGAAGATAGATGCCGTAGAGATTGCCCTCGATCC
>CAZYQM010000034.1:7053-14874 GCA_964649965.1 uncultured Gemmatimonas sp.
CGGCTACCCGCGTGCCTATGCCACGGCCCTGATCGCCAACGCCTCGATCCTCGGCGCCATCGCGCCAAAGTTCGCCCGGAAGGTCCGCAGCCTGCTCGAAGGCTTTGCCGCCGGCGTCGGCGTGCTCCGCCAGCCGATGCTCGCGCTCGAGGTGCTCTGGTGGGCCGTGCTGCTCTGGGCGACCAACGCGTTCGCGTTCTACCTCGGCTTCCTGGCCCTCGGCATCGAGGCCCCGCTGTCCGCGGCGTTCTTCGTGCAGGGCTTGATCGCCATCGGCGTCGCGATCCCGTCCTCGCCGGGCTTCTTCGGACCCTTCGAGCTCGCCGGCAAGGCGGGCCTTGCGCTCTACGCCGTCAGCGACGCCAGCGCGGTGAGCTGGGCCATCGGCTTCCACCTGCTCTCCTTCGTGCCGATCACCGTCATCGGTGCCTGGTACTTCGCGCGCCTCGACCTGCACTTCCGCGACCTGAGCGACGGCGCCAAGGAGACGACTTGATGCGCGCGCCCCGCGTGCGCACGGGATCCTCGCGATGAGCGCCACCGCCGCCAGCGTCGAGGCCCAGGCGAAGGTCAACCTGCGCCTCTGCGTGCTCGCCCGCGAAGCCAGCGGCTACCATCAGCTGGAGTCGCTGTTCCTGCGGATCGAACTCGCCGACAGCGTGCGCGTCGCCACCGACACCACCGCGCGCGCACTCAAGTGCAGGGGCCTCGACATCCCCGCCGAGCAGAACCTCGCGTATCGCGCCGCGCTCGCATTCACTGAGGCCGCGGGCTGGCCGACGGGATTCCACATCGAGATCGAGAAGCGCATTCCCGCCGGCGGCGGCTTGGGTGGCGGCAGCGCCGACGCCGGTGCCGTGCTGCGCGCGCTGAACGCCCTCGCGCCCACGCCCCTCGCCGCCGACGCGCTCAATACCGTCGCGCTGCGACTCGGCGCCGACGTGCCCTTCCTCGCGATGGACGCGCCCTTCGCGCTCGGCTTCGGCCGCGGCGAACGCCTGCTCGCGCTGCCGCCGCTGCCCGCGCGCGAAGTCCTGCTCGCGTTGCCGCCCTTCGGCGTCGAGACCAAGGCGGCCTTCGGCTGGTACGCCGAGGCGAATGCCAACGCAGCGATGCGCGCACCGATGCCACTCACGCTCGACGACCTCGATCGCTGGGAGCGCCTCGTGCCGCTCGCCGTCAATGAACTCGAGGACGTCGTCGTCGCGCGACATCCGGAGATCGGCCGCTGCGTGGAGTCGCTGCGCGGCGCCGGCGCCAAGATCGCGCGGATGAGCGGGTCCGGCTCCACCGCCTTCGGCGTCTTCGACCGCCGCCTCGTGCAGGACCCCGCGATGCCCGAGGGCACGCGGCTCGTCCACACGCGCAGCGTCACCAGCGTCGCGCCGGTGAAGCTGCTGGATTAAATTCCCCGTTCCTGCTGCCCCTTCGTCCAATGGCAGGACATCGGTCTTTGGATCCGAGAATGGTGGTTCGAATCCACCAGGGGCAACTCCCGCGCTCGGCGACCGCGTCGCCAGCACACCTCAGCGCCTGAAGACGTCTCCCTGCGGCCCCGCGCGCCATTCGGCAAGCGTCGGGGCCGCGCGGTCTTTGTCCGAGAGCGTGACGTCAGCGAGCGGCCACGGGATGCCCAGCGCCGGATCGTCCCAGCGGATGCCACCCTCGGCCGCCGCGTTGTACGACGCCGTGCAGAGGTACTCGACCTCCGTCGCGTCCTCCAACGCCTGGAACCCCCGCGCGAATCCCGCCGGTGCGCAGATCCAGACGTCCTCGCCCGCCGCACACTCGCGCCACCACGCGCGCCCGAACGTCGGCGAGTCCGCACGCACATCCACCGCGACGATGAACGCGCGCCCGCGCACCACGCGCATCGCCTTCGCCATCGCCGGCTCCCACTGGAAGTGCAGCCCGCGTACCACGCCCTTCGCCGACACGCTGCCGTTGATCTGCGCGATCGTCGTCGGCAGCCCCGCCGCCGCGAAGTGCTCGGCGCGGAACAGCTCGCGGAAACTGCCGCGCGCATCGGGGAACACGCGCAGGTGCGCGAGCACCAGGTCCGGCAGCGCCGTCGTTTCGATCCGCAGGCTCACGCCGCACTCCGTTGCTTGAGCGTCACGAGATAATCATCCAGTGCGAGCTGCCAAGGACGGCGCGCCGCCGCGATCAGCGATTCCAACCGCGAACCATCGAGCACCGAGTAGCGCGGCCGCGGCGCCGGCGTCTCGTACTCGTCGCTCGACACGCGCGTCACCATCCCCGCGCGGCCGGCCGCGGCGTACACGTACTCCGCCACGTCCGCCCAGCTCGCCTCGCCGGCATTGCTCGCGTGGACGATGCCCCGCGCATCGGCGCGCAGCAGCGCCCAGCACCAACCCGCCAAGTCCAGCGCCGAGGTCGGCGCACCGCGCTGGTCATCCACCACGCGCGACGGCAGTCCCAGCTGCGCGCGCTCCCACATCGTGCGCGGAAAGTTGCGCCCCGGATCGCCGAACAACCACGCCGTCCGCACGATCACGTGCTCGGCGCCGCTCGCGATCAGTTCACGCTCGCCGAGCAACTTCGTGCGACCGTACACGCTCACCGGCGCGCAAGGATCGTCCTCCCGCCACGGCCGCGTGCCGACGTTTGACCCGGAAGCCGCAGCACCGAACACATAGTCCGTGCTCACGTGCAGCACGCGCACTCCACGCATCGCCGCGAGCCCGCCGAGCACCTCAGGCAGGAAGGCATTGAGACTCCACGCACGCGGCTCGTCGGACTCCGCCGCATCCACCGCCGTGTACGCCACGCAGTTGATCACCCAATCCGGTCGCTCCGCATCGAGCGCACGCGCCAGGTCATCATCCGCCATCACGTCGAGCGCCGCGTGGCCCGGCGCGCTCAGCGAAACCTCACCCGGACACGTCGCCCGCAATGAGGAGCCGAGCATCCCCGACCCACCCAGCAGCAGCACCTTCACCGTCCACCCTTCCCCGTTCCGCCCAGATACAACGCCTCCGCCGCCCGCTGACTCTCCGGCAACACCGCCTTCCACCACGCCGTGTTCTCCCGGTACCAGCGAATCGTCGCCGCCAGGCCCTGCGCGAACGGCACGCGCGCCGTCCAGCCCGTCGCCTCACGCAGCGCCGTCGCATCCATCGCGTAGCGCCGGTCGTGCGCCGGACGGTCCGTCACGTGCTGGATCAACGACTCCGGCCGATCCAGCGCGCGCAGGATCTCGCGCACCACGAACAGGTTCGCGTGCTCGCTGTCGCCGCCGATGTTGAACACGCGCCCCTCGGCGATGCCGCTCAGCGTCACCGCCCACAGCGCCGCGACGTGATCCTCCACGAACAGCCAGTCGCGCACCTGCTGGCCGTCGCCGTACACCGGCAGCGGCTGCTGCGCCATCGCCCGCACGAGCATCAGCGGGATCAGCTTCTCGGGAAACTGGAACGGCCCGTAGTTGTTGCTGCAACGCGTGATCACCGCGTCGAGCCCGTAGGTGCGCGCCCAGGCCTGCACCAGCAGGTCCGCCGCCGCCTTGCTCGCCGCGTACGGCGAACTCGGCGCCAGCGGATGCGATTCGGTGAACGGCGCGTCATCCGGCGCGAGCGAGCCGTACACCTCGTCCGTCGAGACGTGCACCAGACGCAGGCGCTGGCCCTGGTCCTGCGCCACACGCAGCGCTTCGAGCACGCGCTGCGTGCCGACCACGTTGGTGTCAACGAACGCGTTCGGCCCGAGGATCGAACGGTCCACGTGCGATTCCGCCGCGAGGTGCCAGACCGTGTCGGCCGCGGGGATCGCGCGGCCCTGCGCGTCCTGCGCGCGGCCGCTGAGTACCGTCGCGAACACGTCGCCGTCGCGCACGTCGCCGCGCACGAAGCGGAAGCGCGACTCCGCACCGCGCGCCGCCATCGCCAGGCTCTGCGGGTGCGCCGCGTAGGTCATCGCGTCGTAGGCCACCACCTGCACCTGCGGATGCTCGCGCAGCAGCCACGCCACCGCGTTCGCGCCGATGAAACCCGCGGCGCCGGTCACGAGCACCACCTGCGGCGACGCGCTCACGGCGTCTCCGCCGCGATCCGCCGCAGGTACGCTCCGTACTCGCTGCTCGCCAACGGCGCCGCAAGCCGCGCCAGTTGCTCGGCGTCAATGAACCCCATCCGGTACGCGACTTCCTCCGGGCAGCCGATCTTCATCCCCTGCCGCGCCTCGATCGCCTCGACGAAGCGCGCCGCCTCCTGCATCGCCGCCACCGTACCCGTGTCGAGCCAGGCCATCCCGCGCTGCAGCGTCTCCAACCGCAGCGCACCCTCGCGCAGGTAGGCCGCGTTCACGTCGGTGATCTCGTACTCGCCGCGCGCCGACTTCTTGAGCGAGCCCGCGATGTCGAGCACGCGGTTGTCGTAGCAGTACAGCCCAGTCACCGCGAGCGAGGACTTCGGACGCGCCGGCTTCTCCTCGATGCTCAGCACGCGCCCATCGGCGCCGACCTCGGCCACGCCGTAGCGCTCCGGGTCGCGCACGCGGTAGCCGAAGATCGTCGCGCCGCCGTGCGTGGACACGCGATCCACCGCCGCGCGGAGCTGCCCGCCGAAGCCCGCCCCGAAGAACAGGTTGTCGCCGAGGATCATCGTCACCGGGTCGCGGCCGACGAAGTCGCGGGCGATCGTGAACGCCTGGGCCAGGCCCTCCGGCTGCGGCTGGGCCGCGTAGCGCAGGCTGATGCCCCAGCCCGCGCCGTCGCCCAACAGCGCTTCGAACAGCGGCAGGTCCCGCGGCGTGGAGATGACCAGCAGCTCGCAGATCCCCGCCAGCATCAGGGTGCTGAGGGGGTAATAGACCAGCGGCTTGTCGTAGAGCGGCAGGAGCTGCTTGGAGACGACTTGCGTCATCGGCGCGAGCCGCGTCCCGGAGCCCCCCGCGAGCAGGATGCCTTTCATCAGACCGGAAGAGTAATGCCCCGCCCTGCCCCCCTGCCATTCGCCGCCCGGAAGGGATAGCTTTCGAGGCTGTCCGGACACCCTCGGTTCGGGCCGTATCTCCAATCGCTTCCGCCTCTTACACCTCTGACGCCGATGGACGGACTCGCAGTCCCGGTGCACGGCTTCCGGATCCTCACGGGCAACTCGAATCGCCCGCTGGCCGAAAGCATCGCCAAGTCGCTCGACGTGGACCTCTGCAAGGCCACGGTCTCGCGCTTTGCGGATGGCGAAGTCTTCGTGCGGCTCGACGAGAACGTCCGCGGCGCGGACGTGTTCATCGTGCAGCCCACGAGCACGCCGGCGGAAAGCATTATGGAGCTGCTGCTCCTGGTGGATGCCGCCCGCCGCGCCTCCGCGGCGCGCATCACCTGCGTGATGCCCTACTACGGCTACGCGCGGCAGGACCGTAAGGACCAGCCGCGCGTCGCCATCGGCGCCAAGCTGATGGCGAATATGATTGCCCGCGCCGGCGCCGACCGCATCCTCGGCCTCGATTTCCATTTCCATCAGCTGCAGGGCTTCTTCGACATCCCCGTCGACCATCTCTACGCCGCCCCCGTCTTCACCGCGCACTACCGCAAGAAGGGGCTCGTGGACCCGGTCGTCGTCGCGCCCGACGTCGGCTCGGCCAAGATGGCCCGCGGCTTCGCCAAGCGCCTCAACGCCTCGCTCGCCATCATCGACAAGCGTCGCCCCACGGCCAACGTGGCCGAGGTCGTGAACGTCGTCGGTGAGGTCGAGGGCAAGGA
Organism: uncultured Gemmatimonas sp.; assembly: GCA_964649965.1. Taxonomy (GTDB): domain Bacteria; phylum Gemmatimonadota; class Gemmatimonadetes; order Gemmatimonadales; family Gemmatimonadaceae; genus Pseudogemmatithrix. Next base: position 12,776 of record CAZYQM010000034.1, read on the forward strand.
CTGCTTGCTCGCCGACGATATGATCGACACCGCCGGCACCGTCTCCGAGGCCGCCAAGGCCCTCAAGGAACTCGGCGCCCGCAACATCTACGTCTGCGCCACCCACGCGCTGCTCTCCGGCCCCGCCGTCGAGCGGCTCAGCAACGCCCCCATCACCGAAGTCGCCATCACCGATTCCATCCTGCTCCCGGAATCGAAGCGCTTCGACAAGCTCACCATCCTCGGCGTCGGCGAGCTGATGGCCAAGGCGATCCGCTTCACCCACTCGGACCAGTCGGTATCCTCGCTCTTCGAGTGAGGACGTAGGACGGAGGCGGCCCGTCGGGCGTCTCCCGCAGTGGCAGTACCCCTTTGATCGCCGCCGGGCCGGAATTCGCCGGGAACCCACGTAGCGATCGAGACCCTCAGCTGGACATCAACACAATGGCTACCGCTTCATTCTCCGCCACGACCCGCACGGCCACCGGCAAGGGCGTCGCCCGCAAGCTCCGCGCCGCCGGCAAGGTCCCCGCCGTCATCTACGGCCACGCCCGCGAGCCGCAGGCGCTCGAGCTCGACGCCCATCAGTTCCAGCTCCTCCTCGAGAAGGTGCCCTACACCAGCACCGTCATCGAACTCGAGATCCAGGGTGCCGCGATGGCGCGCACGCTCATCCGCGAGATCCAGCGCCACCCGTTCAAGAAGCAGATCATCCACGTGGACTTCCAGGAGCTCGTGGCCGGTGAGAAGGTCACCGTGAAGGTGCCCGTGCACCTCGTCGGCACGCCGGAAGGCGTCCGCGTCGGTGGCGGCGTCCTCGACCACATCAACCACGAAGTCGAGATCACGGTGGACCCGTCGAGCATCCCGACGCACTTCGACGTGGATGTCTCCAACCTCACCATCGGCCACTCGATCCACGCCGGCGACATCGTGCTCGCCGAGGGCATCGAGCTGCTCACCGACGCCGACGTGACGATCTGCGTCTGCCACGCCCCGAAGGTCGAGGCCGAAGCGGCCGCCGGCGAAGAGGCTGCGGCCGCCGAGCCGGAGCTCATCCGCAAGGCGAAGGCCGACGAGGCCGAGGCCGACAAGCAGTAATCCGGGCCTGCCCGCGATTTCACCACGCGCCCTGCGATGAAGGTCATCCTCGGGCTCGGCAATCCCGGGCAGGAGTACGCCGAGACGCGCCACAACGTCGGCTGGTGGGTCGTGGACCACCTCGCCGACGCGTGGCGGCTGGACGGTTGGCGCAAGGACGGCGAGGCGATGACCGCCTCGGGCTCGGTGGGGAACGTGAAGGTCCGGCTCGTGAAGCCGCTCACCTTTATGAACCTCTCCGGGCAGGTCCTCAAGCCCTACCTGCGGCGCCCCTTCTGGGCCGCAGCCACCGACCTGCTCGTCGTCTCGGACGAGGTACAGTTGGCCACCGGAGCCTATCGGTTCCGCGCCCGCGGCTCGGCGGGCGGCCATAACGGGCTCAAGAGCATCGAGCAGCACCTCAAGAGCCAGGAGTATGCGCGGCTGCGGGTCGGCGTCGGCCCCAGCGATCCGCAGCGGCGCATCGGCGATCTCGCCGACTACGTGTTGGACAGGTTCGGGAAGGCCGAGGCCGCGGAGACCCGCGCGCTGCTGCCGACCTTCGAGGAGGCCCTGCGCCTCTGGACCACCGATGGCATCGAGCGCGTGATGAACGCGTTCAACCGTTAGGCGTCACTTCACCTTCACTCTCCCCACAATGATCGAGAATCTGACGACGTACGCGCTCGGCATCGGGATCGTCGGGCTCATCGCCTGCATCCTGACCTACCAGGGCATCGTGCGCCAGTCCGCGGGCTCGCAGACGATGCGCGATCTCGCCGAGCAGATCCAGCTCGGCGCGATGGCCTTCCTCAAGCGCGAGTACACCGTGCTCCTGCCCTTCCTCCTCGTCGTCGCCGTGTTGCTCGGCGTCGCGGTGGGTTGGAACACCGGCATCGCGTACATCATCGGCGGCGTCTGCTCCGTCGCCGCCGGCTGGGCGGGTATGACCTCGGCCACCAAGGCCAACGTCCGCACCTCCGAGGCCGCCCGCGCCAGCGGCCAGGCCGCCGCGCTGCGCATCGCCTTCGGCGGTGGCG
>CAZYQM010000035.1:0-5783 GCA_964649965.1 uncultured Gemmatimonas sp.
TACGGCAAGCGGCCGAGCATCAAGGAGCTGATGCGCTGGATCAAGCAGGCCTAGGGGCTTTCACCACGAAGGCACGAAGAGCTCCCAGAAGCATCAGGGCCCCGCAACGCCGAGAAGCACTGCTTCTTCGGAGTTGCGGGGCCTCGAGTACGTCGCGGAGCCCTTCGTGCCTTCGTGGTGAACCGCTGTTACACCCTCAAACCGCCGCTGGCGCGCAGTGCTTGTCGAAGGCCGACTTGAGGTCCTCGGCGATCACCTCCGGCGAGCGCCCCTCGATCTGCCAGCGCTCCACCATATGCACCAGCTTGCCGTCCTTGAGCAGGCCGATGGACGGCGAGCTCGGCGCGTAGCCCGTGAAGTAGCTCCGGGCCTGGCGCGTGGCATCGGCGTCGTTGCCGGCGAAGACCGTGAACTTGTGGTCCGGCGTGACCGCGTGCTGCAGGGCCATCCCCACGGCCGGGCGCATATTGCGCGCCGCGCAGCCGCAGATGGAGTTCACGACCACGAGCTGCGTGCCCTTCCGCTGGGTCAGGGCCTCGTCCACGGCGGCGGCCGTCTTGAGCTCTTCCACGCCGTACTGGGTGATCTCGGCGCGCATCGGCGCCACGAAGCGTTCGTCGTACATCGTTGCTGTCTCTCCGGATGGGTCTGGTGAGGCCTATTCGCGGCTCAGGGCGAGCAACGCCGCCTGAGGCACCACGAGGTAGCGCTCGTTCTCGAACGTGATTTCCACGGCCGCCTTGCGGAAGAACAGGGCGTAGTCGCCGACCTGCGCCTGCATCGGGATGTGCCGCGTCTCCTTCTGGCCGGTGATGCGCCAGGGCTCGTCGAGGTGGTCCGTGACTTCCGGCAGCGGCGTGCCCGGGCCCGTGGCGACGATCCGCCCGCCCTGCACCGCCTGGCTGTCCACCGCCGTCGCCGGCAGGTAGAGGCCCACCTTCGAGCGCTCCTCGCCCTCCTCGATCTTGATGAGGACGCGGTCGCCGACGACGATCAGTTCCTTCTTGCCTTTGCGCATACCCGGGAAAAACTCACTTAACGAGGAAAAGGTTCGACTGGCGGCGCAGGGCCCAGCGCGTGCGGCAGTCGGGGCCGATGATCGCGTCCTCCTCCTGCGCCATCCGCACCGGCTGGTCGCCCCACTCGGGCACCGGCGTGGTCACCTGCAGCTCGATCGAGTACCACATATTCGGGATCACCGTCGGCTCGCCCTGCGGTCCGGTGCCCTCCTGCGCATCCCAACGGCCGATCAACGCCCCCGCCCCGTGGCCGTGCATCCCGATCGGGTGCGAGTACAGCGTGCCGTTGAGGCCTTCGCCGCGCATCCGCGCGAGCGAGGCCGCGAGGATCTCGTTGCCGCTGCGGCCTGGCTTGAGCTCCTCCATCGTGATGTCCTGCAGGCGGTTCGCGTTGCGCAGCGCGCGCCGCAGGCCCGCCGGCGCATCCGTCTCGCCCGGCAGCAGCACGTAGGCATTGTGCTGCGTGTCCGTCGCCAGACCCAGCGCCACGATGCCCACGTCGCAGTGCAGCACGTCGCCGCGCTGGATCACCGGATCGGCACCCAGCTGCGCCGCGCTCACGCCGCGCCGCTGCACGCTCACGCTGGGCTGGAACCAGGTCCCGAGCCCAAGGTCGTTCACCTGCTGGCGCCACCACCACACGAGGTCGCTGGTCTTCGTCACGCCCGGCGTGATGACCTCATCGGAGAACATCCGCTGCGTGAGCGTCCAGACCAGCTCCTGCAGCCGCGCGTAGAACTCCGCCTCCTCGGGCAGCCGCGTCGCGATGAAGTCGAGCGCCAGCGCGTCGTTGCTCGTGAAGCGCGAGGTCCAGTTGGCGCCCAGCGCCTCGCTCATCCCGTCGCGCTCGCCGGCGGTGAGCCCGTCGGAGAAGGCGAAGTTGCGCGAGACGTTGATCGCGACGCGTCGCGGATCGCGCTCCTCCAGCACGCTCTTGAGCGCGTTCCACTGCTCCGCGCCCACCAACTCCGCCTGCCGCGCCTCGGCGCCCGCGTCCACCGCCGCCATCGCGCGCCGCGCATCGTAGAGCCCGCCCTGCGAGGTGCCGCCGAGCGCGATGCGCTCCACGCAGGAGCCGTCACCGGGATCCGTGCGCCCGTCCGCCGCGCACTTGTCGAAGAACACGTAGATCGTCCGCCGCCGCGCCGCGAAGGTCTCCGGCGCGACCAGCGACGAGAACATCGGGTCGTGGTTGTACTCCCGCATCGGAATCACCCACGCGTCCACGCCGTGCCGACGCATCACCGCCGGCAGCACCGTCGTCAGGCGCCGCTCCAGCCACGCCTGCCGCATCGCCGCCTGTTCACGCAGCGTCCCGAAGGGGCGTTGCTGTGCGCCGAGGGCGGACGGAAGACGGATGACGGACGCGAACAGCAGGAGTGCGAGCAATCTCATTGATGCGTCACCTCACGCCCCTTCAGCAGGAGCAAGCGAACCACCGTGGAAACCACCGCGAGCACCAGCGCGAACAGCGAGATGCCCACGAACCGGAAGAACAGCGTCCGCAGCGACGTGATCTGCCAGTCTTCGAACGTCGCCTGCATCGAACCCACGACTTCGAGCCCGAGATACGTCAGCGCCAGCGACACGGCGATCTCCGTCGTCGCCTCGGCCAGCGCGAACACCGGCGCGCGCCACCACCACGAGCGCGTCGGATGGTTGCCGAGGTACAGCGTCGCCATCAGGAAGAGGATCATCGCGCCGCCGATGAACGTCCCGGCGATCCACAGCCACGAGTCGCTCCACCCGTAGGTCAGCACCAGCGCGCGATAGCTGCGCAGGCTGGCGCCCGTGAGGATGGCCATCAACGGCAGCGACAGCGCCAGCTTCCGCCAGATGCTCGGCTCCTCGAAGTCCTTGGCGGACATCATCACGGTGGAGCGCAGGAGCGGCATCGACGGGACCTCGGGTCAGCTCAGCGGGCGGCGATGCATTCGATCTCGACCCGGGCGCCGAGGGCGAGGCCGGAGGTGCCGAACGCCGAGCGGGCCGGCAGGCGGCCCTCCGGGAAGAACTCGCGGTACACGACGTTCATCCGGTCCCACTCGGCCATATCGGCCATCATAATCGTGCACTTCACGACCTTGTCCATCGAGGAGCCGACGGACTCAAGCGTGCGCTTGATATTCGACAGCGTCTGCCGCGTCTCGGCTTCGATGCCGCCGGCGATGAGCCCGCCGTTGGCCGAGGCGTCGGTGCCGATCTGGCCCGAGAGGTAGACCAGGTCACCGACGCGCACCGCGGGCGAGAAGGGCCGCGTCGGCGGACCGAAGGGCGTGAGGTACTCGATGTCGGCGGCGCGCGCTGGCGCGGCGGAGGCCCGATCGCCCTGGCTCAGCGCGAGGAAGAAGCCGGCGGCGGCGGCGACGCCGCTGAGCGCGAAGACGGCGAGGATGCGCGGTTGCATCATCGGAACACGTGCCCGAGGCGGGACCAGCGAATATCCGTCAGGAACGGCAACGGCCGGTCGGAATCGTCGGCGTTCCACGAGTAGTACACGAACAGCGGCTTGCCGCGTACGTTCGCGCGCGGCACAATGCCCCAGTAGCGCGAGTCCTTCGACTGGTAGCGGTTGTCGCCCATCATCCAATAGTACCCCTCGGGAATGACGAGCGGGCCCCCATCGTCGAGGGTGGACCGCTCGGGCGCGGCGCCGAAGCGCGACGAATCCAGCGCGATGCGCTTCTGCCATTCGAACAGCGGATGCCACTCGTCGCCCGCGGCGCCCGAGCGGTCCGCCGTCTGAAAGCCGAGGCGCTGCGGCACGCCATCCACGTGCACGACGCCGTCGCGCGAGTAGATCGTGTCCCCCGGCATCCCGATGAGCCGCTTCACGAGGATCGGCGTCGGGTCCTCCGGCTGGTCCACCTGCAGCGGCGACACGAACACGATGATCTCGCCGCGCTGCGGCTCGGCGTAGCCCGGCAGGTTGACGTCGGTGAACGGCACGTGCGGACCGTAGCGCAGCTTGTTCACGAACAGCCAGTCGCCGATGAGCATCGACGGGATCATCGAGCCCGAGGGGATGCGATACGCCTCGATGAGGAAGGTCCGCAGGAGGAGGAAGATCGCCAACGTGGCGGCGATGGACTTGAAGCCCTCCCAGAACTTCTTCGCATCGAACTTCGCGCCGCCGCCCTCGCGGGCCGCGGCGACCACGTTCTTCGGGGCGGCCTTCGCGCCGCGCTTCTTGCTTGCCATACGGGGAATCTCGCCCGGGACGGGCCCGAAAACGAGAGGGGCGCGCCTCGCGGCGCGCCCCTCCGGTCTGCCCAGGACCCCGAGATTACTTGAGGTTCTTGGAGACGAGCTTGGTCATATCGAACATCGAGACCTGGCCCTTGCCACCGAAGACGGCCTTGAGCTTGTCGTCGGCGTTGATCATCCGGCGGTTCTTCTTGTCCTGCAGGCCGTGCTTCTTGATGTACGCCCAGAGCTTCTTGGTCAGCTCGGTGCGCGGCAGCGGCGAGGCGCCGACGACGGCGGCGAGCTTCTCGTTCGGCGTCACCGGCTTCATAAACGCGGCATTCGGCTTGCGCTTGGTGGCCTTCTTCGCGGCCTTCTTCGCCGGCTTCTTCGCGGCCTTCTTCGCCGGCTTCTTCGCAGCCTTCTTCTTCTTGGCAGCCATTCGAACATCTCCTCGAAAGGAAGTTTTTCGAACGCGCTGCTGCGCCCGGTCGAGCGCTGCGCGTTCTGCACTCGAAAGTAAGGGACGCCGCGTACCGCGCAAGAGCGAGAATCGGCCGTTTTCCCTCTGGGGAGGGTCTCAGGCGCCGAGGAATCCCCTCAGGAGGGCTACCATCCGGGCGTCCGCCGGGTCCGCGCTCGCATCGTCCTCGGCCACGTCCGTGCGCTCGCTCGGCGTCTCGAGGATGCAGGGAATTCCCCTCGTACGCGGGTCGTCCAGCAGCCAGCGGAACGGCTCGGCGCCGAGCTGCCCTTCGCCGAGCAACGCGTGGCGATCCTTGTTCGACCCGAAGGGATGCTGGCTGTCGTTCAGGTGGAAGAACGCTGGCGGTTCGCCGATCGTCCGCTCGAACGCGTCGAGCACCTCGCGGAGTCGCGCGGCGCTCTCGTGGATGGGATGGCCCGCCGCGAACAGGTGGCAGGTATCGAGCCCGTACCCCGTACGATGGCGCAGCGCGGCGGGCACCTGCGCGAGCATCAGCGCGATCTCCTCGGGCGTGCGGCCCATCGTCTTGCCCGCACCCGCCGTGTTCTCGATGAGCACGCGCGTGCCCGACGCCGTCTCCGCCACGGTCTCGAGCGCCTGCGCGATCGCGCGCCCGACGCGCACCGCCGCGTCCTCCGGCGCGCTGTCGCCCGCCGAGCCGGGATGGAAGCAGCAGCCGAAGGCGCCCAGCGCCGTCGTGCGCTCGTACTCCTTGGCGAGGCCGCTCGCGGCGCGCCGCGCCTTCTCCTCCTCGGCCGAGGCGGTGTTGAGCACGTAGGCCGCGTGGACGAAGATCGCCCGCGGCGCGAGGCCCACGTCGGCGAGCGCCGCGTGCGCCGCCGCCACCTTCGGCGGCTTCAGCGTGACCTTCTCGTTGTAGTACGTCGGCGGCGCCGTGAACACCTGCACCGCCTCGGCCCCCGCCGCCGCCGCGCGACGGATCGCCATCGGCATCCCGCCCTCGTCGGCCGGATGCACCCCGATCATCGGCGCGCTCACGGCTTCGCCTTCCCGGAGAGATCCACCATCCGCTGGCCGCGCGTGGTCGACGTGAACGAGCAGCACGCCGAGATCGAGGTGGCTCGCGATGC
>CAZYQM010000035.1:5793-14841 GCA_964649965.1 uncultured Gemmatimonas sp.
GCTGGCCGCGCGCGTGCTCGACGCTGCGCTGCGTCTGCACCTCGCGCAGCCGCTTGAGCACGTCGGCGATGCGGCGCGCCTGCTCCTCGATCGTCACCAGCGACGCCGGGATCTCCTCGGGCGGCACCATCCCGTCCTTCACGATCGCCGTCGTCGTCAGCAGCGCGGCGAGGGGATTGTTGATCTCGTGCTGCAGCGCGAGGGAGATCTCGCCGACGCCGGCGAGGTAGCGGGCCTGGCGCAGCTCCGCCTCGGCCTGCCGCCGCGCCGCCGCGACCTCGATCCGCTTCTCGGCGATGCGCAGCCGCGCCGCCACGTCACTCGGCGTCACCGGCTTGGAGAGGTAGTCATCGGCCCCGGCACGCAGCACGTCCTCGAGGTCCGCGGCCTTCGAGCGCGCCGTGATCATCAGGAGGTAGGCGTCCTCGCCGTCCGTGTGCGCGCGGATGCGCCGGCAGACCTCGAGACCGTCCATCTCCGGCATCTCCCAGTCGAGCACGACCATCTGCGCCGGCTGCGCGACGTACGCCGCCCACGCCTCGGCGCCGTTGCCGCAGACCTCGACCTCGTGCCCGTAGGCCGCGAGCACCGTCTGCAGGAGCTCGCGCATCATCAGGTCGTCGTCGGCGAGGAGGATGCGCAACGGAGCGTTTACCAGGTGAGGGTGCCGGCGCGGATCGCCGTCCGCGGGGAGGTGCCGCCGCGCGATGTCGCCGTCCACGCCACGACCAGCCGTGTGCCGAGCAGCGCCACGCGCGGCGTGCGCGCCTCGCCCGTTTCGTCGGACGCCGGGATGCGATGCTCGAAAATGTGTCCCTGCAGGCGCGAGAGCGCGAGGCCGAGCCGCGGCAGGCGCGAGTTGGGATCCTCGTAGGCCACGACCACCGTGTCGCCGCGCGAGGCCACCGACGCCTGCGACGGACGGTCGCCATAGACGATCGGCACCGGTTCGTGGAAGAGGGCGCCGCGCTCCATCGTGTGCGTGAAGAACAATCCCGCGCCCTCCTTGGCGTCGAGATAGTACACCACGTGCACGTAGTCGTTCAGCGAGTCCGCCGCGAGGTACGGCACCGGACGGTCGCAGCCCGCGCGACCGACGTCCATCGTGTCGGCGGAGACGGCCGGCTCCCAGCTGCGGCCGCCGTCGTCGGAGCGCGCGACGCGCAGCAGCACGCTCGAGTCGGGGCGCACGGTGAACCAGCTCGCGTAGGCCTCGTCGCCGAGGGCGCGGGCGGCGCGACGCGTCGCCACGCAGGCGTTGGGTTCGTCGGGCCAGCTCGGCGGCGTCCACATCGGCGCGAAGCGCACGTCGCCCGGCTGCGATGCATCGAGCACGAGCACCGTGCTGTCCTGCACCGCGCCGTCGCGCCGCTGCGTCTCCGCGTCCCAGTCGACGGGTTGGGGCACGCAGGCGGCCGTCCCCAGCAGTGCGACGACTCCGACGCCCAGTGCGATCCGCCGACGCGCCGCGCGCGCCTGTGTCTTGGCCATACTGAAGTATCGCCCCGCAGGCCATTAGATTTCTACGTCTTCACCCATCCGGAACCTGACTATGTCGACCTTCTCGCCCAGCGGCGTCCGTCAGCTGCCGACGATCGTGAACGAGCCGATCCGCAGCTATGCCCCCGGCACCCCCGAGCGTGCCTCCCTGCAGGCGCGCATCAAGGCGATGGAGGGCGAGCGCCCCGACATCGCCGTCGTCGTCCACGGCGAGGAGCGCCGCGGCGGCAAGGCGGTCAACGCCGTCTCGCCGCACAAGCACCGGCACGTGACCGCCACCTGGCACCAGTCCACGGCACAGGACGTGCACGACGCCATCGCCAGTGGCAAGAAGGCCTACAAGGAGTGGAGCGAGTGGACCTGGGAGGAGCGCGCCGCCGTGTTCCTCAAGGCCGCCGACCTGCTCGCCGGCCCTTGGCGCGACACGATCAACGCGGCCACGATGCTCGGCCAGTCCAAGAACGTCTACCAGTCGGAGATCGACGCCGCCTGCGAGATGACGGACTTCTTCCGCTTCAACGTCGCCTTCGCCCGCGAGCTCTACAGCGAGCAGCCGGTGAGCGCGCCGGGGATGTGGAACCAGAGCGAGTACCGCCCGCTCGAGGGCTTCGTCTACGCCGTGACGCCGTTCAACTTCACGGCCATCGGCGGCAATCTCGCCGGCGCGCCGGCGCTGATGGGCAACGTCGTCCTCTGGAAGCCCGCCGCCAGCGCGATGCTCTCCGCCTGGTACACGCTGCAGCTGCTGCACGAGGCCGGCCTGCCGAAGGGCGTGATCAACTTCCTGCCCGGCGACCCGGTGATGATCAGCGACATCGCGCTCAAGCACCGCGACCTCGCCGGCGTGCACTTCACCGGCTCCACCGGCGTGTTCAACTCGATGTGGAACACGATCGGCACGAATATGAGCAGCTACCGCTCGTATCCGCGCATCGTCGGTGAGACGGGCGGCAAGGACTTTATGATCGCGCACGCCTCGGCCGACGTGCAGGCCTTCGCGGTCGGCGTCGTCCGCGGCGCCTTCGAGTACCAGGGCCAGAAGTGCTCGGCCTGCTCGCGCATCTACGTGCCCAAGAGCATCTGGCCGGAAGTGAAGGAACGCATCACGGCGATGATCGACGAGATCAAGGTCGGCGACACGAACGACTTCTCCAACTTTATGGGCGCCGTGATCGACCAGCGCGCCTTCGACCGCATCAGCGGCTACCTCGCCGACGCCAAGAGCAACGCGAAGGTGATCGCCGGCGGCACGGCCGACGGCAAGGACGGCTGGTTCGTGAAGCCGACGCTCGTCGAGACCACGGATCCGAAGTACCGCCTGATGTGCGAGGAGATCTTCGGCCCCATCGTCACCGCGTACGTGTACGACGACGACAAGTGGGAAGAGACGCTCAAGCTGGTGGACGAGACCTCGCCCTACGCGCTCACCGGCGCGGTGTTCGCGCAGGATCGTGCGGCGCTCAAGCAGGCGCACGCGGCGCTGCGTCACTCGGCCGGAAACTTCTACGTGAACGACAAGTGCACCGGCGCCGTGGTCGGCCAGCAGCCGTTCGGCGGCGCGCGCGCCTCGGGCACCAACGACAAGGCCGGCTCCAAGCTCAACCTGCTGCGCTGGGTCAGCGCCCGCACGGTGAAGGAGACCTTCGTGCCGCCGAAGGATTACAAGTATCCCCATATGGGCTAAGGCCACCTTCACCGTTCACCCTCCACCGTTCATCGTTCTGCGCTACCTCACCCTCGACGTCTTCACCGACCGCCCCTTCGGCGGCAACCAGCTCGCCGTCTTCCCCGACGCGACCGGCATCCCCGAGGCGTTGCTGCTCCCCATCACGCGGGAGTTCAACTTCTCGGAGGTGACCTTCGTGTATCCGGCGAAGGACGCGCAGCACACGCGCACGGTGCGCATCTTCACGCCGGAAAAGGAGATGCCCTTCGCGGGGCATCCGACGATCGGCACGGCGGCGGCACTCGCGTTGGTGGAGGGCGCGCTCGATGGCGCCACGAGCGGCACGCTGACGCTGGACCTCAAGATCGGCACGGTGCCCGTGGACGTGCGCGTCGAGGGCAAGACCCTCGCCTGGGCCGAGCTCTCGGCGGCGAAGATGCCGGAGGTCGGCCCCTCGGTCCCAACGTTGAACACGATGGCCGAGATCCTCTCGCTCGACGCGAAGGACCTCGTCGGCGGGGCACTGTCGCCGCAGGCGGTAAGCTGCGGCTACCCGTTCCTGCTCGTGCCGCTCAAGAGCGTGGACGCGGTGCGTCGCGCGCGCGTGCGCGTGGACCTGTGGGAGCAGACGCTCAAGCGTTCGTGGGCGCCGGAGATCCTCGTCGCCGCACGCGACGCCGACAATGGCGAGCAGGCCTGGCACGCGCGGATGTTCGCGCCGGGCATCAACGTGCCCGAGGATCCGGCCACCGGCTCGGCAATCGCATCGTTCGGCGGTTGGCTCGCGATGAAGGAGTCCAAGGCCGACGGCGAGTTCGCGTGGACCGTGCGTCAGGGCATCGAGATGGGCCGGCCGAGCCTGCTCGAGGTGCGCGCGACGAAGACGGGCGGCGCCGTGACCGCCGTGAAGGTCGCCGGTCGCGCCGTGCTGACCGGCGAAGGCCGCCTACTCGTTAATCCGTAGCATCCCGACGACGGAGCCCCGCCCCTTGGGCGGCGTTCCGTCGAAGGCGCGCATCCCGGCGTGCCAGACCACCGCCTGGTCGCGGCCGTTGCGCTTGGCCACGTATAGCGCCTCGTCAGCGCGGGCCAGCAGCGTCTTCGCGACATCCTCGTCACGGGCCCAGTCGGCGGCGACGCCGACGCTCACCGAGATGTGGACGTCGGGCGGCAGCGAGCGGAATCGGTAGCTGCGGAACGCCTGCATCACGCGGTCGGCGAGGATGAGTGCGCCCTCCTCGTTGGAGTCTGGCGCGAGGATCGTGAACTCCTCGCCGCCGAAGCGCGCGACGACATCGGCCTCGCGCGCCGTGGTGCGCAGCAGCGCGCCGACCTCGCGGATCACCTCGTCGCCCGTGAGGTGCCCGTAGTCGTCGTTGACGCGCTTGAAGTGGTCGAGGTCGATGGCGAGCACAGCCACTTCCTTCTTCTGGCGGATCGCGCGCGACACTTCGCGCTCGGCGAGCTGGTTCAGGCCACGCCGGTTGTAGCAGCCGGAGAGCGGATCCGTCAGCACGATCGTCTGCAGGCGCTCGCGCATCTGGTTGTACGCGCGCCCGATGACGCTCACCGGATCCGGCATCTGCTCGGCGTCCTCCTCGTACTTCACGGAGAAGTCGCCCTCCTGCGCGCGCTGGAAGATCGCCATCAGGCGCTGCATTCGCGCCGCGACGTGGCCCTGCAACGCCACGTAGAGCAGCACCCCGATGCCGTAGAGCGCCAGCGTCCACAGTTCTTCCGCCGGCGACACCAACCGCCCGGCATCGGCGGCGATCGCCACCAGTGTGGTGTAACCCGCCGAGATGAAGACGAGGTTGGCGATCGTCGCGGTCCAGCCGAAGAAGACCTGCGTGAACTGCACCGTGAAGATGCTGATCAGCAGGGCGCGGTCGTAGTGCTCGGGCGGTGTCACGAACAGTGCCGCGCTGAATACGATGACGGTATCGGACGCGATGGCGCCGATCACGATGCGCAGCCCCGCGCGTGGATGGCGCGTCAGGTAGGCCACGAGCACGCGATGCCCGACGATGTACAGCGTCATCATCGCCAGCATCGTCAGCAGCAGGTCGCGCGTCGTGTAGTGGTCGAGCAGCACCGATTCCGCGGACACCACCCCGAACCACTTGAGGGTGAGCGCGGCCAGGCCGATCAGGGACGCGAACAGCATCCGGTACCGGGCCTGCCAAAGCAGGACCTCGGCCTGCGTCTCGTCCGAGGCCGTCGAGAGAGTGGGGAGGAGGGACATCGGGGGGTGGGGAACCCGGCGGCAACGGCAGTGGGACCTAAGCCGTGTAACTCCCCACCTTCCGGGACGGCCCGCAAGGACCGCCGTCACAAGGCACGGAACGTGCCGCCTAGAACCGCGCCTCGAGGTACAGGTCGAGGCGAGTCTGCCAGCGCGGATGGATCCCGCGGGCGAGGTCGAGGCGAATCATTCCGTCGAGGAAGCTCGCGCCGACGCCGACACCGCTCATCGGACGGCCGATGGCGCTCCACCCATCACGCGGGCCGGCCCACCCGAAGTCGCCGAACACCACCGGACGCACGGCGACGTTGTCCGAGCCGAGCTCGACGCGACCCAGCCAGAACGCCTCGCCGACCGCCGTGCCTGCCGTCTGGCCACGCACGCTCTGCAGGCCACCGAGGAAGAACTGGCGCTGCGCCGGCAGCTCGCCTTCGCTGGTGCCGGCCGCCGCGGTCACCGACGCGGTGACGGGCCCCAACCCGCGGCTCACGATGGTCTCGAGGAAGGCGCGGCCGTAGTCCATCTGGCCCGTCGCACCCTCAAGGCGCAGGTCAGCGCTCAAGCGCCAGCCACGCGGATCGAGGCCGCGACTGCCACGCCACCGCACTCCCGCACCGTAGAACCAACCCGTATCGGCGACGACGTTGCCGACGAAGCGGTCGTCGTTCGCGCCGCCGAACAGCGACCAGCGGCTGTCCACGCGCGCGTTCCACTGCTGCTCGGCGAACAACCGCCACTCCAGCCCGCCACGTGGCACGCGCTCGCGCACCAGCTCGCCGCCCCAGCTGCGATGGTAGAAGCCCTCGTCGCGGGCATACAGCAGTGCCGGCAGCGAGGCGCCGAACGAAAGCGGATCGCCGAAGTCCGAACTGACGGCGAGGCGCCTGAAGACACCCGCGCGGTACACGGTGCGGCCATTCGTGCGCGCCAGCGAGAGTCCGCCGTTCAGCTGCAGGTCGCCGCCCGAGGCGCGGCCGTCGAGCGCCACGGTATAGCCCTTGCCTAGAGTCGTGCTCACCCGCGCACCCGTGCCAAAGCCTTCAACGCGGTTGTAGCGCGTGTACGCCAAGCCGTATTCGACCAGCGGCTTCTGCGGCGCCCACGCGGGCTGCAGGCCGAAGTCGAGCATCTGCATCAGTTCGTCGCGCTGCGCGGCGCCAAACAGTTCCTCGCCGGGATCGTAGATGCTCGGCGGCAGTTCCGGCGAGCTCGCCAACTTGCGCACGTCGCAGGGCACCTCGACGGCCATCACCAGCTGGCCATCGCCACGGCGCTCATACACGGTGTAGGTCCCGACCGTGGCGCAACGCTCGGCGCGATCGGCACGCGCCGTCGAGTCGCGCCGCGCGTAGATCGCGCGCATCGAGTCGCGGACCTGCGCCGAGTCGAGTCCGGTGGCGCGGAGCGAGTCGCGGAGGTCGCTGGCCCGCGCATACGCCGGCGGTGTTTCAATCGGCGGGAGGTCGTCAAAGCCATTCACGCTCTCGTAGCGATACCGCTGCTCGACGCGGAACGGCACGCGCATAAAGCCCACGCGCGCATAGCCCTCGGCGCCCTGCGTGCGCGGCAACCAGTAGCGCTGTTCGAACAACCCGTACTCGATCGTCACCGCCGTGATCTCGGCCTTCATCGGCGTGAGCATCCCGCGTACGACGCGCGGCATCTCGTCGCGCGCTGCGGGATCCTCGGCTTCGACGGTCTCCCAGATGTCCATCGGCGCGGAGAAGCGCATCACGGCACGCGTCAGGTTCGCGCGCTCGGTCTCGAACCAGAACGAGCCCACGACCAGGTTCCACACGGCTTGCCGCGGCGTCGCGATGATCTCGCGCAGCTTGATGCGTTGGCCGTCCGGCAGCACGATGTCCACCGAGTCGCCGCTGGCGAACGTGAAGTAGGCTTCCGATCCCTCGGCCACCGGATGGATGAGCATCGGATCGCCGTCATCGTCGGACGACCCGACCATCTCGAAGAGCCAGAGCTGGTCCTTGCCCGGGTAGTAGGGCACCGCGAGCATATCGTCGAGCTCGGACTCCATCTCCTCGGCCATTTCCTTCTCGGCCTCGGCGATGCCCTGCGTGATCGGAGCGGCCATCCGCGCGCCCAGCACCTCGACGCGCGCGCCGATGCCGCGCTGCCAGCGCACCCGGGAGGCATTCTCGCCGCGCCAGACCAATCGCTCGCGCGCCGTCTCGCGCAGGGACATTCCCGCCGAGATACGCTGGTAGCTCTTCACGTCGTAGCTGTACAGCGACGAATCCTGCTGGAGGCGCGCCGCGCGGGCGCGCAGCAGCAGGTCGCGGGCGGCGGCGTCCTTGAACGCCGTCCGCCGATGCTCCTCGGTGACCTCGATGCGCTGGCGGATCGGCGGGCGCACGGAAATGCCGGCCGAGGCCTCGCCCGTATCGCGAGTCACCTGGACCGACACCTGGAGAGCGAGCAGCAAGCCGAGCACGGCCATCACATACCCCGTCTGCGTTCCGATGGCCCCACGGCAGGTTGCTGCAGGGCGTCCATCGAGCCCTACGGCCGTGAACGGAGGGGGGTTTCCCTGACACGCGCGCCGGTGGGCTCCCGCAGCGCCCCGGGACGTCCGGCCTCGCGGCGCGTCGAGTCCGCCTGCGCGGCACGCCGCTCGCGCGCGTGGATTGCCCTGCGGGCGTTGTTGCCGGCGAGCGCCTCCGCGGCATTCGCGCGGTCGAGGTCCACGGCCGACGGAAGCTGTACCAGCGCCACGACGATGGGCAGCAGCAACAGCCCGACGCCGCCCGGGAAGCTCGGCGTCGCCCCGGACTCCACTCCGCCGAAGCGCGCAATCAGCCGCTCGCGGTTGCGCTGGATCCACACGGTCGCGACGATCACGCCGATGCCGAGCGCGGCGAGGATGATCGGAAACACCGGCGTGTCGCGGAACACCTCGCCGGCGAGCCATCCCAGGTAGCCCACGAACCAGCCGAGGCCGAGCAGCGTCCAGATGCCGCGTCGCATCCGCAGCGAGAACGCGAACGCCACGAACGATGCGGCGAGCAGGAGATGCCGCAGCCCGTCGAACTGGTTGAGCAGCGTGACGGACGCGACCATCGCGGCGAAGGCGGCGAGCAGGTGCACCCAAAGTGCGATGTCGTGGTCGCCGGGCGGACGGCGGTCGAGCGCGTACGCCGCCGCCGATGCGAGACTGGCGCAGACCATCCAGAGCCAGGCCATCGCCGCCACGCCGTTCTCCCCGCCGAACACCGCCGCCGCCGCGAGGAACACGAAGCGCATCGCGATGCCGCCGACGACGAGCGCGAACGGAGAGAATCGCGTGCGCCGCCACGAGACGATCGCGGCGGCGAGCGTCGCGAGCTCGATCGTCAGCTCGAGGCCGCGACAATCCCAGAAGTCGAAGCGCAGGTCCAAGAGGAACGCGCGTGGGCCACAGGATTGCGTCGGCATCTGCGGAAGCCACGGCAGCAGTTCGCTCAGCGCGATTACCGCCAGCGGCACGAGCGCGACCGTGAGCAGCGCCGCGATGCCCTCGGCCAACGCGAAGCCCTCGCGCCGCATCCGGACCGAGACCAGCGTGAACAGCGCGCCGTACACCGTGACGACGGCGAGCACGCCGCCTGCGCCGAGGTATTCCCAGCGGTCGGCGAGGAAC
>CAZYQM010000036.1:0-7027 GCA_964649965.1 uncultured Gemmatimonas sp.
GTCGGCCGTGATGAGCAGCCGCGCGCCGACCTTCTGCGCCGACGCCAGGATGCGCGCCAGCTGTTCATCCACCACCTCGCAGGCCCGCAGCGTGGCCGCGAAGTTGCCGCTGTGGCCGACCATATCGCCGTTGGCGTAGTTGCAGAGCGTGAACTCGTGCGACTTGGCCTCGATCTGCCGGCAGAGCACATCCGTGATACCCGGCGCGCTCATTTCCGGCATCAGGTCGTAGGTCGCGACCTTCTGGCTGGGCACGAGGATGCGCTCTTCGCCGGCGTAGGGCACTTCGTTGCCGCCGTTGAAGAAATAGGTCACGTGCGGGTACTTCTCGGTTTCCGCCGTGCGCAGCGTGCTCATCCCGACGTCCTCGAGCACCTCGGCGACGATCCTCGCCATCGAGAAGGGCTCGAAGGCCACCGGCAGGCTGAAGGTCTGGTCGTACTGCGTCATCGTCGCGACGTGCAGGCGCGGACGGTCGTCCACGTCGAAGCCGTCGAACTCCTTCATCGCGATGGCGCGCACGATCTGCCGCATCCGGTCGGAGCGGAAGTTCCACGTGATCACCGCGTCGCCGTCACGCATCGGCGCGACGGGCCGGCCGTCGCGCTGCACGAAGGCCGGCTCCATAAACTCGTCGGTGACGCCGCGCTCGTAGTTGCCGGTGATGAACGCGAGCGGGTCGTCGGTGCCCGGGCCGACGCCGCGCACCGCCGCGTCATAGAACTTCTGCGTGCGCGCCCAGCGCTGGTCGCGGTCCATCCCGAAGTAGCGCCCGCCGATGCTCGCCACCTCGGCGCGCCCGGCCGTCTTGGCGAGCAGCGCGCGCACGTAGCCGAGGGCGCTCTGCGGCAGCGTGTCGCGGCCGTCGAGCAGCAGGTGCAACGCCACGCGCGGCACGCGCTCGCGCGCCGCGAGCTCGACCAGCGCGAGCAGGTGGTCGTCGTGCCCGTGCACGCCGCCGTCGCCCACAAGGCCCACGAGGTGCAGCGTGCCGCCGCTCGTCCGCACCGCCGCGCAGGCCTGGCGGAACGCCGCGAGCTGGTAGAACGCGCCGGACTTGATGGACGCGCCGATGCGCACGAGGTCCTGCATCACCACGCGGCCGGCGCCGAGGTTGAGGTGCCCCACCTCGGAATTGCCCATCTGGCCCTCGGGCAGGCCGACGGCGAGGCCGCTCGCGTCGAGCAGCGTACGCGGCGCGCGCGCCCAGAGCCGGTCCCAGGTCGGGGTCCGTGCCTGCGCGATCGCATTGCCTTCGGTTGACTCGCGGTAGCCCCAGCCGTCGAGGACGACGAGCACGACGGGGCGGTCGACCCGTGACGCCATAAAGGGTTGGCCCGTGCCGGTGAGTGGTGATAGCTTCGATTCTGCGACGCGCGAACACGACGGCAGGACCGCTCGCGCAATCTATTCTCGCTCACGCCCCACCTCCAGCGATGCGCCTACTGCGCCGCCTCCTCTCGATCGTCCCGCTGCTCGCCGCCGCCCCGCTCGCGGCGCAGACGGGACGCATCACCACCGACGCCGACGTGCGCTCGGCGCCGGGCGGCACCGCCGTCGCCCAGTTGCGCGCCGGGACGACCTGGGAGGTCGGGGCCTCGCGCGACGGCTTCACCGCCGTGACCATCGAAGCCTGGGTGGACGCGTCGCGGTTCGCCGCCGGCGTGGACTCGTTCCCGACTACGATCCGCGGCAGCGCCAACCTGCGGATCCGCGAGCAGCCGTCGCTGCAGGGGCGTATCCTCGGGTTCTTTCGGCCGGGGGCCGGGATGACCGTCGTGCAGCGGCGAGACACCTGGGCGCGCGTCCGACGCCAGGTCTGGGTGCCGAGCTCGGCGATCAGCGTGCAGGCGGCGAGCCGTCCGGCTCCCACCCAGCCGACGACCACTCCGAACCGGCCCTCAACCCCGCCGCAGTCGGCTGGCGGTGCCACCGAGTCCGCAGCGTCGCGCACGCCGCCGGGCCAGGGAAGTCAGCCTGAACCTTCGGTCAGTTCCGATTCTGCGCAAGTAGCTCAGGTCCCCCCGCCTTCGGGCTCACTGCGGACAGACCGCGAGGTCCCGTTGCGCATCGGACCGAACGGTCAGGTACTCGCGATGCTCGATAGTGGGGTGATTGTGGCTCCGCAGGCCCGTGAGCGCGGCTGGGTGCGCGTGCGCGTGGAGGGCTGGGTCCAGGAGTCGTACTTCGTTCCGTCCGATACGGCATTCGGCGCGACGCTCTCGGCGGCTGACCTCCGGGCAGATCCGGAAGGACATCGCGGCAAGCTCGTTCGCTGGAGGGTGCAGATCGTCGGGATGCAGACGGCCGATCCGCTGCGTCGTGATATGCGGCCCGATGAGCCGTTCTTGCTCGCCATCGGTCCGACGGGCGAGGAGGCCACGCTCTATGTGACTGTCCCGCAAAATCTTATGACCGAGGCGCGGGCGATTCCGACGCTGACGTACGTCATCCTGACCGCTCGGGTAAGGACTGGGAGGTCGAATCCGACCGGCGCACCGATCCTAGAGCTCGTCTCAATCACGCGGGATGAGTAGCTAATCGTTCGGTCAGTGCGACGGTTGTGCCGTACTGTCCATTTTTTGCACTCCCGCCGTGCAAGCAGGCAAGTGTACCTTGCTTGGATGCTTTCCGCACGACGCGTCCTCGGTATCGTCACGCTCCTCGGCCTCGCCTCGGCCTCCGGAGTGCTGGCCGCGCGTGCGCCCGAGCCGGCGAAGTCCAGCGCGATCGTGATGCCGGACAGCCTCCACGGCCGCAGCGGGCAGCTGCGGGCCACGGTCCTCGTGTCCGATGACTCGGTCGCTGAGGCCGGACAGGCGAGGGGTCCGGCCGGGTTCCGCATCCCCGCCGTCTGGACGGTCCCCGACAGCGCCACCGGCGAGCTCTTCCACTTCATCGAGCTGGTGCCCTTCGCGCAGAAGCAGAACGGCCGCGTGGGCGCCTACAACGTCGGCCGCTTCCCCGGTGAGCGCCGCTCCACGCGTCACCCGGCCTGGGGCGTCCCCGAGGGCTTCATCTCGCTGACGCCGGAGATGCTCACGCTTCGGGTCTCGACGCACCTGACGCTCGGGGACTTCGCGTCCCTGCGTGACCAGCGCGACGTCTGGCCGCGCGCCCTCGTGCTCGACCTGCGCCTCGTGGACAAGCTGGAGCTGATCCTCGGCGCCCTGCGCGACTCCGGCTTCGCCGCCCCCCGCTTCAAGGTGCTCTCCGGCTTCCGCACGCCGTCGGTCACGTTGCGCAACGCCCGCACCGCGCAGGCCCCCGACTCGCGGCACCAGTACGGCGACGCCGCCGACCTGATTGTGGACGCTGATGGCGACGGGCGGATGGACGACCTCACCGGCGACGGTCGCGTGAGCCTTGAGGACGCGCGCTATCTCGTCCGCCTCGTGCTGGCCGTCGAGGCCGCGCACCCGGACCTGATTGGCGGCATCGGCGTCTACCGCGGCACGGGCGCGGCCGGGCCCTTCGTCCACGTGGACGCCCGCGGCGAACGCGCGCGCTGGGGCCTGCAGTAACCGCTCCGCCCGGCCTGCCGTAGTATTCGGTATGCACGACGTCCTCCGTGATCGCATCCTGCGCCGCCTCGAGACCCTGCCCGAGGAGCGCCTCTACCAAGTGCTCGACTACATCGAGTTCGTGGAATCCAAGTACGCCGCGCGGCAGGCCCCGTCGCCGAACGTGCTCCAGCGCTTCGCCGAAGGCGTCGAAGACACACTCCGCGCCGGCAACCTCTCGGCCAGCACCGTCGCCGAGGCGATGGGCTTTATGAGCAAGGCGATGGGCGTGCTGAGCGGCGTCGCTGCGGCGGGCGCCAGCGTGGCCAGCGACATCGTCGGGCCGGCCAAGCCGGGGCCGGCCGCCTCCGCTGCCCCGAAGCAAGAGGCGCCGAAGCCCGCCGCGCCGAGCCCCGAGCCGCCGAAGCCAGACGCGTCGAAGTAGTCGCGGGTGCTGGAAGATGGGTGGGGGGCGCGATTATCTTCCGCTATGGCTCCCCATCGAGTTCGCGCAGACGCCGCGCTGACCTTCGACGACGTATTGCTCGTCCCGCGGCACTCCCTCGTCCATCCCAAGGACGTCACGACCGCCACGCGCTTCACGCGCGGGATCACGCTCCAGGTGCCGCTGGTCTCCGCGGCGATGGACACGGTCACCGAATCGGAAATGGCCATCGCGATGGCCCGCGCCGGCGGCATCGGCGTGCTGCACAAGAATATGGCCATCGACCGCCAGGCGGCCGAGGTGGATCGCGTGAAGCGCTCGGAGAGCGGGATGATCCGCAATCCGATCACGCTGCAGCCCAGCGCCACGCTGCGCGAGGCCGTCGGCCTGATGGCCCGCTTTCGCATCAGCGGCGTCCCCGTCGTGGACGGCAACGGCAGGCTCGTCGGCATCATCACCAACCGCGACCTGCAGTTCGAGCGCCAGCTCGATCGGCCGCTCAGCGAGGCGATGACCAAGGACGGCCTGATCACGGCTCCCGTCGGCACCTCGCTCGACGAAGCCGAGCAGATTATGGGCAAGCACCGCATCGAGAAGCTGCCCGTCGTCGAGAAGGACGGAAAGCTCGTCGGGCTGATCACCGTCAAGGACATCCACAAGCGTCGGCAGTACCCGAACGCGGCCAAGGACGCCGAGGGGCGCCTGCTCGTCGCGGCGGCGATCGGCGCCGGCGGTGATTACCTCCAGCGCGCCAAGGCACTGATCGACGCCGGCGTGGACGCGCTCATCGTGGACACCGCGCACGGCCACTCGCAGGGCGTGCTCGACGCCACCGCCAAGGTGCGCGAGACCTTCCCGCAGATCCAGCTCGTCGCCGGCAACATCGCCACCGAGGCGGCCGCCAAGGCGCTGGTCGCGCTCGGCGTCGACGCCATCAAGGTCGGCGTCGGCCCCGGCTCCATCTGCACGACGCGCGTCGTCACGGGCATCGGCGTGCCGCAGCTCACCGCGATCTTCGACGCCGTGGCCGGCGCGGGCGACGTCCCCGTGATCGCCGACGGCGGCATCAAGTACTCGGGCGACATCGTGAAGGCCATCGGTGCCGGTGCGCACACGGTGATGATGGGCTCGATGATCGCCGGCACCGAGGAGTCGCCGGGCGAGAGCATCCTCGCCGAGGGCCGTCGCTTCAAGATGATCCGCGGAATGGGCTCGCTCTCCGCGATGCAGGACGGCAGCGCGGATCGCTACTTCCAGGACGGCGAGATGTCGGCCAAGAAGTTCGTGCCGGAAGGCATCGAGGGCCGCGTGCCCTACAAGGGACCCGTCGGCGAAGTGCTGTACCAGATGGTCGGTGGATTGCGCAGCGGGATGGGGTACTCCGGCTGCCGCACGATCGACGAACTCCGAACGCAAGCGGAGTTCGTGCGTATCACTCCGGCGGGCCTGCGCGAGTCGCACCCGCACGACGTCACGATCACGCGCGAAGCGCCTAACTACTCGGTGTAGCCAATGGGATTGTGGACCACCAAGCCCCTGTCCGTCCTGATGCAGGAAGCGGGCGGGGACGGGGAGCACACGCTCAAGCGTTCCCTCACCGCGACGAACCTCACGCTGCTCGGCATCGGTGCGATCATCGGCGCCGGCATCTTCGTGCTCACGGGCACGGCGGCCGCGCAGCACGCCGGCCCGGCGATCGTCATCTCCTTCCTCATCGCCGGCCTCGGCTGCGCCTTCGCGGGCCTCTGCTACGCCGAGTTCGCGTCGATGATCCCCATCGCCGGCTCCGCCTACACCTACGGCTACGCGACGCTCGGTGAGCTGCTCGCCTGGATCATCGGCTGGGACCTGATCCTCGAGTACCTCTTCGCGGCCTCGACGGTGGCCGTGGGCTGGTCGGGCTACTTCACGCAGATGCTCCGCGACATCGGCATCGACCTGCCGACCGCGCTGACGACCGCGCCGTTCACGCTGGAGGGCACGCACACCATCGTGCGGACAGGATCGATCATCAACCTGCCCGCCGTGCTGCTCGTGCTCCTGATGACCACGCTGCTCGTCGTCGGCATCAAGGAGTCGGCCAAGCTCAACAACCTGATCGTGTACGTGAAGGTCGGCATCGTCCTGCTGGTGATCGGCTTCGGCTTCTTCTACGTGGACGCTGCCAACTGGAGCCCGTTCATTCCGCAGCAGCTCACGGACGAGGCGGGCAACCTGATCAACGGGAAGTTCGGCTGGAGCGGCATCTTCGCCGGCGCCGGCGTGATCTTCTTCGCCTACATCGGCTTCGACGCGGTCTCCACGGCGGCGCAGGAAGCCAAGAACCCGCAGCGCGACCTGCCCATCGGCATCCTCGCGTCGCTCACGGTCTGCACGCTGCTCTACATCCTGATGGCACTGGTGATGACGGGAATGGTGCCGTATCCGCAGCTCGACGTGGCCGAGCCGGTGTACGTCGCCCTCGATGCGGCCGGCCCCTCGCTGGCCTGGCTCAAGTACCTGACCAACATCGGCGCCATCGCCGGCCTCGCCTCGGTGGTGCTGGTGATGCTGATGGGCCAGCCGCGCATCTTCTACGCGATGAGCCGCGACGGCCTGCTGCCGCCGATCTTCGGCAAGGTGCACCCGAAGTACAAGACGCCCTGGCTGGCGACGATCATCACCGGCATCGCGGCGTCGTTCTTCGCCGGCCTGTTCCCGATCGGCATCCTCGGCCACCTCGTCTCGATCGGCACGCTGTTCGCGTTTATGATCGTCTGCGCGGGCATCCTGCTGCTGCGGTATCGGCGGCCCGAGCTGGAGCGGCCGTTCCGCACGCCGCTCGTGCCGTTCGTGCCGCTGGGCGGCATCATCGTCTGCGGCTACCTGATGTACTCGCTGCCGCCGGACACCTGGCTGCGGCTCGCGGTGTGGATGGCCATCGGCCTCGCGATCTACTTCCTCTATGGACGTCGCCACTCGAAGCTGGCGCAGTCCGGGAGCTGACCCTGAGTCCTGAAGTGCACGACCTGTTGACGGTCCCGGCCGCGCGACGCGAGGCGATCTCGCGCCTCGCGGCCGAGCTGCGGCCCGGGATGCG
>CAZYQM010000036.1:7037-11888 GCA_964649965.1 uncultured Gemmatimonas sp.
TCCACGCACATCAACGCCGATGGCGACGGCTGCGGCTCGCAGACGGCCTTCGCGCGTCTGCTTGGCCAGATGGGCATCCGGGCCATCATCGTGAACCCGACGCCCTGGCCGGAACTGTTCCGCTGGTTGCTGGGTGACGACGTCGAGGAGCGTTCGACCGAGGGCGCCAAGGCCCTCGCCGGCGTGGACCGCGTCATCGTGCTCGATATCAGCGACCTGGGCCGCCTCGGCAATCTCGCCGACGCCGTGCGGGCGATGCCGCAGGACGCGCTGGTGATTGACCATCACCTGCCGGGGCAGGAGCCGCCGGGCAAGACGATGCTCAGCGACACGGCGGCCTGCGCGACGGCCGAACTCGTGTACGACTTCGCGCGCGAGCGCGGGTTGAGCATCACGAGCCCCATCGCCAAGTCGCTGTACACGGCACTGGTGACCGACACCGGCGGATTCCGCTTCGGCAACACGTCCCCGCGCTGCCTCGCCGTCGCTGCCGACTTGCTCACGGTCGGTGTGGATCCGGAGGAGATGTACCATCGGATCTACGGCAGCGTCCCGCTCGGGCGCCTGCACCTGCTGCGCGAGGCGCTCGAGAGCCTCGAGGTGGATCTCGCCCACGGCATCGCGTGGGTGCAGGTTGCGGCGGGCGCGTTGGAGCGCTTCGGCGTGTCCTCGGAGGATCTCGACGGCATCTCGGAGTATCCGCGCAGCGTGCGCGGCGTGCGGCTCGCGATGCTCTTCCGGGACCTCGGACACGGCAAGGTGAAGGTGTCGTTCCGGAGCCGGGCGGGCGTGGACGTGAACGCGCTGGCGCGGCAGTTCGGCGGCGGCGGCCACACGCGCGCCTCGGGCGCCTTGATTGCGGGCAGCCGAGACGACGTGACGGCGCGCGTCCTCGAGGCCGCGCGCCGTCACGTCGAGCAGTCGCCTACGGTCTAGCCCTTACGGCGTCGGGACCAAGCTCGCCCAGTAGGTGTCGATGTTGAAGTTCGTCGGCTCGACTTCGTAATAGTGCGAGCGGATGAAGTGGCCGGTGGTCGGGAAGTACGGCGGGGGATTGTTGCCCGAGCAGGCATCGTACTGGTAGCGCTTCGTGTAGCCGCGGCCGTCCGTGATGCCGACCGGGCCGCGGGTATTCTGGATGATGCCGCCGGTGAGGAAGAGACAGCCGCGCTCGTTGTTCGTGCCTTGGCAATCCTCGGCGTTCGTCGTGCCCTCATCGTGGTCGGACGCGCGAAACTGGTCGAGCGCAAGCACGACGGCGTGCACGTACTCGTCGCCGCCGCGCTCGTTCCACGTGCGATACGAGCCCGTGGTGCCCGGACCCGGGCGCCACGGGGAGTTGCGCAGGTTGTGCGCCATCAGGATGTCCTCGCCGCTCATCAGGCCGAGGATGTCGCGCGCCGGCGAGTTGCAGGGCGTGGTGCCGCCGGGATTCGTGACGTAGGTGATGTTGTCGACGATGATGATGTTCCCGGTCGCCGCGAGGGTGACTTTGCCGCGGACCTTTCCGGAAATGGCGATCTTGCCGGTGACGTGGATGACACCCTTGAAGTTCGGGTTCAGGTCGCGGGAGAGCGGCCAGAGGAAGCCCGCGTCTCGCGGGCGCACGGCGGTGACGCGCGCGTCCACCGTCCCCGTCCACGGCAACCACTCGCCGTAGCCCCAGTCGTCGCGGCCGGCGACCACGGAGCCGTCCGCCACGCGGAAGGTGTTGTACGGGTTGGCGCCGGTGTTGATGTTGTCGTTGAGCCGATCGTCGCCGCCCAGGAAACAGAGGCGGTTCTGGCCGTTGTTCGGCGCCCACCGGCGCTGGTCGGAGGAGTTGTTCGTACCGGTGTGCCGGTCGAAGGTCTTGAAGTGCGAGTGGTTGCCGGTGCCGCTCGAGAGCGTATGGCCGCAATTGCGCGAGTCGCGCAGGCCGTTGGAGCCGAAGTTGCCCGTCGTGTCGGCGACCACCCACCACGCGTTCGAATTCGAGAACACGCGGTACACCTTGAAGAAGCCTTCGTCGCTGTCCGTCGAGTCACCGTCGGCGTTGAGGTCCAGCGCGACGAACTCGATGCGCATGGTGGCCTGGTCGTCGCTTCCCGCCGTGGAACTCGTGAAGTTGGTCCCGCCGATGGTGGCCTGCGCGAGGAGGCGGGTGAGTTCCGCGGTCTCCGGGAAGTCGATGAGCGGGGCGTTCTCCTCGTACCCGGCCATATAGTTGCCGCGGTTGCGGTTGCTGATCGTCCCGCCCGTCTTGAGCCGGCCCCAGAACGTCGCACCCGGCGAGGCGTTCTGGATAATGATGTCGTCGTTCGAGTGTACCGGCCCGTAGAGCACGTCGTTGGCACCGAAGACGATCGTGCCCTCGATGTCCGTGAAGTACGAGTACTTGGCGAAGCTCTCCTGCAGGATCTCGAGCCGGCGGACGATGCGGTTGCCGAACTGGTCCGACACGACGGTCACCACGCTGCCGAACACGCCGTACTGGCCGGTGCTGATGCCGGTCGGGCCGAAATACGTGCTGCGGGTGACGCCGGGAATCGTCGCGCCGGTGGCGTCGAGGACGGCCGCCGAGTTCTCGTACACCGTGTAGCCGGAGTCCGGATAGAGGGCGCGGTTGCCGTTGAGCGCCGACCGTGCCTGTTCGAGACCGGCGTCGGCGACGCTCTCGAGCAACGACAGCCGGTTGTGGTAGCTGGAGATCAACGAGGTGTTGAGGCCGAGGAAGGACGCGCCGGCGGCGATGGCGGCGACGGCCATAAAGACCATCAACACGATGGCCAAGGCGATGCCGGGCCGCGCCCGGAGGCGGCGGCGGGAAGGGCGGATGGAGGTCATGGGATGGTCACCGTCGAGGTCTCGCGCAGGCCCGACAGGGAGGGCGTGCAATCCTGCGCCGCCACCGCGAAGCGGTACGTGCTGTCCTTGATCACGGTGACGTCATTGTAGATGTACAGCGTGTCGCCGCCGGGGATAGTCGCCAGCGGGTCGCCCCAGTCCGCGACGCTGCCGAAGCGTCGGAAGATGACGTAGCGTTCGACGTCGAGCTCGCCGGACGCCTCGTCGACCGAGGGAAGGAAGGAGAGCCGCACGTACCTGGTGCTGTCGACCCCGAGGCTGTCGACCTCGACCTCGACGCCGGCGACGATGTTGATCGTCGCCCCGAAGATCGGGGCGTCGCCGCAGGTCTTCGTGTTCGCGAGGCCGACGTTCGGCAGCCGGATGAGGCGCGTGATCGCCCGCAGTTGCTCGTCGCTGCCCGACCGGCCGTTCGTCACCGTGAAGCTCACCCGCACCGCCCGGATGCTGTCGATGCGCGCCGCCGTCCCGGTGTCGGTTGCGGCGAGGTGAATCGGCTGCGTGTGGCGCCAGGGCAATGACGCCCGCGGCACCGTGTCCAGCGATTGCGAGGTGCCCGTCGAGGTGAGCCGGAAATAGCGGAAGAACGGCTCGCCGGTCGTCCGCATCAGGTTCGTCGAGACGACTTCCGGCGGCAGGTTGTTGATCCGTCGCCAAAGCACGAAGTCGTCCGTCCGCGCCGTCGACGAGTCACGGGCGAACCAGAACGCGATGGTCTCGGCCGCGGAGTTCACGCCGCCGAGCAGGTAGTTCGTGTCGGGGTACTGGATGGCCGTGAACGGCAGGAAGACCTTGCCGGTCGTCCGCATCGCCGCGACCGCGCTGTCGGGCGCGCTGGCGACGTAGTACACGGCCTCGACGTCGCCGGGCGTGTTCGTCCAGTAGTTGGCGTTGAACACGATCGCGCTGTCGGAGATGTAGACCATCTGGGGCTGGATGTCCGGCGCGCCGGCGCCCGACGTCCGCAGGTCCTTCTCCATCTCGTTCATCGCGAAGCGGCCGTTCTGGTACATCGCCGCGCGTTCGCCGCCGAGCTGGAACCGCTTGCTCTCGCTGCGGAGCATCGACAGCGCGCCGGCCATGATGAACGAGAAGATCGTCAGCGCGACGATCATCTCGATCAGGGTCATACCGCCTCGGGCCGCGAGGCGGTACCGCCGCGGCGCCGTCACGGGGCCGCCACCGCGATCGTGCGTGCGATCGGCTCGTCGAGCCCGAGGCCGGAGACCGTGACCGTGATGCGCTTGTAGTCCTGGATGGAGTCGACCACGTGCAGCACGGTCGTCGTGCGCCGCAGGCCGGCCAGCGTCGCAAACGCGCTGTCCGTCCCCGCGTAGAGCGAATCCAGCGCGTCGTAGCGCGGGTCCGTGAGGATCTCGTCCGTCCGGTCCGTGACCAGCTGCAAGGCCGCCTGCTCGCGGTCCGCGATGATTGCGATGTGCATCGTGCGCCCCGTCAGCGTGATCAGCGCCAGCATCACCACCATCAGGATGGTGAGTGCCACGACGATCTCGACGATGGTGAACCCCGCTCGCCTCGCCATCAGTACACCTTCCTCCATTCGCCACCGAGATACCGATACGACGCCGAGCGCCCCGTGGCGCGTTCCACCACCACCAGGCGGCTGTGATCTGGATATTCGCTGCCGGCTCCCGCGGCGCGGGTCGTCGTCACATAGAACCCGCCAGCCTCGCTTGCCGATCCGTCGCGATGGAACGTCACCGCGAGGTCACCGTTCGAGACCCGCGTGAACGTGATCGCCGTGCTGAGCGTCCCCCGTGCCGGCGCGTCCCCGAGCCCGAAAACGATCGACTCCCCCAACGGTACGGACCGCAACTGCTCGCCCGTGTCCACGACGCCATCGTTGTCCCGGTCCTGGTGCACCCGCAGGCGAAGGTTCAACGTGTCGAAGCGCACGATCACGTTGTGTTGCTGCGTCAGCGCCTGCCGCTGGGCGGTCAGGACGGTCGTCCCCAGCACCTGGATGGCGGTGTTGGCCCGATA
>CAZYQM010000036.1:11898-14722 GCA_964649965.1 uncultured Gemmatimonas sp.
ATCCCATTATGTCGATGCGCGGCGCCGAGATCGCCACCATCAGCCCGATGAGGACCATGACCATGACGAGCTCGATCAACGTGAAAGCTGGGCGTGCACCTCGTGGCATTCGACAACCTCGGTAGAGTCGGGCAAGACGGACCCCGACCGGAGGACGACCGGGCGGGGTCCGGGTCACCAATGATCGGATGACGCCCGGATGACCAAGGTACGGTTCGGCCGGGAGGGCGGCAACGCCGAACTATCACATCGTGGCAGCGGCGCGCGCCGTCGGGTCGTGAATCGTGCGATAGGTCACTAGACTTCAGGGACACGTTACCACCCGTCGTCACGCCGTGGACACTATGACCGATACCCTCCAGGCCCGCCTCGCCGAGGCGCTGGCCCCGATCGCCAACCCCCGCACCGGTGCGTCGCTCTACCAGACGCAGCAGGTGCGCGACATCGCCGCTACCCGCGAGGGCAAGGTCCGCGTGACCCTGCTGCTCGCGGCCCAGGACGACCCCGCGCTGGCCCGTCAGGTGCGCCAGGCCCTCGAAAAGGTCAAGGGGGTCACTGAGGTCCGCGTGGACGTGAAGGACGCCGCAGAACCGGCGTCGGACGCCAACTACGCGCCGCCGAAGGCCGGCGAGGCCAAGGCCCGCGCCCTGCCCGTAATGGGCGACCAGCCGGGCCCGCGCACGCCGCCCGCCCCGCAGCCGGTCAGCTACCCGCAGCTCGGCCGCATCATCGCCGTCTCGTCGGGCAAGGGCGGCGTCGGCAAGAGCACCGTCACGACGAACCTGGCGATCTCTTTGGCCAAACTGGGGTATCACGTAGGGCTGATGGACGCCGACATCTACGGCCCCAACATCCCGCGGATGATGGGCGTGGACGAGGCGCCGCCGGTGGTGGACGACAAGATCCAGCCGCTCGTCGCGCACGGCGTGAAGGTCATCTCGCTCGGCTTCCTCATCGAGCGCGACCAGCCCGCCATCTGGCGCGGGCCCATCGTGATGAAGATCATCACCCAGTTCCTGCGCGACGTGAACTGGGGGCGCCTCGATTTCCTGCTCGTGGATATGCCCCCGGGCACCGGCGACGCGCAGCTTTCGTTGGTGCAGGCCACGCAGGTGGCCGGCGCAGTGATCGTGACGACGCCGCAGGAAGTGGCCGTGGGCGATGCGCTCCGCGGCGCCAAGATGTTCCAGCGCGTCGGCGTGCCGGTGCTCGGCGTCGTCGAGAATATGAGTTACTTCGAATCCCCGGAGACGGGGAAGCCGATGGCGATCTTCGGCAGCGGTGGCGGCAAGCGCCTCGCCGACGAGCTGGAAGTGCCCCTGCTTGGGGAAGTGCCGCTGTATCCGCCGGTGCTGGAAGGGGCGGATCGCGGTGCGCCGATCGTCGTGAGTGGCCCGACCTCCACGGCAGCGAAGAAGTTGACCGACGTCGCCGGGAAGATCATCTCCGCTATGGGGGTGGGCGCTCCGGCCTGACCCTCAACCCGGAGCTGGGATGGACGAACGGATCCGCGTCGCTACGCTGCAGTATCACATCCGCCAGGTCGAGACCTTCGACCAGTTCGCCGCGCAGGTGCGCGGCCTCGTCGAGACCGCCGCCGACTACAAGTGTCGGTTGGTGCTGTTTCCCGAGTACTTCACGCTGCAGCTGCTGACGCTCGGTGACGTGCGCGCGGACATCCGCCAGCAGGTGCGTCGCCTCGCCGGCTTCGTGGACCGCTACGTGGAGCTCTTCCGCGAGCTCAGTGCCAAGCACAAGCTCTACATCTGTGCGGGCACCATCCCCGTGGCCGAGGGCGAGGAGATCTACAACGAGAGCTTCTTCTTCGGCCCCGACGGCTCGCACCAGGTGCAGCCCAAGCTGCATATGACGCGCTTCGAGGCCGAGGAGTGGATCGTCAAGCCGCGCAATCGGCTCAAGCTCTTCGACACGCAGCTCGGCAAGATTGCCATCGCCATCTGTTATGACGTGCAGTTCCCGGAGATCGCGCGCGCGGCGGCGCGGCGCGGCGCGAAGATCCTCCTCGTGCCGAGCTGCACCGATGACCGGCAGGGGATGCTGCGCGTGCGCTACTGCGCGCAGGCCCGCGCCGTCGAGAACCAGATGTACGTGATCACCTCGCACACGGTCGGCTCGCTGCCGATGGTGCCGGCGGTGTCGCTCAACTACGGGCAGGCGGCGATCCTCACGCCCAGCGACTTCCCCTTCGCGCGCGACGGCATCCTCGCCGAGGGCATCCCCAACCAGGAGACGATGGTCATCGCCGAGCTGGAGATGGGCTCCATCCAGCGCGCCCGCTCCAGCGGCACGGTGCTGCCGCTGCTCGATTCCGAGCGCACGGCGAGCGTTGTCGCCGAGGTGGACGAGGTGAGCCTATGAGCGTGAGCCCGGACGTGCCGCCGCGGCGGCGTTACGTGAAGGTGCGACCGATGCAGCCGGCGGACTTCCCCGGCATCATCGCGCTCTGCGAACGCACGTATCCGGGCTCTCCGCCGTGGTCGCCGACCCAGCTTAGCCGTCACCTCGAGATCTTTCCCGAGGGGCAGTTGGTGGCCGTGGACCGCGGGCAGGAGATTGTCGGCTACGCGGCGAGCCTCATCGTCTTCTGGGACGACTATGCGATGGACGCGCCGTGGAAGGAGTTCACCGACGGCGGGATGTTTACCAACCACGATCCGGTGCGTGGCCGCACGCTCTACGGCGCCGAGGTGATGGTGCATCCGGAGGTACGCGGCAGCGGCGTGGGCGGTCGGCTCTACGACGCGCGACGCGCGCTCGCGGAGCGGCGCGGCCTGTTGCGCATCCGCGCCGGCGCGCGGCTGCG
>CAZYQM010000037.1:0-14702 GCA_964649965.1 uncultured Gemmatimonas sp.
CGGAGATCGTGATGCATCCTCGCACAAAGTTCCTGCTCGGCGGAGCCGTTGTTCTGGGCGCCGCCGGCGTCCTGATGGCCGGCGCCATCAAGGACACCGGCATCTACTTTCTGATGCCCGCCGAGCTGGAGGCGAAGGTCGCCCAAGACCCGTCGATGATCGGCACCGGCGTGAAGGTCGGCGCGAAGGTCGTGCCCGGCACGGTGGTGCGCGATTCCTCGGGCCGGATGGTCACCTTCGAGATGACCGACGGCTCGGCGACGTATCCGGTGGTGTACCGCGGCATCATCCCCGACACCTTCTCGGACTCGGTAGAGGTCGTGGTCGAGGGCCGTCTCGATTCGAACGGCACCTTCCAAGCGACGACGCTGCTCGCCAAGTGCGCCTCGCGCTACGAGGCGACGCCGGAGAGCTACGAGGCGATGCGCAAGGCGATGGAAAGCGGCGCCCCGATGCCGGCCGGGCACGACAGCGTCACGACGAAGTCGTACTGAGTCGTGGTTCTCGTCGGCGAGCTGTCCCTGTGGATCGCCCTCCTGATGGGCGTCTGGGCCGTGACGTTGAGTTTCGCGGGCGGCTACCTCAAGCGTGAAGACCTGATCGTCAGCGGCGAGCGCGGCCTCTATGCCACCACGGGTTT
This sequence comes from uncultured Gemmatimonas sp., assembly GCA_964649965.1. Taxonomy (GTDB): domain Bacteria; phylum Gemmatimonadota; class Gemmatimonadetes; order Gemmatimonadales; family Gemmatimonadaceae; genus Pseudogemmatithrix. The sequence continues at coordinate 641 of CAZYQM010000037.1, forward strand.
CGTGGTACTGGCCTCGCTGGGCCTGTGGACCGCACTGCTGACCAGCGATTTCTCCGTGCGCTACGTGGCGTCGTTCACGAGCGCCAACCTGCCGATCGTCTACAAGTTCTCGGCGTTCTGGGGCGGCCAGGCGGGCTCGATGCTCTTCTGGTGCCTCGTGCTCGCGGGCTACGCCGCCGCGGCGACGTTCACGAACCGCAATAAGAACCGCGCGCTGATGCCCTGGGTAACGGGCGTCAACGGCGCGGTGCTCTTGTTCTTCGTGATGGCGACGGCAATCGCGTCCAATCCGTTCGAGCGCCTCGAGTGGATCCCGCCTGACGGCCGCGGCCTGAACCCGCAGCTGCAGAACCCGGCGATGGCCATCCATCCGCCGCTCCTGTACCTCGGCTACGTGGCGACGGCGATTCCCTTCGGCTTCGCGATGGGTGCGCTGATCACGCGCCGCCTCGATGCCGAGTGGCTGGGTGCGGTGCGCAAGTGGAGCATCATCAGCTGGGTGTTCCTCACGCTCGGCATCCTGCTCGGGATGTGGTGGGCCTACGTGGAGTTGGGCTGGGGCGGCTACTGGATGTGGGACCCGGTGGAGAACGCGTCGCTGCTGCCTTGGCTGACGGGCACGGCGTTCCTGCACTCGATCATGATCCAGGAGAAGCGCGGGATGCTGCGCAAGTGGAACGTGATCCTCGTGGTCGGCACGTTCCTGCTCAGCATCCTCGGCACGTTCATCACGCGCTCGGGCGTCATCCAGAGCGTGCATTCGTTCGCGCAGAGCAACATCGGGATGTGGTTCGCCGTGTTTATGGTGCTCGCGTTGGTCGCCACGGCCTGGCTGGTGTCTATCCGCCTGAAGGATCTCGAGGCGAAGGCTGAGCTCGAGGCGATGATCTCGCGCGAGGCGGCGTTCCTCTACAACAATCTCGTGCTCGTCGGCATCGCGTTCTCGGTGCTCTGGGGCACGCTGTTCCCGATTCTCTCGGAAGCGGTGCGCGGCTCCAAGATTACGGTGGGCGAGAGCTTCTTCAACACGGTGAACGTGCCGCTGGGCCTGCTGCTGCTCGCGCTCACGGGCATCGGGCCGCTGATCGCCTGGCGTCGGGCGTCGGTGCAGAACATCCAGCGGCAGTTCGCCGGCCCGGCGTTCTTCGGTGTGGTGGCAGCGGCGGCGCTGTGGGTGCTCGGCGCGCGCGAGCTCTACCCGCTGATGGCCTGGGGACTCGGCGCCTTCGTGGCCGGCACGATCATCCAGGAGTTCTACAAGGGCGCGACGGCCCGGATGAAGATGCACGGGGAGAACGTCTTCACCGCGCTCGTGAACCTCGTCACGCGCAACCGCCGCCGCTACGGCGGCTACATCGTGCACGCGGGCATCGTCATCCTCTTCTCGGCCTTTGCCGGGATGGCATTCCGCCAGGAATACGACGTCACGCTTCGTGCCGGCGAGAGCTTCACGACGAAGGATCCGTATGGCAAGGAGTGGACCTTCACCAGTGATGGCATCTCGTCCTTCAAGGCGATGAACCGCGAGGTCGTGGCGATCTCGCTGCTGCCCTCGATGGAAGGCCAGAGCTTCCCGCTGCTGACCAGCGAGAAGCGCCAGCATTTCGATACGCGCGGCAACCCCACGTTCCAGCCGAGCACCGAGGTCGGCATCCTGCAGATGCAGCGGCAGGACGTGTACCTCGTGCTGGCGGGAGTGATCGGCGACCGCGCGGAGATCCGCATCAACTTCAATCCGCTCGTGGTGTGGGTGTGGAACGGCGGCATCCTGATGGCGCTGGGCGGCTTGATCGTGATGTGGCCGCAGAGCGAGCGGAAGCGGCAGGGCGGCTACGTGACGGAGTTGACGCCGCAGCATCGCGAGACGGCGGGGGTCTGATGGCGACGACGCGCGATCCCAAGTTCACCGAGGCGACCTTGCTGAGCCGACGCGAATGGCTCGTGGCGGCAGCTGGCGCCGGCGTGGCGCTCTCGAGCCGCGTGCTCGGGGGCCAGCAGCAGCCGAACTTCACGCCGATGGACCAGAGTGCGTATCGTCCGGTGCTGCGCGACCCGAAGCCCGGCGCAGCGCCGTCGATGACGCCCGAGGAGTGCGACAAGCTCGAGCGCGAACTCAAGTGCCAGTGCACCTGCATCCTCGACGTGTACACCTGCCGCACGACGGACTTCACCTGCAGCGTGTCGCCGGCGATGCATCGCGACGTGATGCGATTGGTCGAGGGCGGCTACACGGCGCAGGAGATCAAGGACGCGTTCGTCGCCACGTACGGTGAAGTGGCACTCACCGCGCCGGTGAAGCAGGGCTTCAACTGGGCGGGCTACTTTATGCCGGCGGTGGTGATGACCACGGGCGGCATCGTGCTGACGATGATGATCAAGCGCTGGACCGAGCGCGCGGCGGTGAACGCGGGCGCGACGGCGGCCCCCGCCGCGAGCGGGACAGCGCCCGCGGGCACGGCGCCGCGCATTGACGCCAGCGCCGATGAGCTGGCACGCCTCGAGAAGGCCCTGCGCGAGGAAGACTTCGAGTGATCGCGTTGCTGCTCGGCTCGGTGCTGGCGGTCGGGGCGCTGGCTTTCGTGATGTGGCCGCTGCTCAAGGGCGGACTGTCTTCCGCTCCGATCGTGTTGGCGCCGGAGCAGGCCCCTGAGGCCAGTGCGCTCGAGGCGTTGCGCGAGATCGAGTTCGACCAAGCCACGGGCAAGCTCTCGCCCGAGGACTACGCCACGCTCAAGGCGACCTACACGCCGCGGGCGCTGGCCGAGCTGCGGGCGCGGGAGGCCGGCGCGGCCTCGGCCTCGCCCGCTGCCGCCGCGGCGATGTCTGCGGCGGACGATGCCGCCGAGGCCCTCATCGCCCGCGTGAAGCAGGGCGGACGCAACTGCCCGCGCTGCGGGCCGCGGCCCGAATCGGATGCGCTGTTCTGCTCCGACTGCGGCCGGATGCTCGGTGCGGGGTGCCCGTCCTGCGGTGCGGCGGTGCCGGCGGACGCGAAGTTCTGCGTCGAGTGCGGTGCGGGGTTGGTCGCGACGGCGTAATCCGCTCGCGTCCGCTCGGCTGCCGACTAGGCTACCCTGGAATCGACTTCTTCGAGGGAGAGCGCCGGAAGGTTCGCAACAGTGCGGGCGTGCTCGATCGTGATGCTGACAATCTTGCCGCGATCGTCCAGATCGAGGTACACGTCCTCGGAGAGTTCCCGGGTTTCGACGACTGCTGCGTCGGAGAACTCCAGCAGCGCCGTGTCGGTATCCCGGAAGTACTTGATCTTCACGACTTGAACCTCCGGTCAAAGAAGGCGTTGTGTACGGTGCGCCCGTCCGGCAGGAGGATGACCCGCAGGATCCTGCCCGCCTCAGAAATGTACACCCATCGTCTGATCCGGCCATCCGCTTGGATCGTCTCCGCTATCGGGCTGCGGATCGCAAGGACGATCCAAGCATCGCGGATGGTCGCCCGGTCGGCTCGGATGCGTGTGTGCCGGAAGTACGCCGTGGAGCGGAACGGAGGAATCGGAGCGTCGTCTTCCATTCGGGGCACGATGTGCAGACCGATGCGCTCGAAACGACTCGCGCCGTTGCCGACGTCACCGGACTGTCGCGCATCACGCCGCTGAGCACATCGCGCGCAGCGCCCCCGGATCCTCCTGCAACACCGTCCGCACCGCGCCAGACGCCGGCAACACTCGCAGCAACGGCATCAGCAGCCGATCCCGCGCAAATCGCGCAACGCCCCAGGTCGCATCCGCCAGCGCGCCCAGCCGCGCCGCCGTCGTCGCCACGCGCGTGACCGCCGGTCGTCGTCGCGCTTCGTACGCGCGCAGCGCATCAGGGAGGTCGTCGTGCCGCCGCAGCGACTCCACCAGCACGGCGGCGTCCACCATCGCGCTGTTCGCGCCCTGGCCGAGATTGGGCGCCATCGCGTGCGCGGCGTCGCCGAGCAGCGTGACGCGTCCGACGGACCAGCGGGCGCAGTGCACCTGCACCACGGTGTTGAGCAGCAACTCATCCCAGCGCTTGAGCGGGACGAGCAACGCCCGCGCGGCGGGATACGCGCGCGCCCAGGCATCGCGGAACGCCTCGAGGTCGCGCGCGGCGACGGCGCTGCGCAGCGGCGTCGTGCCAGCCGACGCATACACGTACGTGCCGTGGTCCACGGCGAAGCTGCCGAAGATGCCTGCCGCGGTCCACGCCTCTTCTTCGCGCGCTAGGCCTGCCGGCACGAGCGCCCGCACGTACGGAATGCCCTCCTCCGACACGCGGGCGCCGAAGTCGAGCGCCGCGCGCACGGCCGAGTGTGCACCGTCAGCGGCGACGATGAGATCCGCGCTGAGTTCGATCTCGCCCTCGGGGCTGCGCGCCCGCAGGTGACCGTCAGCGTTCACCGCGAGCACTTCGCTGCCGAATCGCGCCGTGATGCGAGGCTCGGCGGCAATGGCGTCCAGCAGGACCGTCGAGAGCGTGGCACGGCGCAGCATCCGCATCGGCGGCATCGCCTGCATCGGTTCGAGCAGCACGCGGCCACGGCCGTCCACCACGCGTCCGTTGCGCACCAGCGGGGCGTGCTCGAGCGCGGGAGCGAGACCGAGTCCGTCGAGCACGGCCTGGCCATTGGCGGCGATCGCGATGCCGGCGCCCACGGCGCGGGGATGTGCGACACGCTCGACCACGGTTACGTGGGCGCCGGCGCGGGCCAGGAGCAGGGCAGTCGTGCAGCCGCCGATGGCGCCGCCGACGACGATGACACGAAGCGAATCCAGTTGCATCATTCCTCCAGTAGGGTCTGCGCAACCTACGAGTGACCCTGCGCCGCTCCGTTGACCGATTCCGCCATCGCATTGACCGTGACCGCCACCCCCTCCTCCGCGTTGGACCGCGAGACGATCCTCGCCGCCGTGCCGGCGGGCGTCCTCGCCGTCGCGGTATCGCTGGGATTCGAGCGCGCCGAGCTGCTACGCGCCGCAGGACTGACGGAGGCGCAGCTCGCGGACCCCGACGCGCGCGTGCCGGTCCGCTGCGACCTGCGGCTCTGGGAAGCAATCGCGCCGCGGCAGCTCGGCCTGGAGATCGGCCAGCGCCTTGGACTGGGCGCGGCGGGCATCGTCGGCCACGTGATGCGGCACGGCAGCACGGTGGCGGAGGCACTGGAGCTGATGCAGCGCTTCGCCGCGGTGGTGCATCCGGAACTGATGCCGCGCGTGGAGCGGCGCGCATCGCCGGGGGGCGAGCGCGTGCTGTTCGTGCGGCCCCCGACGCCGGCGTTCGCTGCGCTGCGCGAGCCGGTCTACGCGCAGGCGGCGAGCAGCGTCAGCGTGATGCAGACGCTGCTCGGACGTCCCGTGCGCGCGGCGTGGGTGACGTATCCGCTCTCGCGCCCTGCCGACGCGGCGCGGCACGAACGATTCTTCGGCGCACCGGTGGCCTGGGACGGCGCGCTCTTCGAGGTCGCCTTCGACGCCGAGTTGCTCACGCGCCCGCTGCCGCGCGCCGATGCCGCGGTCCTACCGTACCTGACGCGGCAGGCGGAAGCGATGCAAGCAGGCCTCGGGCCTGCCGACGACGTCGTCGCCGCGGTCCGCCGCGAGATCGGCTTTGCGTTCACCCAGGGCGAACCTCGAAGCGCGGATGTGGCGCGACGCCTCGCGATGTCGGTGCGGACGATGTCGCGGCGCCTCGCCGACGCCGGCAGTTCGTTCAGCGCACTGGTGGAGGCCGAGCGCATCCCCCGCGCGACGCGTTTGCTCTCCGACCCGCGCCTCAGCTCCGCGCAGGTGGCCGTGCTGCTCGGCTACGCCGAGCCCGCGCCGTTCCATCGCGCGTTCAAGCGCTGGATGGGTGTTGCGCCGGCGGAGTGGCGGCGCCAGTCCGCCGCGCGCGCCACTCCCTGACGCTGGCATAGGCGAGCAGCGCGGTCGCGAGCAGCGGCGCGGCAGCCGAGACCGTGCGCAACAGCTGCTGCAAGAACGTGCTGCCGAGTCCGACCTCTGCGAGATGATGCACGGAGAGCATCGCATCCGCGGCCGCCGCGGCCGTCGCGATGGCGAAGTGCCGGAGCCGACGCTGGCGCGCCGCCATCCACAGCAGCGCGACGAGCGCGGCATCGAACGCGGCCCATCCCCAGAGTGCGGCGCGGCTGAAGCCGAGCAGCGACTCCGCATCGGCGACCGCCAGCGCGGCGATGCCCAGTGTCCACGGGACGAGGCCGGCGGCGAGCACCCACGCGAGGCCCGGTGGGCGCTTGATCAGCGAGCGACTGCCGAAGCCGAGCAGCGAACCGCCGGCGAAGGCGCGCAGGACCTCGAGGATGGCGCGGGGCGCCGACACCTGCGGGGGATGCAGCAGGTAGATCGGTCGCCAGCGGTCGGGATGCATTCGCATCCGGAAGAACGCGAGCCCGTCGAAGTCGTACAGCGGGCGCGCGAGTTGCCGCACGCCAGCCAGCCAGCGCTGCGCCACCGCGACGAGCGGCACCATCCCCGGCGTGATCCATTCGGCGCCGTCGGCGGCGAGCTCGCGGACGATGGCGTCGAACATCAGCTCGCTGGTGCCGTTCGGTGCGCCATCGCGGCGGAGATCCTCGAGCAGCCACGCCTTGCGTGCCGGCATCGGCGTGGCTGTCACATACGCGACCGCGCGACCGCCGCACTCGGCGATCCACGCGCGGCGCAGCAGCGGAGCGCTGTCCTGCCGGTGTGCGACGACGAAGCCCATCGGTTCCATCCGACGCGTCTCGACCCACGCGGCCTCGAGCCGCTCCAAGGCCGTGCGGTCCGCGGGGGAGAGTGATTCGAGCGAGAGGGCGCGAATCGTCACGCCCTTCTTGCGCGCGCGCCGCAACTGCTCGCGGATGCGTCGGTGGCTGTGTACCGCCTCCGCCCAGCCGTCGGGGCTCCACTCGGGCAGCGAGCCGACGACGAGTCGCGCGGCCTGCGGAATGCGTTCGGGTTGCTCGATCGCGAACCAGATCGGGATGCGACCTGCGGCGCGCGCGGCGTCCTCGAATCCGCGTGCCGCCGCGGGCGCGTTTGACGCGGGCGCGATGGGTGTCCCCGCCGCCACCCACGCGCGTCCGGTATCGGCGTAGGGCACGACCGCGCCCTGCGGGCCTCGCCACGCACGCTCGCCGAGCAGCGCATTCAGCGCGTGGGCGTGGTCGCCGTGCGCCGTCCACGCGGCACGCAAGTCGGCGGGAAGCCTCACCGCCGACTGCGCCGCGTCCATCAGTTCCGGTTCTGCGCCAGCCAATCCAGGGCCAACGACGTCATCGCCTTCACGCCCACGGGCAGCGCACGCTCATCGGCAAAGAACAGCGGCGAATGGTTGCGCGGCACCGTGTTGAGATCGGCATCGGGTGCCGACACGCCCAGGAAAATGAACAGGCCCGGCACGCGATCCTGGAAGTACGAGAAGTCCTCGGCTCCCGTGGTCAGCGGCGCGAGCTGCACGTTGTCGCGGCCGGCGGCTCGCTGCAGCGTCGGCAGCATCTGCGCCGTGAGCGCCTCGTCGTTGCGCGTGACGATGTACCCGGAGTCGATCTTCACCGCGACGCGCGCGCCCGAGGCCATCGCGATGTGCTGCGCCGTCGCCTCGACGCGACGGAAGATGTCGGTCTTCTGCTCCGCGCTGAACGTGCGGATCGTGCCGATGAGCACCGCCGAGTCCGGAATGATGTTGTTGCGCACGCCGGCCAGGAACTGCCCGACCGTGACGATCGCCGGGTTCGCCGTGATGTCGGTCTGCCGCGAGACGATCGTCTGCAGGCCCATCACGACCTGCGAGCCGACGACGATCGGATCGATGCCGCCCCAGGGATTCGCGCCGTGCGTCTGCTTGCCGTGCACCGTGATGCGGTACGAGTTCGACGCGGCCATCGTCGGGCCGGGACGGTACGTGATCTCGCCGAGCTTGCCCGACCACACGTGCAGGCCGAAGATCGCGTCGATCTTCGGGTTGTCCATCACGCCGTCGGCGATCATCCGCTCGGCGCCGCCACCGCCCTCCGGATGGCCTTCCTCGGCGGGCTGGAAGATGAAGACCACCGTGCCCGGCAGCTGCGCCTTCATCCCGGCGAGCAGCTCCGCCGTGCCCATCAGGATGGCGACGTGGTTGTCGTGGCCGCAGGCGTGCATCACGCCGACTTCCTGGCCGTTGTAGGTGGAGCGCACGCGCGAACGGAACGGCAGGTCCACCTGCTCCGTGACGGGCAGGCCGTCCATATCCGCCCGCAGCGCGACCGTGCGGCCCGGACGGCCGCCGCGCAGCACGCCGACGACGCCGTGGCCGCCCACGCCGGTGCGGACCTCCATCCCGAGTGAGCGCAGGTGCTCGGCGACGACACGCGCCGTGCGTTCCTCCTGCCCGCTGAGCTCCGGATGCTCGTGGATGTCGCGGCGCCAGGCGACGACTTTCGGCATCACCGTGCCGAGGCGCCGGTCGAGCTCGGCACTCAGGGGAGACGGAGCCTGCGCGGCGAGCGGCGCGGCGAGGGCGGCGGCGAGCATCAGCAAAGACAGGCGGCGCATCCAATTGCCTCGGGAAAAGGTCCGACGCGAAAGATGCGGACGCCCGCCCGTCACCAGAAGGGGGCGCGCCGCGTACATTCTGCCATTGACGTTCTCCCCAACCTCGCCGATCCGATGCAGCCGACGAAGTCGCAGGGACAGCTGGACGAACTCGCCCAGTACTGTGCTGAGGTGGCGCGGCGCTTCTCCGCGCTCGATGCCCGCGTGGACGACGCCCGGTGGAACCAGCGTCCAGCGCCGGACGAATGGTCCGTGGCCGAGTGCATCGCCCACCTCAATCTCTCGAGCGCCGCGATGCTGCCCCGGATGCGGACGGCCTTCGAGGAGGCCAAGCGCCTGCCGCCGATCGGCGACCGTGCGTATCGAGGGGCGCTGTTCGGCCGCATCCTCGCCCGCGTGGTCGGGCCGGTGCCGATTGTCCTGGGAGTCCGGCTCGGTCGTGCGAAGACCGGCAAGCCGTTCGTGCCGGGCAGTCAGCTGCCGCGCGCGCAGGTCGTCTCTGAGTTCCGCCGATGGCTTGGTGAGGAACTGGCGTTGGTGTGGAGCGTGGAGGGTCTGGCGGTCGATGAGGTCGTGCTCGAGTCGCCATTCGTCGCCGGGGCGCGCTACGACGGCTACTCCTCGCTGTGGATCCTCGTGCGGCACGAGATGCGGCATCTGGTGCAGGCGGAGCGCGCCCTCGCGCGCCTGGAGGCGCGATGAGCATCCCGGCGCGATTGATCGGCGCGATGGGCCAGTGGGACGGTCAGAACAAGCTGTGGTTCGAGCCGGGCTCTGCGGCCTTCGAGAGCGAGACGAGTGCGGAGGTCCGCGGCGAAGCGGCGGGGCGAATGCTCGCGCTGCGCTACACCTGGTCGCACGAGGGCAAGCCTTGCGAGGGCATCCTCCTGCTCGGCGATGATGTGAAGGCCGGCCGCTGCGACGTGGCCTGGGCGGATTCCTTCCATAACGGGCATCGCCTGATGCCGCTGACGGGCGCTGCCGCCGGTGACGGCGTGCCGGACGTGCGCGGGAGCTATCCCGCGCCGCCGGGGCCCGACTGGGGCTGGCGCATCACCGTGGAGCATCCGTCTGCGGACGCGTTGGTGATGCGGATGTACAACATCACGCCGGACGGGACAGAGGCGTTGGCAGTCGAAGCGTCGTACGCTCGTCGTCGTTGATCGCCACGGCAACGTCGAGCGCGGTGCGCGCGGCGGCCTCGAGCAGCGGGATGCCGGGTCCGAGGTAGCTGCCGCAGAACCACAGACGGCGGCCGTGTTGCGCCTGCAGCAGGCGCACGTTGCTGGCGCCTTCGAGCGAGGCGGCGTTGACCAGCGGTCGCTCGAAGCGCGCGTGGGCCCGCACGGTCTCGTCGCGCGGCGCGACGATGGGATTCCAGGTCTGGAACACCGGCGAGGACGCCGCGAGGCCGGGCTGCACGCGGTTCATCCAGATCGTCGCCATCGGCTTGTCGTGCGCGTCACTGGTGATGAGGTTCACCGGCGCCCAATGTGCGCGGTCGCGCGGCGCGAGCCGCTCGTCCGTGTGCACGACGACCTCGCTGGACTCGTAGGCGAAGCGCTCGAGCGATTCCTTCTCGCGTCGATACGCGCCGTCGAGCATCGCGGCGGCCTGGTTGGCCTGCGTGGCGACGACGACGTGATCGAGGACCTTCTCGCCGCCGTCCCAGGTGACGCGCACGCCGTCCGGTGCCGGCGCGATGCGCTGCACCTTGATGCCGCACAGCACCGCGTGCACGGGCTCGGTGAGGCGCCGCACCACCTCGCGCGTGCCGAGCACGACGCGGCGCACGCCGCCGAACGTGAGTCCGCGCGTGAGGTAGTCGAGGATCACGCGCGCCGGGTACGCCCGCACGGCGGCATTCGAGCAGGTGCACACCGCCGCGAACGTCGGAATCAGGAAGCCCTCGGCGAAGTCGTGCCCGAAACGGTGCCGGTCGAGCCAGCTGCCGAGCGGCTCCTCGCTGTGCTGCAAGCCGTCGAGGGCCGGCCGCGCGACGCGGTAGAAGCGCAGCAGCTCGCGGTTGATGCGCAGCGCCCGTCCGCCGAAGGGCGTCGCCGGCAGCGGGATCGAGCGACCGGCCACGAGCCAATTGGCGTAGCGATAGTACGCGGCGCCACCGAGCGTACTGAACGAGCCCGCGTAGTTGGTGCGCTCCAGCTGCACGCCCAGCTCGTGATACTGTGCGATCAGCGTCGGATAGTAGCCTTCGTAGAGCACGCGCAGCGGGACGTCCACGCGGAAGCTGCCGCCGCCGTGCTCGAGGTCGAGCGAGTGGGCGTCCATCCCGGCCACCTCGTGGCGTTCCATCAGCGTCACGCGGTGGTGCGTGCTGAGCCGCCACGCGGCCGAGAGGCCGGCGATGCCGCCGCCGATCACTGCGATGTCGAGACCCATCCGCACCAGTGCCGCTCCGTTCCGGGACCGAGGAAAGATGAGGCGGGGGGCAGGGCGGCGGTACCGCCGCGCCTCAGGCACCGGGCCGCTGACACCTCGCGCGTGATGGCGCCGTACTGCACCTTATGGATATGCAACAGACGGCCCCAATCCCCCCGGTTCCGCCCGAGCAGGTGACGAACGTCGTCGTCCGGACCGGCACGGGCGTGCCGCAGACGGCCGTCGAGGTGCGCGCGATGCGCGCCCAGCGCACGGAGCTCTCGAACCAGCTGAACTCCGCCGTCGGGCGGCGCGACGACATCGTGGACCAACTGCGCGAGGCGTCGGTGTCGGAACGCCCGGGCCTCGAAGCGCGGCTGAAGGTGCTGGATGACCGCATCGTCGAGCTCGAGGCGGAGATCGCGCGCACCGGCGAGCTCATCGCCCAGGCGCCGGGTGAGCTGCTTAGCTCATCGACCTCGCAGGCGCCCAGTCCCGGCGGCATCCAGTTCCGCTCGGTGGACTCGACGGCCATCGGGATCATCTTCACGATGTTCGTGCTGGCGCCCCTCGCGTTTACCATCGCGCGCCTCATCTGGAAGCGCGCCAGCTCCCCGCCACGCCCGCGCCTCGACGCCGAGACGCAGGAACGGATGCGACGCCTGGAGTCGGCGGTGGATACCGTCGCCATCGAGGTCGAGCGGATCTCTGAAGGGCAGCGCTTCGTGACGAAGCTGCTCGCCGAGCGCGAAAAGCAGCAGTTGCCACGCTGAAGACGCGGAGCGGTGAAGGGGGAACGGTCAGGCGCTGTGCGCACCCTTCACCCTTCACCGTCTTCCGTTCCCCGTTCAGCTCGAGTAGTACGCCGCGTTCTCCTCGATGTAGCCCTTCGTCAGGTCGCAGCCGTACGCAACCGCCCGCGCCTCGCCGACGCCGAGCGCGATCTCGAGGTCCACGACCTCTTCCTTGAGCGTCTTCCGCACGATGTCGTCGTCGAAGGCCAGGCGTTCGCCGGCCTTCACCACCTGGAAGCCGTTGACCCAGGCGTCCGTGCGCGCCGGCACGATCGTGCAATCGAAGCACTTGCCCACGGCCATCAGCAGCCGCCCGACATTGGGGTCGGCCCCGTGGACCATCGTCTTCACGAGCGGCGAATTGAGCACGCTCTTCGCCACGCGCTTCGCCTCCAGCTCGTTCTGCGCACCTCGCACCGTGACGCGCAGCAGGTGCTCGGCGCCCTCGCCGTCGCGACCGAGCGTCTCGGTCATCTTGATGCAGCCGGCGATCAGCGCCTCGCGGAAGGCCGCCTCGTCCACCGCGCCGGCCATCCCGTTGGCGAGGATCGCGCAGGTGTCGCTGGTCGAGGTGTCCGTGTCCACGCTCAGCATATTGAACGAGCGCTCCACGGCCTCGCGCAGCAGGCGGTCGAGCGTCGCGGCGTCGAGCTTGGCGTCCGTGAAGATGTAGGCGAGCATCGTCGCCATATTCGGCTCGATCATCCCCGAGCCTTTCGCGACCCAGGTGATGGTCGCCTCGCCGACCGAGCAGGAATACGCCTTGGGGAAGGTGTCCGTCGTCATAATCCCTTCCGCGCCGACGAGCGGATCGTCCTGCAGCTCGGCACGCATCCCGACGACGCCGCGCTCGATCTTCTCGACGGGCAGCGGCACGCCGATGACGCCGGTGGAGCTCACGAGGATGCGGCCGGCCTCGGTGCCGAGTTCCTTGGCCGCGGCGGCGGCCATCCGGCGCGCGTTGTCCACGCCCGCCGCACCGGTGGCGACGTTGCTCACTTTGCTGTTGGCGATCACGGCGCGGAGCACGCCGCCCCTGATCGTCTCGCGGCCCAGTATGATCGGCGCGCCGGGAAAATGGTTCCGCGTGAACACCGCGGCGGCCGCGGCGTCCACCTCGCTCGCGAAGAGCGTCAGATCCTTGGCCTCGGGCTTGAGGCCGACGTTGCGCGAGGCGCAACGAAAGCCGCGCGGAAAGCGGGGGCGGTCGTGGAATGCAGCAGGCATAGGGAGGGAATCTTAACGCCTCCCCGCCGGCGGCGTCTGACAGGGTGATCACACCGTCCCCACCGGTACCGTTCAACTAGGAGTTCCACGTATGCGTCCCACTCTGAAGGTCCTCACCATCGCCACGATGCTCGCTGGGCTCGGTGGCCTCGCAAGCGCCCAGCAGGCGCCGGCGGCTCCACGCGGCGCTGGTCAGGTCGCGCGTCCGATGGCCGGCCGTGCCGTCGCGCCCCGCGCCGGCGGTGGCGTCACCGCCATCCTCAATGCACGGCGCGTGCTCGAGCTCACGCCGCGGCAGGTAGCCCAGCTCGATTCGATCGAGCGCGGCTTGCACGCCGAGCGTCAGCGCGTGACCGCTGCGATGCGTCCGGCGATGGATTCGCTGCGCCAGCGCGTCCGCACGCAGGGCGTGCCGCGCGACTCGGCCGCGCGCCGGCAGATGATGCAGCAGTCCGAACAGCGCCGCGCCGCGCTGCGCCCGCAGATGGAACAGCTGCGCCAGCGTGATTCGGCCGCGACGGCCGCCGCCGAGCGGTTGCTGAACGACACGCAGCGCACGAAGTGGCGTGAGATGCAGGCCGAGCGCCGTGGCTTCGCCCGCGGCGTGCAGGCCGGCCGCGGCGCCGGGCGCGGTGGTGCCGTGCGCGGTCGTCCGGGACAGGCTGGCCGTCCGGGTACCGTTCGCGGTCCGCAGCAGGGCCAGCGCGGTCCGCAGGGGCAGCGGCCGCCGCAGACGCGCCGGCCGGCGCCGGACGCCTGAGCCGCGGGTCGGACTCCGTCCGCGTTGCGCAAATCTCCGGGGGGACGCACTATAGCGGCGTCCCCCCGGACTTTTTTCCGCCCCCGCCAAGGAGCGTCCTGATGTTCGCAGCCGCCCACGAGCCCTCGCCGCCACCGCCAGCCTCGCTGGCCGAAGACTGCATCGACATCTGGTTCACGCCGTCTACGGTCTTCGCGCGGCGCCGCAACGCCGGCGCCTGGGGCCCCTTCCTCGTCGCCACGGTCTTGCTCTGCGCGCTGTTCTACGCGGGGATGGGCTCGATGCAGGGTATCTTCGACGCCGAACTCGCGAAGGCGCTTGCCAAGACACAGGCCGACAACCCGTCGATGACGGCGGACCAGATCGCGCAGATGCAGGGCGTGA
>CAZYQM010000038.1:0-1849 GCA_964649965.1 uncultured Gemmatimonas sp.
GGATCTCGCCGCGGAACGGCGTACCGGACGCGCCGGCCGTGCGCTCGGCGAGCGGGCCGCCGAGCGCGGCCTCGGCCATCGCCTTCGTGATGTACACGTAGGCCGGCGCGGGCGGGAACTGCCCGTCGTCGATGAACTGCGCGGCCTGCCGATACTGCGCGATGCTCTCGTCGGGGATCGCGTCGCGCGAGACGATGAGGATGCCCGCCGCAGCGGCGTAGGCACTCTGCACGAGCGTGCGGTTCGGCGTCATCGGCGGATTGCCGGGAACGTTTCCGGAGAAGCTGACGATCACCACCTTGCCCGCCGCGAGCGCCGGGGCGAGTCGTCCCGCGGCATCCGCGAAGTCACCCGCGTACACGACCGGCACGCCATCCAGCGATCGCGTGCCCGGCCCGTTGTCGCGCGGCACGAAGTCCGTCCAGGCGCGGAACATCCGCCCGCCAACCGACAGCGTGCTCGACGGGTCAAGCTCGCGGCTCTTCCAGGGGAGCGTCTGGAAGTACGTCCCGTTCTCCCCGGCCGGTTCGAGGCCGAGCCGCCGCAACTCGGCGGCGATGTACTCTGCGCCCTTCGCGTTGCCGGGCGTTCCCATCAGGCGACCCTGCATCGAGTCGGCGGCGAAGCGATACACGCGCGATTCCAGATCCGCCACGGAGATGTCGGGGCCCGTCGGGGTCGGCGTGCGGGTGGCGGGTCGGGCGAGCGCGGTCCACGGGGCCTGGAGCTGGGCCGGCAGTTGCAGCGGGAGCGTGGCGGCGATGAGGACGGCGAGGGGCAGGCGAGTCATATCTGGGCAGGGCAAGGCGTGGAGGAGCGCGTGGTGCACCCTACGGAAGCTATGTCGGCCGGTGTCAGCGTGCCGACAGCGGCCGACGTCTACCGCTTGCTTCGTCCGACACCCGGCGCGGCCACGATCTGCTTCATCCACGCAGCGATCTGGCGTTCGTCAATCTCGTCGAGGGCGCCGATCTCCACGCCGCGCGTCGCCTTGCCCATCGCCACGGGGGTCACCGGCGGCACCGGCGTCAACGTCACGCCGTTGATGAACATCAGCTTGACGTGCGTCGCGAAGGCGCCGCAGCAGAAGCACCAGCCGTCGCCGACGCCGTAGTATGACATTCCCCACTTCACCGAGCGCCGCAGGTCCGGCAGCGTCTTGGCGGCCAGGGCATCGATGCGCTCGGCGATTGCACGCTGGGGCTGCGGCAGGCTGGCGATGTAGGCGAAGACGGGCGCGTCGCCTTCCGCGGGCTTTGCGGCGCTCGCCTTGCCGGTGAGCATCGACTCCGGCAGCGGCTTGACGGTCTTTCGGACTGGCATCGTGGCGACCTCCCTGTGGATCTCACGCTACTGCGTCAGGGTTCGCCCCGCCACCACGGCCGACGTGTGTGCGCGGTCAGTCAGGCGTCGTCGCGGTCCCGCGCGGCTCGGCCTGCCGCGTCCACACCGACACGTACCGCACGCGGATCTGCTCCGGAACCCAGCGTTTGAACGCCCTGTCCACGGGTGCGCCGCAGGGCGCACCGCGGGGCCAGCGGCGTGCCAGCGTCCCCGTCCGTTCCGACGCCGCCGGGTACACCTCGATGAACTCGATGGTCGAGATGTCGATGGCATCCAACGGGATTCCCGGCTTCGCGACGCCGTCCACGAACACGCAGGCGTCGCGCTCGATGACGAGACCTTTCAGGTTGAAGTCCGCCGTGCCCTCGAGTGCCGCCTTTGCGTCCCGCGTCCCCCGTCGCAGGAGATCCTCGCGCGAGACGTACGCCGCGTTGGGGGCCGCCCAATTGAGCCGACGTTCGAGGTCGTCCGCGATGATCAGGTTCGGCCGCCAGCCCTCGGCGCT
>CAZYQM010000038.1:1859-6261 GCA_964649965.1 uncultured Gemmatimonas sp.
GGCGCTCTCGAGGATGATCGCGAGCTCCGGCGATGGACCCTCGGGGATGGTCACGCCGACGAGCCGCGTCCGGAAGTCGGTGGCTTCGATGCGCAGAAGCACCGAACGCCCACCAATCCAAGGGAACGCGAACTCGCCGCGCTCGTCGCTGCGCTCGACGCGGCTCTCGCCGACGACCGTGATCTTCGCGCCGGCGATTGGTCGAAGGTCTCGGGTGCCGACGACGCCGCGCACGCCGGTCCAGACGCCCCGGACGACGCGCTCGTCGAGTTGGATCAGCACGCGACGAAGGACAATGTCCCGCGACACTATCTCCCGCAGGTCGCCGACCGCGATGCGGAGGGTGCTCGAATCGGGTCGGTATCCGAGTTGCCGCACGACCAGCCGCCACGCGCCGGGCGAGAGTCCGACGAGCTCGTAGCGACCGGCGGTGTCGGCACGCGCGACGATGCGCTGCGCATCGCGTCGGGCCTCGACGAAGGCTCCGGGAATCGGTCGGGCAGCGGAGTCCCGGACTTGTCCCCGCAGCGTCAGGCTTTCGCCCTGCGCGGCGGCGAGGCGCGGCGCGCACAGCACGATCGGGGCGAGCACAAGCCAGCGGGTTCGCATCATCGGCATCGGACGACCGGTGGTGGCGGCGCGCGAACTTGCGGGACGGACCAGACGCCCGCAAAGACTCCCACGTGCTACTCGCGGGGAACCCGTGGGTTCCCGCGAGGTCAGTAGCCGCGAACGACAGCCGTCCGATCGCGCCGTCAATCGCAGGGGCGCAGCGGCCGAGCTACGGATCGACGGTCGGTCTGCAGCGAGGCGACGTCACGCTCCGCGGGAGCGCCCGCGGCGTGCGCCGAACCGCATCGAGGGGGCCTCCGGCAACTCCTCGTCCATCTGTCGACGGTAACACGAGAGGATGTCACTGCGTGTGAGGATGCCGACGACGCGCGGTGGACCCTCGCGACTGACGACTGGCAGTCGACCGACGTCGTGGTTGACCATATGCTCGACCGCCTGCCGCGCGGTCGCGTCGTCGTACACGAAGCGCACCGGTTGGCTGATCAGCGCGGCGACGCGCGTTCCCGGCGGATGCGCGGCGAGCAGGTTGCGTCGCGTCAGCACGCCCACCAGCGCGCCCGCGGCGTCGAGCACGGGAAAGCCCTGGTGGGCGCGGCCCGTTGCGCCGCTTTCGATCCAGGTTCGGACCCGCTCGACGGGATCGTCGGCGGCGATCGTCACCACGGGCGCGGTCGCCACATCCGGCACCAGCACCCGGTCGAGCGGATCCGCGTGGTACTCGGCCGGCGCGCGCACGCCGCGCCGCGCGATCTTCTCCGTCATAATCGTCGTGCGCATCGTCAGGCCGGAAACGAGATAGGCCGTCGCGCAGCCGCCGAGCAGCGGCAGCAGCGCCGCCGGCTGCATCGTCGTCTCGAACGCGAACACCGCCGACACCAGCAGCGCGCGCGAGGCGCCGGCGAAGATCGTCGCCATCCCGACGAGTGCCGCGACGCGGATGTCGATGCCCGCCGCCGGCAACAGCGCGATCGCCGCGGCGCCGATCAAGGCACCGAGCCCGCCGCCGATGGTGAACAACGGCGCCAGCGTGCCGCCAGACGTCCCGCTGCCGAGCGAGATGGACCACGAGACGAACTTCATTCCGCAGAGGAACGCGATGGCCCCGAGGGAGAGGTCGTTCGCCAGGATCGCCGTGATGTTGTAGTAGCCCACGCCCAGCGTATCCGGTGCGAGATAGCCGACGGCGCCGACTACGACGGCGCCCAGCGCGGGCCACCACATCCAATGGATCGGCAAGCGCTCGAATCCGTCCTCGACGGCATACACGAGACGCGTCACCACGGTGGCGATGAGTCCCATTACGGCGCCGAGCAGCGTGTAGAACGCGAGCGCGCCGAGCGCAGGGAAGGCGATGTCGGGCATCCCGAAGGCCGGCTCGGCGCCTTCGAAGGCGATGCGGATGCCGGTCGCCGTCGTGGCGGCGAGCGCGACCGGAATGATCGAGCGCGGACGATACTCGAAGAGCAGCAGCTCGACCGCGAGCAGGACGGCGGACACCGGGCTGCCGAAGGTCGCGGCCATACCCGCCGCGGCCCCTGCCGAGAGCAGCGTCCGGCGCTCGGCCGCCGTGATCGAGAGGAACTGCCCCAGGACCGAGCCGAGCGCGCTGCCCGTGGCGATGATCGGTCCCTCGGCGCCGAACGGGCCGCCGGTGCCGATGGAGATCGCGGACGAGAGCGGTTTGAGGAACAGCACGCGCGCCGGGATGCGGCTGCGGTTCGTGAGTACCTGCTCCATCGCCTCGGGGATGCCGTGCCCGCGGATCGCCTTCGACCCATAGCGCGCCATTAGCCCGATGACCACCGCGCCGACGACGGGAACGGCAATGGTCCACGCCCCGAGTCGCGCGACGGCGTCCGCCGGACTTGCGGACGCGAGGGAGAGTCGCCCGTAGAACGCGAGATTGGTGATGAGATGGATCAGCGCGATCAGCAGCATCGCGACGAACGCGGCGGCGATGCCGAGGCCGATCGCCAGGGCGCAGATGTGCAGCACGCGCCGGTCAAGCAAGGATGTCTGGCGCGGCACGTGGCCGGCGGTGGTGACGAGGTCGAGCGACGGCGCGAAGGTCAGGCCGTCGGTGGTCGCGGAACGCGGAGTCGGGTGCGGGGTGGCGTCTTGGGAGGAGTGTGTCATCTCGACGGTAAGGGGTTGATGAGGGCTCGCGTCAGTAGCCGAGCGTCTTCAGGTACCTCCGCCCGCTGGCGACGGTCGCCCAGGCGTCGGTCGGCTCATCGTGCTCGACGAACACGTGCTGCACGCCCCCTGCGGTCGCCACTTCGAGCAAGCGCTTCCAGTCGATTACGCCCGCTCCGACGTCCACCTGCCGATGATCGGGTGCGCCCGCGGAGTCCTTGAGGTGCAGGTGCGTGATGCGATGGCGATGCCGCACGAGCATCGCGATGGGGTCCTGCCCGGCCTTGAAGGCCCAGTAGCAATCGAGCTCGAGGTCGACGACGCCGGGATCGGTATTGGCGAGCAGCACGTCCCACAGCGTCCCGTCGCCGGCGCGCTCGAACTCGAAGTCGTGGTTGTGATAGCCGGTGCGGATGCCGGCGGCCGCGAGGCGGCGGCCGGCGCGGCTCAGCAGTTCGCCGATGCGCGCGAATCCCTCGGCGTTGCGCAGTGCCGGCGCGGTCCACGCGACGATGCAGTGGCGATGCCCCATCGCCTCGGCGGTGCGCAAGGTCTCGTCGATGCGCGCGGGTTCGAGCTGCTCGGGCGCGAGATGCCACGCGGGCGCGCTGAGGCGATGGCTGTCGAGCAAGGCGCGCAGCTGCGCCGGCGTGCGGCCGAACTCGCCCCACCATTCGATCTCGGAGAAGCCGAGTCGGGCGATCTCCTTGAGCGTGCCCTCGGGGTCTGCCCGCATCTCGTTGCGCAGCGTGTAGAGCTGCACACCGACGCCCTGCAGCGGGTCGCGCACGCCGACCGCTCCAGACGCGGACGTCGCCGGGGACGCGGGGGCGTGCGGCGCGCCCCGCAGCGCACGGGGCAGTGCCGCGGCGAGGCCGGCGGCACCGAGCAGGCGAACTACCTCTCGACGATTCGTCACGCGACGTACTTCCTCGGGTCGAAGGCCATCTCCGGCGTGAACCGCGTCCGCAACTCGACGATGTCGCGGTCCGGATCCCCCGTCGTCTCGAACGGTGGGTAGATGTGAATCTCCCGCTTGGCGAAGTCGAACGCCACCGGCACGATCGGCACCTGGGCCTTGTGCGCGATCCACCAGAAGCCGCTGCGCCAGCGCTCGGTGCGCTTGCGCGTGCCCTCGGGACTCAGCGCGATGATCACGCGCTCGCGGCGCTGCACGAGCTCCGCGGTCTGCGTGACGGCGTCCTGCTTGCTGAAGCGGTCCACGGGAATGCCGCCGAGCCAGCGCATCAGGATGCCGAGCGGGAAGCGGAACAGCGTATCCTTGCCGAGGAAGGTCCCGCGGATGCCGATCGCGTACATCGCCATCACGCCGACGAGGAAATCCCAGTTGGACGTGTGCGGCGCGACGATGATGACGAACTTCTTGCGGTCGGGCAGGCGCTCGCCGCTGAACTTCCAGCCGACGAGCCGCATCACGGTGACGGCGACGGCGCGCGTTAACGCGTTGCCGCGCGCATCCACGTCCGGCGAGATCAGCGGCGCGTTCACCGCGCCGCCGTGGCGGCCGGGCGGGTCGGGCAGGCGCTCGCTGCGCGCGACGGGCCCGAGCACGCGGTAGCTGACGAGGCCGCCGAGCGAGAGCAGGATGCCGACGCCGGCGAAGATCGCCGCCCAGGCCGGCGCGCCGCTGTCGCTTCGCAGCGTCTCGACCAGGATGCCGCCGACGAGCGGG
>CAZYQM010000038.1:6271-14701 GCA_964649965.1 uncultured Gemmatimonas sp.
GCCCATCGAACCGGCCACCTGGAAGCTGCCGAACAGCCCCTCGCCCGCGCCGCGCTTGGCGAAGTCGCTCACCAGCACCAGACTCGGCGCGAACATCCCCGCGCTCAGCACGCCGCTGGCAATCATCGCCAGCGGCAACAGCGAGAGCGGCAGGAATCCGTAGGTCGCGTACACGAGGCCGAAGGCGAAGTTCGCGACGACCAGCGGAGCGAACCAGCCGACGCGGTCGGCCAGCTTGCCCGCCGGCCAGCAGAGCACGGCGAAGGGCAGCAGGAACAGCGACATCAGCATTCCGCGCGTGGCGGCGCCGACGCCGTGCACTTCCGTGAGGAACAGCGTGAACGTCGAGACGAAGATGCCGATCAGGAAGCGGTCGGCGAATCCGTAGGCCAGCGGCATCCAGCTCACGAGACGCCGGCGGTCCCAGCGATAGCGCGCGTCGGGATCGCGCGAGGGCGATGCGCTGGCGGGCACGAAGGCGCCGGCCATCGCCGCGGTCACGAGCAACGCCGCGCCCACGCCGTACACGAGGTCGCGGTCGGCGTCCACCAGCACGCCGCCCAACGGCGCGCCCACGGCGACACCGATCATCAAGGCCCCGGCGACCACGCCCAGCGAGGCCCCGCGACGCTCGCCGCCCGAGCGGTTGGCGGCGATCATCAGGAAGGTCACCGCCGGCAGATGCGCGATGCCGTCCAGCGCGCGCCAGGCGAAGAGCTGCGCCAGCGTGTTCGCCGCGCCCATCCCGAGGAAGGCGACGGCATCGAGCAGCAGCAGGCCGACGACCCAACGACGCGTGTGCGGCCAGCGGCGGTGCAGGGCCATCGCGAACGGCACGGCGACGATGCCCGCGAACTGGTTCAGCGACACGAAGAGGTGCGCCTGGAACCGCGTCCCGCCGTGCGCGTCCACCACGAGCTCGGTGAGCCCGGGGACGAGCAACGTGATGGGAACGAGCGTCAGGAAGGTCGCGAGCGCGATTGCGCCCAGCGCCGGGGAGGCCGGACGATTCACCCCGGAAATCTACTTGAAGCCGTCCTCGTAGAGGTCGGCCAATCGCCCTACCGGGCCCGCGAAATCGCCCGTGCGCTCGGCCACCAGCAGCGCACCCGTCAGCTCGGGGGTCATCACCGAGGCCCCCTGGAGCGAGGCGCTGGCCGGTTGCGAGCCGAGTCGGCGCTCGCCGAGCTGCCGCAGTTGCCGCGCGAGGGCGGGATCCCCCGAGGCGTCGGCCGCCAGCAGCAGCGCGCGCGGCAGCGTGAGGCCCGCGCCGACGCAGAGCGCGAGCGTACGCGCGAACCGCGCGCGCACGAACTGCGGACGCCGCTGATAGCGCTGCGCCAGGCCGGCGAACACCGCGCCACCGGCGGCGAACCACAGCACGAGGCCGGAGCAGGCGGCGATCCAGTACGCCGCGACCTGGCCCTTGAACACCAGCGGCAGCGGACCGACCACGACGGCGAACAGCGACACGAACATCGGATACGACATCCACTTCTTCACGGCGAGGATGACCTTGTACTGCCGTGTGTGGAAGTCGGCGAGCTGCGTGAGCATCGTGTCGAGCTGGCCGCTCTCCTCGCCCATCGCGAGCAGCGCGGACTCGAAGGGTTCGAACAACTGCGGCGCGCGCTTCACCAGCGTGGCGATGCCCTCGCCGCGCGCGGTGCCCGCGAGTAGGTACTCGCGGATGCGGCCGGCCAATCCGCCGCGCGCGACGGACTTGGAGAGGATGGCGGGATGCGACAGGCCCGCCGCGAGCCCCATCCGCCAGCCGCGATAGAACTCCGCGCGGTCGCGTCCGTCGTCGAAGCTGCGCATCAGCGCGAGCACGCTGGCACCGCCGAGTCCCGCGGCCCCGCTCACGCGACCGCCCGCGCGGCGCGTTCCTCGCGCACGAGGTGCCGCAGCGCGTACACGCCGAGCATCGGGCCGATGCCCAGCGCGACGAACGCGCCCCGCCACCCCACCCACCCAACCAGCGGCGGGATGAGCTGGATGGTGATCGTCGTCAGCAGGAAGCCGAGCGAGGTCTGCAGCGTCAGCGCCGTGCCGACGGCGTGCGGCTCGACGGCCTCGGTGACCAGCGTGGAGAACTGCGCCGAGTCGGCGATGACGAAGAAGCCCCAGGCGAGTGCGAGCGCGCCGAGCAGCCAGGGACTGCGTCCGAAGGCAAGGCCGATCGTGAACGCGATCGCGCCGCTGGCGAGCATCACGCGCGAGGCGATGCGCGCGCGGCCGATGCGATCGCCCATCACGCCGCCGTAGAGACAGCCGAGCGCGCCGATGGCAATCGTCGCGAAGGCGAGGACGCCGATCCACGGCGCGCGCCCCGCCGCCGGGTCACCCGCGTGTGCGACGGCGCTGGCTGCGAGGAAGGCCGGGATCCACGTCCAGTACGAATACAACTCGGCCATATGGCCGAGATACCCGCCCGTGGCCTGCCGCCAGCGCGGCGCGCGCAGCACGTCGCCGATGAGTCCCCACGAGAAGGGACGCGAGGGAAACGCGAAGGGTCCGTCGCGCCAGGCGAAGCCGACGAGCACTGCGCCCAGCAGCGCCGAGCCCGCCGCGGCGACGATCGGCACCGCCAGCGCGAGGTCGGGCAGCGCCTGCCACAGATACGGCGACGCCTTGCCGACCGTCAGCGCGGCGACCACGGTGGCGATGGCGGTGCCGCGTCGCGCCCGGGACCAGGTGGCGGCCATCTTCATCGCCGGCGGATACACGCCGGCGAGGCAAATGCCGGTGAGCACACGGCTGATCAGCGCGCCGCCGTAGGTCGGCAACGCGAGCAGCAGCAGGTTGGTGGCAGCGCCGAGCACGGCGGCGATTGTGAACAGCCGTCGCGCGGGGATGAGGTCGGCGAGGTTCAGCACGGCGCTGGCGGCGGTGCCGGCCACGAAGCCCAGCTGCACGGCGGTGGACAGCCCACCCACCTGGCTCGGCGTCAGGTCCCAGCGCGACGTGAGCTGCGGCGCCGCGGCGCTGGCGGCGAACCACAGCGCCATCCCGAGCATCTCGGCCACGGCGAGCAACGCCAGCATCCGCCACGCGGTGGCGGAGCCGTCGCTGTCTGCGGTATCTTCGCGCCTATCCCTCGCCGAGGCCTGCATCGCGTGAAAGATACGGTCGCCGAACTCGAGTTGCTCATCCGCAGCAAGTACGCGTTGCTGGTCCTCGATACGGTCGAGTCGGATCGCGCCGACGACATCCTCGCGCTGATCGCCAGCCAACTCTCGCTGAACTTCTACTCGTGGAGCCGCTCGCGGGGCTTCCGCCGCGGCGCGCAGCTCACCGACCCCTACATCGAGAAGACCGCCGAGCCGGCCGCCGCGCTGGCCCGCGTGCTGCAGGAAGGCGTCGGCGTCTTCCACTTCAAGGGCTTGGGCGAGTTCCTGCAGGATCCCGTCGTCGCCAGCCACGTGCTCGACTGCGTGTCGCACTTCGCGACGCGACGCGGTGCGGTGGTGATCAGCGGCCACCACGTGTCGCTGCCGGATTCACTGCGCCCGCACGCCGTGCACCTGGAGTTGCCCGTGCCGGGTTTCCACGACCAGCGGCAGCTGCTCGAGCGCATCATCCGCGACCAGTCGGCGCGGATGCCGGTGAAGGTGGAGCTCACGCAGGAAGACCGCACGCGCCTCGTCAACAACCTCGTGGGCCTCACGCAGACGGAGGCGGAGAAGGTCGTCACGAAGCTGATTATGGAAGACGGCGCGCTGCGCGCCGCAGACGTGAGCCGCGCCGCCGAGGCCAAACGCCAGATCGTCGAGCAGGATGGACTGCTCGACTATTGGCCCTCGACGGAATCGCTGGGCGAGGTGGCGGGCCTCACGGGATTGAAGGCCTGGCTCGGCAAGCGACGTGCGGTGGTGCACGACCCGCAGCGCGCGGCGCAGTTCGGACTGGGATTCCCGCGCGGCGTGCTGCTGCTCGGCGTGCCCGGTTGCGGCAAGTCGCTCTTCGCCAAGGCCGTCGCCAGCGAGTGGGGCCTGCCGCTGCTCAAGCTCGACCCGGCGAATCTCTACGACAAGTACATCGGCGACAGCGAGAAGAACTTCAAGCGCGCGATGCGCACCGCCGAGCGGATGGCGCCGATCGTGCTGTGGATCGACGAGCTGGAGAAGGCCTTCGCCAGCGGCGGCGACGCGGACGGCGGCGTGTCGAAGCGTGTGTTCGGGACGTTCCTCAGTTGGCTGCAGGACCGCCAGGGCGACGTGTTCGTGATCGCGACCTCGAACGACATCGCGCAACTGCCGCCGGAGTTCATCCGCAAGGGACGCTTCGACGAGGTGTTCTTCGTGGACCTGCCGCGTGAGGAGGCGCGGGCGGAGATCTTCCGCATCCACCTGCGCAAGCGCAGCCAGGATCCGGCGCGCTTCGACCTCACGGCGTTGGCCAAGTCCTGCGACGGATTCAGCGGCGCGGAGATCGAACAGGTCGTGGTGGGATCGCTGTACGCGGCGTTCTCGGCGGGCACGGCGCTCACGACGCAGATGCTGCTGGCCGAGGTTGCGGCGACGCGCCCGCTCTCGGGCACGATGTGGGAGAAGATCAGCGAGCTGCGGGCCTGGGCGGCGACGCGGACGGTGGCG
Source organism: uncultured Gemmatimonas sp. (assembly GCA_964649965.1). Taxonomy (GTDB): domain Bacteria; phylum Gemmatimonadota; class Gemmatimonadetes; order Gemmatimonadales; family Gemmatimonadaceae; genus Pseudogemmatithrix. Next base: position 10,870 of record CAZYQM010000038.1, read on the forward strand.
GCGGACTGACCCGGGGCTGTATCGTATGGCCGGACCCGTCCATCCACCTTCCATCAGGATCGCCCCGATGACCGTTCGTCCTGCCCTCGCCCTCTTGGGGCTTGTCACCTTTGCCGCCGCCTGCGCGCCGATGGCCACCACCACCACGCCGGAGCCCGTCTCCGTGGCGGCTGCCCCCGCCCCAGCCGCGCCCGCCGTGAACCCCGTCGGCCGCTGGACCGTCGCGCTCACCGCGCAGGGGCAGGCCTTCGACTTCGTGATGGACCTGCGCCACGTCTCCGGTGACGACTACACCGGCGCGATCAACAGCGACGCGTTCCCGCCGATGCCCATCAACTCGGCCAAGCGCTCTGGCAACGCGATGCTCATCAAGATCACCGCGCCGACGGGCGACGAAGCGACGATCAACATCGTCTTCGACGGTGACGTGTTCTCCGGCGAGTGGTCGATGCCCGGCGACGGCTCGCGGGTGAGCGGGCGGCGGATCGTGCAGTAACTGCGGTTCACCACGAAGGCACGAAGGGAGCCGCGACAATCGCAAGGCCCCGCAACGCCGGAGCAGTGATGCTTCTTGGGGTTGCGGGGCCAATCGTTTGCACGGGGCCCTTCGTGCCTTCGTGGTGAGGCCGTTGCCGTTCAGCCGTTGGCGTCCAACGGCACGACCTCCTCCCCCGGATTCACGAACAGGTCCTGCTCGACCGCGTGCTGCGTGTCGTGCAGGACCTTGTAGCGTCCGCCCAGCGCCATCAGCTCGCGGTGCGAGCCACGCTCGACGATCTCGCCCTGCTCCAGCACCAGGATCTGGTCCGCCGAGCGGATGGTCGAGAGGCGGTGGGCGATGACGAAGGTCGTGCGCCCCGCGCGCAGCTGCTTCAGCGCCTCGCGGATCGTGCGCTCGCTCTCCGAGTCCAGCGAGCTCGTGGCCTCGTCGAGGATCAGCACCTGCGGGTCGGCGAGGATGGCACGGGCGATCGCCACGCGCTGGCGCTGGCCGCCCGAGAGCTTCACGCCGCGCTCGCCGACGATGGTCTCGTAGCCGTCGGGGAAGTCCCGGACGAACTCGTCGCAGTTGGCGATGCGCGCCGCCTCGATGATCTCCTCGCGCGACGCGCCCGGCCGCGAGAAGGCGATGTTCTCCGCCACCGTGCCGTCGAAGAGGAAATTGTCCTGCAGCACCACGCCCAGCGTGCTGCGGTAGTCGCGCAGGCGTAGCGTCGCGAGATCCTGCCCGGCGATGCTGATGCGGCCCTTGAGCGGGCGGTTGAAGGCGAGGATCAGCGAGATCAGCGTGCTCTTGCCCGAGCCGCTGGAGCCGACGAGCGCCGTCGTCGTGCCCGCCTTTGCCGTGAAGCTCACGTCCTTGAGCACCGGGATGCCCTCGCGGTACTCGAACCACACGCCGTCGAAGACCACGTCGCCGTTGCCGTCCGCCAACGTCGCGCGCTGGCGATCGTCCTCGTCCTCGGTGGGCGTCTCGAAGATCTCGCGGATGCGGTCGAGTCCCGCGAAGGCCTCGGTGATCTGTGTGCCGATGTTCGCCATCTGCACGACGGGGAAGCTCACGAGGCCCACGAAGAACACGTAGCTGATGAGGTCGCCGAGCGTCATCGCGCCGGCGGCGACGCTGCGGCCGCCGATGACGAGGATGAGCACGCCGACCGCGCCGATGATCACCGTCGCGAAGGCGCCCACGGCGCTGGTGCCGGTGATCGTGCTCGCGATGTTGCGGAAGAGCCGGTGCGCGCCCTTCGTGAAGACGATCTCCTCGCGCTTCTCCGCCGTGTACACCTTCACCACGCGGGCGCCGCCCATCGCCTGGCCCAGGCGGCCGCTCACCTCGGCCTGGATCTTCGAGCGCTCACGGAAGATCGGCCGCAGCTTCACGAAGGCGTAGGCCATAATGCCGCCGAACACGGCGAGGAACACCAGCGTGACGACGGTGAGGAACCAGTTCAGGTAGAACAGGTAGCCCAGCGCGAGGACCGCGGTGAGCATCCCGCCGACGAGCTGGATGATGCCCGTGCCGATGAGGTTGCGGATGCCCTCGGCGTCGTTCATCACGCGGTTGATGAGGATGCCGCTCTGCGTGGCGTCGAAGAAGCTCACCGGCAGGCGCAGCACGCGGGCCTGCACGCGGCGGCGCAGCTCGGTGATGGCGCGCTGCGCGGCCACCGAGATCACCTGCGAGAGCGCGAAGGAGCTCGACGCCTGCAGCAGCGTCGCGACGCCCGCGGCGATGGCGATCGGCGTGAGCAGCTCGAGGCGGCCCTTGGTGAGCACCTCGTCCACGATCCACTTCACGCTGCCCGGCAGCACGAGGCCGGAGAGCCGGTTGATGAGCATCAGCACGAGGCCGATGCCCAGGGCGCCGCGGTGCTGCCACATCAGGCGGCGCGTCTCGGCCCAGGCGGCCTTGTAGTTCGTGGGCTTCTTCTCGGGCTTGCCGGTGCTCGGGGCCGAGGCGTTGGGTGCGGTCACTGCAGGGTCTCGCGGGTGCGGAGCATCAGCGCGGGATCGTCCGTGATGATGCCGTTGATGCCTGCGCGCCAGAGAGCCGTCGCGCGGGCCGGGTCGTTGATCGTCCATACGTGGGTCGGGCCGCCGGCGGTTCGCATCATCGTCGCGAAGCGCGTGACGGGCAGCGGGATCACGTTGTGGAAGCGGGGAATGCAGAGGGCTTGGAAAGGAAGCTGCCGGGGACGCGCGCCGAAGAGCGCGCTGGCGTACCGGGCCTTGAGCGTGTCCGCCCCCGGGCTCACCGGCACGCCGGCCTGTCTGAAAGGAATCAGCGCAGGATCGAGAAAGCTCCCGACAAGCACGCGGTGCAGGTTGTCGGTCTCGCGGAGGACCTGCAGCGCCGGCTCCGCGACTTCCACGGACTTGAGCTCGATGATGCGCGGGATGTCGGGGCAGGCCTCGAGCGCCTCCCAGAGCGTGGGCACGGCGAAGCGCGCCTCGCGGAAGGGATAGCTGCGGCCGCCGTCTGGCGTGAAGCGGTGGCTGGCGCTGAGGCGGCCGAGTTCGAGGGAGCTGCGGTCGCGCACGGGTCCCGTGCCGTCGGTGCATCGGTCCAGCGTGGCGTCGTGATGCAGCACCGGCACGCCGTCGCTAGCGAGGTGCAGGTCGAACTCCAGTGCATCCACGCCGAGGGCGATGGCGTGCTGCAGCGACTGGAGGGTGTTTTCCGGCATCACGGCGCGGGCGCCGCGATGGCCGATGACGAGGCGCCGCGTGGGGTCGAGGAGGAGCACCCTGAAAAATACACGAAGGGGGTGGGCCGGTCGGCCCACCCCCTTCGTGCCCTGCGGGACGCGACTTAGAAGCTGTACGAGACGCGCGTGGTGGCGAACCGGCCGACCGGGGCGACGCCGATGAACGACGGCACCTCGTTGTTGAGCAGGTTCTGGATGTTGAGCGACCAGCGCACGTTCTGCGCGACGGGCAGCTTCCAGGAGAAGCCGGCGTCCACGAAGGCGTTGACCGGCACGCGCGTGTACGGCACCGGGGTGCCGACGTTGAAGTTGTTGAACACGCCCGAGTTCACGTCGAACGCATCGGCGTAGCGGCCGCGGAGTTCGATGTTGAGGCCACGGACCTCGTCCACGCGACGGACCGTGAGCGAGCCCCGGTGCTTCGGCGTGTTGGCGACGAGCGGGTTGGTCGGGGTCGCACCGCGGGCGTCACGGAAGACGTTGCGGTTGATCGTCGAGTAGGTCGCCTCGACCGTGTACATATCGTTGACCAGGTAATCCACGGCGAGGTCGATGCCGCGGACGTCCACGTGGCCTTCGGCGTTCTGGTAGGTGAAGACCAGGTAGCTGCGGTCGTAGAG
>CAZYQM010000039.1:0-2165 GCA_964649965.1 uncultured Gemmatimonas sp.
CCACCGAAGGCTCGTGGATGTCGGTGGACATCTCGCCCGACGGCCGCACGCTGGTGTTCGATATGCTCGGCGACCTCTACTCGATGCCCGTCGCAGGTGGATCGGCGACGGCGTTGACCAACGGGATGCCCTTCGACGCGCAGCCCCGCTTCTCGCCGGACGGACAGCACGTCGTGTACGTCAGTGACGCCGACGGCGGCGACAACCTCTGGCTGCTCGAGCTCGCCACCGGCAAGAAGACGCAGGTGACGCGCGGCAAGACCAATCGCTACGTATCGCCGACCTGGACGCCGGATGGCCAGTACATCGTCTCGGCGCGGGCGCCCTTCCGCGGCGGCACGACCAAGCTCTGGATCTACCACCGCGACGGCGGCAACGGCACGCAGTTGATCGCCGCCACGGGCAACGCCGCGTCGCAGGCGCACTCGGGCCCGGTCATCACGCGCGACGGCCGCTACGTGTGGTACGCCGAGCGCAACGGCGCGTGGCACTACAACGCGAACTTCCCCCAGTACCAGCTGGTGCGCTACGACCGCGAGACCGGCCGCAGCGTCACGCAGACCTTCGGCTACGGCTCGGCCGCGCGCCCGACGCTCTCGCCGGACAATCGCTACGTCATCTACGGCTCGCGCTTCGATGCGCAGACCGGCCTGCGCATCCGCGACCTCACCACCGGCGAGGACCGTTGGCTGGCCTTCCCGACGCAGCGCGACGATATGGAATCGCGCGCGGCGCTCGACGCCTTGCCGGGAATGGCGTTCACGCCCGATGGCCGCCAGGTCATCGCGTCGTACGGCGGCAAGCTCTGGCGCATTGCCGTTGATGGCTCCGGGCAGAGCGAGATTCCCTTCCGCGTGGACGCGACAATCGCTGCGGGCCCGCGCGTGCAGTTCGAGTACGCCGTCCCGGATTCGGCGACCTTCGTCGCGCGGCAGCTGCGGGATCCGGTGCTCTCGCCGGACGGACGTCGCGTCGCGTTCACGGTGCTCGATCGCCTCTATGTGATGGACTGGCCCGCCGGCACGCCGCGTCGCGTCACCACGGCGGATGTCGTCGAGGCGCAGCCGACCTGGTCGCCGGACGGCCGTCAGCTGGCCTACGTGACCTGGGACGGCAGCAACGGCCGCGTGATGCGCATCGCGCTCGACCAGCGCAACGCCGCGCCGACCGCGATGACGTCGGAGTCGGCGTTCTACCAGCAGCCCGCGTGGTCACCAGATGGACGACGTGTCGTCGCCATCCGCGGTCCGGCTCGCGCTTTCGCCGACGCCACCGCGCAGGGTGCGCCCGGCGCGGCGACGGAGTTCGTGTGGGTGCCCGCCGCCGGCGGCAACGCGACGGTGATCGCCGAGACGCAGGGGCGCACGCGTCCGCACTTCACGCAGGACACGTCGCGCATCTTCCTCTCCAGCGGGCAGGGCCTCTCATCCATCCGCTGGGACGGCACCGACGAGCGCCGCATCGTCCGCGTGACGGGACCGCAGGCGCCGGGCTCGAGCGTCGAGTGCATCGAGTCGCACGTCTACTGCGAATCCGACAGTGACGATCCGCGCGAGAACAATCCGCCACCGCCGGCCTCGCTCACGGTGATGGCGCCGCGCGGCGACCAGGCGCTGGCTGCGGTGGGCAACCACCTCTACGTCGTCACGGTGCCGCAGGTCAGCGGCGATCCGGTCACCATCTCCGTCGCCAACGCCGAGAACGCAGCCTTTCCGTCGCGGAAGCTGACCGACATCGGCGGCCAGTTCCCATCGTGGATCGCCAGCGGTCGCAGCGTGCTCTGGGGCATCGGCAATGCGGTCGTGCGCTACGACCTCGACTCGGCGCGCACGCGCGAGCTCGCCATCCGTGATACGACGGCCTGGAAGGACGACACCACCAAGAAGCCACGCGCGTACACGCCGGACGAGCGCCGCGTCGAGGTGCGCATCGCGCGAGACCTCCCGCAGGGCGCGCTCGTGCTGCGCGGCGGCCGCGCCATCACGATGCGCGGCACCGAGATCATCGACAACGCGGACATCGTCATCGTCAACAACCGCATCCGCGCCATCGGCGCGCGCGGCAGCGTGGAGATCCCCGCCGGCGCGACGATCCGCGACATCTCCGGACGCACCGTGCTCCCCGGCTTCGTGGACACGCACGCGCATATGTGGCCGTCGTGGGGC
>CAZYQM010000039.1:2175-13835 GCA_964649965.1 uncultured Gemmatimonas sp.
TACCTCGCCAACCTCGCCTACGGCGTGACGACGACGCGTGACCCGCAGACCGCGACGACCGACGTGCTCACCTACGGCGATATGGTCGAGAGTGGCCTCGCGATGGGCCCACGCGTGTACAGCACCGGCCCCGGCGTGTTCTGGGAGGAGAACGTCCGCAACCTCGAGGACGCACGCCGCGTGCTGTGGCGTTACAGCCGCTACTACGACACCAAGACGATCAAGATGTACGTCGCCGGCAACCGCGAGCAGCGGCAGTGGATCATCCAGGCCGCGCGCGAGCAGGAGATTATGCCGACCACCGAAGGCTCGCTGGACTTCCGCCTCAACCTGTCGATGGCGCAGGACGGCTACAGCGGCCAGGAGCACAACATCCCGGTGACACCCTTGTTCAGGGACGTCACCGGATTCTTCGCGTGGACCGGCATCGCCTACACGCCGACGCTCATCGTCAACTACGGCGGCCCTTGGGGCGAGAACTGGTTCTACACGCGCGAGAAGCCGTACGACGATCCCAAGGTGCGGCGCTGGATGCCGTACGAGGAACTGGCGTCACTCACGCGCCGCCGCGTTGCACGCCGTCCCAGCGACGGCACGCCGGGTGGCTGGTTCTCCGACGACGAGTACGCCTTCCCCAAGCACGCCGCCGACGCCTACGCGATCTTCCGGCAGGGTGGCCGCATCGGCATCGGTAGCCACGGCCAGTTCCAGGGCCTCGGCTACCACTGGGAGATGTGGCTGCTCAAGGAAGGCGGATGGGCCAATCACGACGTGCTGCGCGCGGCGACGATCGTCGGCGCGGATGCCATCGGTCTCGGGCGTCAGCTCGGCTCGCTCGAAGCCGGCAAGCTGGCGGACCTCGTGATCCTCGACCGCGATCCGATCGCCGACCTGCGCAATACCAGCAGCATCAGCGGCGTGATGAAGAACGGCCGGCTCTACGACGGGATGACGCTGGCCGAGCAGTGGCCGCGGCAGCGGCCGGGTCCGACGGTGGATGGCTTGCGCACGGTGCCCGACGTGAAGGCCGGAATGCGCTGACGCAGCGCCGCAACCGTGCCGCAGGAGCGAACAGGCGTTCGGCGACTAGCCGAGCGCCTGTTCGATTTCCGCACGGATCTCTTCCGGCGTGTCGTTCGGCGCGAAGCGCTTGAGCACGCTGCCGTCGCGGGCGACGAGGAACTTCGTGAAGTTCCACTTGATGGCCTCGGTCCCCAGCAGGCCGCGCTTCTCCTTCTTGAGATGCGCCCACAGCGGATGCGTGTGGGAGCCGTTCACCTCGATCTTCGCGTAGAGCGGGAAGGTCACGTCGTAGGTGAGCGAGCAGAACTTCTGGATCTCGTCCGCGTCGCCCGGCTCCTGCGCGCCGAACTGGTTGCAGGGAAAGCCGAGCACGGCGAGGCCCTTGGGTCCGAGCTCGCGATGCAGCTGCTCGAGTCCCTTGTACTGCGGCGTGAAGCCGCACTGGCTCGCCGTGTTGACGATCAGCAGCACCTGCCCGCGATACGCGGCGAGCGTCTCTTCGCGGCCGGCCGTCGTCTGCACGGGAATGTCGTAGATCGCGCTCATTCCGAATACTGGCAGTTTCCGGGGCGCGATGCCACGGTGCGTCAGGGGCCGATCGGCTGCAGGGATGGACGCTTGGCGGTCACGCCGTCACCTGACGATCGGCCGGTGAGCCGCCGTAGCAACCACGGCAGCAAGTATCCACCAAGCCAGCGCGCCTCGGTGCGCGCGCGCGACCACGCGGACGGCGCTGCGATTGGCGGCAGCGGCGCCGCCCACCCGTCGTCGAAACCGGGCAAGCCGAGCACCGCCGCCAGACCCGCCGCGATGCGGCGATGCCCCTCGGCGTTCGCGTGCAGGCGATCCTCGTGCCAGAGGCGCGGGTCGCAGGCCGCGGGGAACTGCGCGACATCGAGCAGCAGCGTGCCCGTCTCGGCGCACAGCGCGCGCACCGCCGCGTTGAACGCCAGCAGCCGAGGCCGCGCGCGCGCGGCGAACGGAGCGACTTCGCTCAGGTCGGGCATCGTGATGGTGAGCACCGTGGCGCCGATGCCGCGCAGCGCGAGGTGCATCGCGCGCAGGTCTTCCATCACCTGCGATTCGTCGTACTTGCTGCGGATGATGTCGTTCGTGCCGGCGAACACGGTGGCGAGGTCGGGGCGCATCGCGAGCGCCGGCGCGAGTTGCTCTTCGCGCACCTGCCGTGTCTTGCGCCCGCGGATGGCAAGGTTGGCATAAAGCAGCGGCGCGCCCTGCGCCTGCGCCACGTGCAGCGCGAGGCGGTCCGCCCAGCCGCGATGTCGGCCGTCGGCGCCGGGATCCTCGAGGCCTTCCGTCGAGGAGTCCCCGAGCGCGACGTAGCGAGTGAAGCTCAAGGCAGCCGCGAGAGCGAATCGAGTTCGCGTGCGCGCTTCGCCGCCGAGTCGCTGGCGGCCATCGCGCCGCGCACGCCCTGCGCACCTGGCAGCGCGGAGGCGCCGATGGTGCTGTCCACCGCGCGCTGTTCCTCCGGCGTGCGCGGCGGTGCGGCGTCGTCGGACTTGGCGCCGCAGGCCGCGGCCGCGACGAGACTGCAGGCGATGAGCAGGGTACGCACCGATTGGCTCCGCGTGGGTGATGCCGCGAAGTTAGTGGGATGGCGCCGTCACCGCATCCTCGCCCGCCGGTCGATCCGTCCCTGCTCAATGCCGGCGGCGAGGAGATGTGGACCAACCTCGGCGATTGGCGTGGCACCACGTCGTACGGCGCCGCGGCGCGGGCCTTGGCCACGCGCGTGGGGAATGCTGCGGGGCTCGGTGCCGAGGACGTCGTCGTGGACTATGCCTGCGGCTTCGGGGACTCGCTGCGGCTCTGGGTGGAGGCGTTCGGCGTGCAGCGCGCCGTCGGGGTCGAGCCCGACCCGGAGGTCTGCGCGGTCGTGCGCGCACGAATCGCGCAGTGGGGCCTGGCGTCACGCGTCACCGTGGTAACGTCACGCGCCGAGGACCTCGCAGCGACCGATGCCGATGCGGCGGTGAGTGCCGTCGTGTGCGTGGATGCCGCGTACCATTTCCGGACGCGCGCCGACTGGTGGCGGATGCTCGTGCGTACGCTGCCGCGCGCGGCGCGCATCGCTGCCTGCGATCTCGCACTCGCCGACGGGCGGCGGGCAGGGCTCGTTGCGCGCGCGGTGGCCGGCGTCTTCGGAATTCCTGTCGCAAACCTCTGCGATGCCGCGACGCTTGGCGGCGAGCTGGCGGCGCTCGGCGTACGCGAGGCTCGCGTGGAAGCCATCGGCAGCGACGTGCTCGATGGTTTCGTCGCCCACGCACGCGGACGCGGCACGGCGCTGCGGTTGACGCGCACGGGCATTCGCGCGCTGCGACGCGCGTCGCAACTGGAGTACGTCCTCGTGTCGGGGCGCGCGCCGGGCTAGTGGATCTCGAGGTCCCGCGCGGAGCGGAGCGACCCCGCGTAGCCCGCACGCCGTAGCTCCGCCAGCAATCCGACATCGTCCGTGCCCCAGTACAGCTGGTGATACAGCAGCAGCTGCCCGGGGCGCGCGCGCGTGGCAAGCGCCGCCAGCTCGTCCGTCGAGGTATGTGCGTTCGCGTGATAGCGCTGCCACGCCGGCGGACGGGTCTTGAAACGCTCCGCTGAATACACCTCGTGCACGAGCAGGTCACAGCCGTTGCAGGCCGTGACGACGGCATCGCTCGCGCGCGTATCGCCGGAGATGACGATCGCGCGGTCCGGCGCGTCGAAGCGGTAGCCGTAGGCGACGTTCCAATCGCCGTGCGGCACTTCGAAGGCCGTCACCCGCAGGTTGCCGTCGTCGAGCACGAGGCCCGGCGCGATCTCGTGCACCGTCACCTTCCAGCCGTCGGGATTGGCGGGCTCGAGGCCGTCGAGGCGATTGCGGATGTCCGCCGCGTAGGCCGCGTGCAGGTGCTCGACCATCGCCTTGGTGCCCGGCGGACCGTACACGACGAGCGGCACGTCGCGCTCGAGCGTCCACGCGCTGAGCATCACGTCGGGCAGGCCGACGGTGTGGTCCGAGTGCAGGTGCGTGAGGAAGAGCGTGCGCAGCTGCGGCGGCTCGAGGGCGCTGAGTCCGTGGCGCGCCGCGGCGGCGCTGGCCCGACGCACGATGCCGGGGCCGGCGTCGATCAGGTAGGAGCGCGTTCCGCGGACGACCGCGAGCGCGGGGCCGCTGCGGTCGGGATCGGCGTTCGGCGTGCCGGTCCCGAGCACCACGAGCTTGGTGTCCTGCGCGAGGACGGCGCCGGCACCGAGGGCAAGCAGGCCAAGGGCCCGGACGAGGATTCGCATCCTGCGAATCTCGCCCGGGCCCCGGCGTCCGTCGAGTGGGTCAGCGCGAACCGAGTTCGCTGGTCGCACCCGAGCCGTGCGCGACGAGGCGCATCGTGAAGCCGTCTTCCTTCTCTTCGGCGTTCACCGTGTACTGCACCCAGCCACCCGGCACCTGCGGGCTCAGCCACCACTCTTGACGGGCGCCGGTGCTACCGAAGCGCACGCGCTTCGCACTGAACGTCCCCGCCGGCGTCGTGAGGTTCTCCGTGCCGACCGTCGCGCCATCCACGCTTTCCTTCGTGGGCCGCGAGCGGAATATCCCCCACGCGGCAAGCGTCGTCATATTCTCCGGCACCATCAATTCGTTCGCCTCGCTCTCGCCAGGCATCCGTCCGCGCATCCGCACGAGTTCCTGGACGCCGTCGCCGGCATTCTTGAAGAGGCCTTCGAGGACGATCGTGTCGCCGCCCATCACGGACTTATAGCGCCACCATTCGCGGCCCTCGGCGTCCTTGCTGATGAACGCGCGCTCGACGATGGCCTTGTCATCCTCGTCGCTGCCGACCAACTCCCAGCGCGTCCACTGTCCGGGCTGATAGGCTTCGTCGAACACGTTCGCGCCGGTGCCGTACATCATTCCCCAGAGCTGGGCGACGTAGAGCCAAGTGAGGTCCGCCGTCCACTGGCCGGGCAGCGGCCGTCCGCTGCCGCTGCCACCGGCGCGACCGACGCCTTCGATGGCTGCGGTCACCGCAGCGGCGCTCACGCCGTAGATGCTTCCGAAGCGCTCGCGGCGCGCGTCCACGGCTTCGATTTCCGGCGCGGAAAGCCCCGCGCGGTCGCCATACGCATAGATGCGCTCGAGACGGATGCCGAGCCGCTGGAACTGCGGCACCGTGAAGCTGCCGGCCTGCGCCGCGCGCTGCGTCGCCTGCTCGCGCAGCACGGTCTTCTCGCGTTCGATGTCGCCTTCGTTGTTCGCGCCGCAGCGCGCGCGGATGCCGGCGCGCGCTGCGAGGCCGCCGAGGCGGCTGCGCGTCGCGGAGCCCGCGGCCTCGAAGGCGATCTTGCACTCGCGGAAGCGGCGGATGCGCTGGTCGATCTCGCGCAACTTGGGATCGAGCGCCGCGACTTCCTCGCGCTCCTTGTCGTAGGCGGTGACGTAGCGGTCGAGGACGTCAGTGCTGAGCGTGAGATCCTGCGCCGCGAGGGGCTGCGCGAGCAGCAGCGTGACGCCCATCAGGGCGAACGTGCGTAACATCGGAGTCGTCGTAGGGGGTGAAGGCCAACGCGCCGCGACCACGGAGGCCACGACGCGTGCCTAACATACGACGAATCGTGCTCGGCGTTTCAGGCTAGGGCCCGACGCTCTTCCGCCAACCCACCCACGCCGTCCACTCCGCCGTGGACTCGCTCAAGCCGTGCGCGACGCCGGCGTTGAATCCGCGGCCATCCGCGCCGAGGTAGCCGTAGCCGACGGCCACCGACTGCGGAGCCTCGGTCCGTGCCACCGCCGCGCTTGCCGCGCTGAACGACAGCAGCACCGAGTGCTGACGCGTCCAGCCGAACGCGCGGCCGAGGCCGAGCGTCACGCCGGTAATGTCGCGAAGCTCCAGGTCGGGGAGGTCGCCGATGACCCAGTGACTCAGGTCGAGGGCCATCAAGGTTTGCCCGACAGTGGTCGCCGTCGAAAGTGCCGCGCCGAAGTCGGCGGCACCGGTGCCGACGCCGGACGATACCGGCGCGAGCGGCAGCTTGGCAAAGGCCTGCACGCCGACGCGGTGCGCACCGTCCGTCGATCGCCACACGTCGCGGCCGGCACTAAGGATCGGATCGCCGAGCGTGAAGCTGTAGCTACCCGGCGCTTCGACATAGCCGCTATCTACGGTCATCGCGTTCGCGAGAGCGTAGGGATGCGCCGGCGACGACGGGTCGCGCAGTGCACTGCGTCGTCCCGGAGTGCGCTCGCCGCTCCCGCGACCCGCGACGGTGCCGCCGTTCGGTCCGCCCGTGCCGATCGGCACGCCGCCCACGTACGACACCGCATTGCTGTTCTGGAAGATGCCCGGGATGCTGGCGCCGACGCGCCAGGCGCCGTTCTGGATGCCGAACGACGCGAGCATCATCCAACTCGTCGTGGCGTCCTCGAAGATGAAGCGCCCGTAGGTCCCCTGCAGGGTCACGCCGGCGTCGAGCTGCTGGGCCGCCGGAGCACCGACGGCCAGCAGCATCGCAGTCGCAAGCCCGACGGCTTGGCGTCGCACGGTCAGACCGGCGGAGCCGGTGGCGTCGTGGTCCGCGTGCGCTCCCGCTCGCGCAGCCGCTCCATCAGTTGCAACGTGCCATCCATCTCGTTGGCCATCGTCTGCAGCCGGCGCCGGAGCTGTTCCATATCCTGCTGCATCTGCCGATCGCCAGCGAACTCGCGGCTGCGAATCATCTCCTGCGCGCGTTCCGCGACCTGGTGCATCTGCCGCGCCTGCTGCTCAAGGGCGTCGCAGGTGCCCTGCATCAGACGCTCGCGCTCCGTCATTTGGGCACGGGTCTGCGTCTGCGTGCGCATTGCGGTGGCCAGCGTCTGGGCGCGTTGCTGCACCTGGTTCATCCGCTGCACCGTCTCCTGCATCTGCTGCGCAAGCCGCGCCTGCTGCGCCGTCATCTGCTGCTGTTGCTGTTGCTGCTGCGCCTGTTGTGCGCCTTGGCTGGCGGCCGGGGGACGTCCCCCCTGCGCGCCGACGACCGTGGCGAGCGCCGTGACGGCGACGGCGCCTGTGATGAACTTCGTACGAATCGACATAACGCTCTCCTGGTGGTTGCTGCTACGTGCACGTAGCACCGGCGGAAGCCACCGGTCCATCGGGCGTCAGCCTGTGTTGTTGTGGGGAGTCATCGGTAGGGATATGCCTGTCGGTGTTACCCTTCGATGTCATCTTTCCCTGAGGGTTTCACCGTGTCCTGGATTCGCAGCGCCGTCACGATCACCGGCCTCGCGCTGACCGTAGCGCCGAGAGGGCTGATCGCCCAAGACCATCAGCACACGCCCGGAATGCAGCACACCGCATCCGGCGCGCAGCCGACCCAAGGCGGGCAGGCCGCCTTCGCGGCAATCGCCGAGATCGTGAAGCTGCTCGATGCCGACCCACGCACCGACTGGAGCAAGGTCAACGTCGAGGCGCTGCGCCAGCATCTCATTGATATGGACGAAGTCACGATGCGCGCCTCCGTGCGCAGTGACACGGTCAGGGGCGGTGCGGCATTCACCGTGACCGGCAGCGGACGCACGCTCGAGGCAATCCGCCGAATGACACGCTCACGCGCCGCGACGGGCACGCCGGACGGCTCGATACGGATGAGCGTGACCGATGTCGAGGGCGGCGTACGCTTCGTCGCGGTTGCTGGCAATCCGTCGGATTCACGTGCCGTCGCCCGGATCCGCGGACTCGGATTCATCGGCGTCGTCGCGCTGGGAGACCATCACGCCCCGCACCACCTCGGGATCGCCAATGGCTCGATGGCAGGAATGCACGGGCACTAGGAGGACGGCAGACGGATGACGGAAGCCAGAAGGGTGCGCCGAGAGATATCTGCACACCCTTCAAGCATTCGTCATCCGTTGTCCGTCCCCAACAGCGACTCGGCTCAGCGCACCAACGGCTTGTACTTGAGCCGGTGCGGCTGGTCCGCATCCGGACCCTTCCGCCGCTTGAGATCCTCGATGTAGCTCTGGTAGTTGCCCTCGTACCACACCACTTCCGAATCGCCTTCGAAGGCGAGGATGTGCGTAGCCACGCGGTCGAGGAACCAGCGGTCGTGCGAGATGATCACCGCGCAGCCGGAGAAGTCGAGCAGCGCTTCTTCCAACGCACGCAGCGTGTCCACGTCGAGGTCGTTCGTCGGTTCGTCGAGCAGCAGCAGGTTGCCGCCCTGCATCACCGTCTTCGCGAGGTGCAGGCGATTGCGCTCGCCGCCCGAAAGGTTCGCGACGAGCTTCTGCTGGTCGGCGCCCTTGAAGTTGAAGCTCGAGGCATAGGCGCGGCTGTTGAGCTCCTTCTTGCCGACGGTGATGAGCTCGCGGCCACCGGAGATCTCCTCCCACAGCGTGCGCTTGCCTTCCAGCGTGCGATGCTGGTCCTGATACGAGATTTGCACCGTCTCGCCGATGGTCAGCTCGCCGGCGTCCGGCTTCTCGAGGCCGTTGATCATCCGGAACAGCGTCGTCTTGCCGGCGCCGTTGGGGCCGATGATGCCGACGATGCCCGCACGCGGCAGGTCGAAGTTCAGGTTGTCGAACAGCAGCTTGTCGCCGAAGGCCTTCTTGAGCTTCTTCGCGCGCACCACGTCGTTGCCCAGGCGCGGCGCCGGCGGGATGACGATCTCGTTCTGCATCACGCGGTCGTTCTGCGCTTCGCTGGCGAGCTGCTCGTAGGCCTGCAGGCGCGCCTTGCTCTTGGCCTGCCGCGCCTTCGGCGACATCCGCACCCACTCGAGCTCCTTCTGCAGCGTCTTCTGGCGCGCGCTGGCCTGCTTCTCCTCCAGCGCCAAGCGCTGCTGCTTCTGCTCGAGCCAGCCGGAGTAGTTGCCCTCGTAGGGCACGCCCTTGCCGCGGTCGAGCTCGAGGATCCACTTCGCGACGTTGTCGAGGAAGTAGCGGTCGTGCGTGATCGCCACCACCGTGCCCGGAAAGCGCTCGAGGAAATGCTCGAGCCAGGCCACGCTCTCCGCATCGAGGTGGTTCGTGGGCTCGTCGAGCAGCAGCATATCGGGCTCCTCGAGCAGCACCTTGCAGAGCGCCACGCGGCGCTTCTCGCCGCCCGAGAGGTTCGTCACGGTCGAATCGGCGGGCGGCAGGCGCAGGGCGTCCATCGCGACGTCAATCTTGTTATCGAGATTCCAGAGGTCGTGCTGGTCGATGTACTCCTGCAGCTTGGCCTGCCGTTCCATCAGCTTGTCGAAGTCCGCATCTGGCTCGGCGAACTTCGCGGAGATCTCGTTGAACTCGTTCAGCGCGTCGCGCTGCGTCTTGACGGCGAGTTCGACGTTGCCACGCACGTCGAGGTTCGGGTCGAGCTCGGGTTCCTGCGGCAGGTAGCCGATGCGCGTGCCCTTGTGGGCCCAGGCCTCGCCTTGGAATTCCGTATCGACGCCGGCCATAATGCGCAGCAGCGACGACTTGCCCGCGCCGTTGGGGCCGAGCACGCCGATCTTGGCGCCAGGGTAGAACGAAAGCCAGATGTCGTCGAGGATGATGCGCGAAGGCGGAATCACCTTCTTGAGCGCCTTCATCACATAGATGAACTGCGGTGCCACGCGGAAAATCTCCTGGAAATCGAAACGGCTGGGTGCGCCACCTGGCGCACCCAGCCGTGAAAGATAGCGGCGCACCGCCCGTGGGCGATGCGCGAGCTGGCACTAGAACGCCCGCGTCAGCAGGACGACGGCCGCCATCCCCACCGCCAGCGGGAGCCAGCCCGCTTCCAGCGTGGAGGTCAATGCGTCGTAGATTCCGCGAATGCGAGTGAACACGGGTAGGCTCCGAATGGGTGTTGCCAAGAGGACGCACAACGGGCGCCGTTGGTTTCCACCTACTACCCCGCTGCTGCTGGGATTGATCGCGCTCGCGCGGTGGGCGGGCGCCCAGACCCCCGCGACGCCATCGCCTGCCCCGCCCGACCCGGCGTTTCCCCTGACGGTCATCGAGGGACGCGTGCCGGGTCCGACCGTCGCGGTGGTCGCCGGCGTCCACGGCGGCAAGGTCGCGGCGGTGCGGGCGGTCGATTCCCTCCGCCGTGAGCTCGTCGGCCGCATCTCCCGCGGCCGCGTCCTGCTGCTCGCCCCTGCCAACCGCGCCGGCTTCGAGGCTGGCCTCGCCCAGCGCTCGCCCGACGACTCGCTCAACCTGAATCGCGTGTTCCCGGGACGCGCCGACGGGCGCCCGACCGAGCGCCTGGCCGCGCGCATTATGCGCGATATCGTAGCACAGAGCGACTATTTGCTGGACCTGCACGGCTCCGATGGCGACGAGGCCGTGGGCGCCTTCGCCTACGCGGCGCGCCCGGGCCTGGATTCCCGCGTGGACTCGG
Source organism: uncultured Gemmatimonas sp. (assembly GCA_964649965.1). Taxonomy (GTDB): domain Bacteria; phylum Gemmatimonadota; class Gemmatimonadetes; order Gemmatimonadales; family Gemmatimonadaceae; genus Pseudogemmatithrix. Next base: position 12,555 of record CAZYQM010000039.1, read on the forward strand.
CGGCCCGCGCCCTCGCCGAGTCGTATATGGCCTACGATATCGTCTGGGACCAGGACGGCCCGCGGCGCCTCGCCGACGCCCGGTTCCTGCAGACCGCCGCGCACCTGAGCGGCGTGCCGGCCATCACCGTGTTCGAGGAAGGCGCGACGCGCGAGAACCGCATCGCGATGCTCCTCTTTATGGACGGCGTCCAGCGGGTACTCGCCGACTTCGGGATGCTCGAGCTCGAGGGCGCGCCCTGCCCGCCGCCGTAGGCCGCGCGGGTCTTCGCACGGCGCGCCGTCGTGACCGCCACGGCCGCCGGGACCTGGCGGCCGGCGACGCGACCCCGCGAGACGATCGCCCCCGGCGAACCGGCGGGCTGGCTGCGGAGTTCGTCCGGGGAAGAGCTCGCCGTCCCCGCGCCGGACGGCGGTCTCGTGCTGCACCTCCGGAACGCCGGGCCCGTGGGCATCGGCACGCCGCTCGTCATCACCGCCGTCGACCCGCTGCCCTGACCTCCGTGGATTTCTCCGGCCTCACCGCCCAACTCAGCGCGAGCCCACTCACCGCAGTCGGGCTCGTCTTCCTGGCGGGCGTGCTGACGAGCCTGAATCCCTGCATCTATCCGATGATCCCGATCACCGCGGCGATCGTCGGCGGGCAGACACTGGGTGACGCCAAGCCGCCGCGCGGCCGCACCGTCCTGCTGACGATGACCTACGTCGTCGGCCTCGCCGCCGTGTACTCGACGCTGGGCCTCATCGCCGGCGTCACGGGGACGATGTTCGGCACGATCAGCACCAATCCCTGGCTGTACTTCGCGATGGCCAACGTGCTGATCATCGCCGCGCTGGCGATGTTCGACGTGATCCCGGTGCGCGTGCCGGCGGCCTTGCAGGCGCGGGCGGCGACGGCGGGCACCGCCGGCCGCGTCGGCGGCGCCTTCATTATGGGGGCGATGTCGGGACTGGTCGCCGCGCCCTGCGGCGCGCCCGTGATGGCGGCGATCCTCACCTGGGTGGGCAGCCAAGGGAGCCCCACGCTCGGTTTCGTGTATCTCCTGGTGTTCTCGCTGGGGATGTGCACGCTGCTCGTCGTCGTGGGCCTGTCGAGCGGGGCGTTGGCACGATTGCCGCGCGCGGGGAATTGGATGAATTGGATCAAGAAGGGCTTCGGCGTGCTGATGCTGGCCGTGGCCGAGTACTATCTCATCGAAATGGGGAAGCTGATTTTCTGATGCATACGCTCGCGAAGTTCCGTGGCGCGCTCGGCGCCCTCCTCCTGCTCGCGGCCGCGACG
>CAZYQM010000039.1:13845-14556 GCA_964649965.1 uncultured Gemmatimonas sp.
GCGACGGTCGGCGCGCAGGACACCGGCCTGCCGATCGGCACGGCCGGACCGGCCGCTGCGGTCGAGACGCTCGATGGCACGGCGGCGAACCTCAGCAGCGTGGTCGGCGGCGGCAAGCCGACGCTGATCGAATTCTGGGCGACGTGGTGCCCGAACTGCCGCCAGCTCGAGCCCGCGCTCGAAGCGGCGCAGCGGCAGTACGGTGACCGCGTGCGCTTCGTCGGCGTGGCGGTGAGCGTGAACCAGTCGTCGGAGCGCGTGAAGCGCTACGTGACGGAGCACCTGCGCGGCTTCACGCATTTCTATGATCGCCGTGGCCAGGCAGTGACCAACTATGACGTGCCGGCGACGAGCTATCTCGTCATCCTCGACAAGGACGGCAAGGTCGTGTACGGCGGCGTGGGCGGCGACCAGGACTTCGCGCGGGCGCTGGCCGCGGCCGCGCGGTAAGAACGGCCGTCCGTCGCCGACGCTCAGCCGCCGAGCGTCAGCGTCAGCAGCAACGTGGGCGGCTGCGGCTCGCGCGTGTGGTACACCTTGAGCGTCCGTACCGTGAACGGCTCCGCGACGCGCAGCGCCATCATCCGGCGCAGCTTCTCCGGCGTCAGCTCGGGATACAGGTTCAGCGTGCAGTGCGGCGTGAACGGCCAGCGCGCCGGCTGGAACGGCAAGCCGCAGGTTGCAATCGCCTCGTGCAGCGCGCGCAGCGGC
>CAZYQM010000040.1:0-6865 GCA_964649965.1 uncultured Gemmatimonas sp.
CGGTCGAGGTGAAGTCGCAGGCCTCGGGCGAGATCACCGAGGTCAACGTCACCGAGGGGCAGACGGTACGCCGCGGCGAGCTGCTGGTGCGCGTGGACCCGCGCATCCCGCAGAACGCGGTGACGCAGGCGCAGGCGGACTCGACGGTGTCGCAGGCGGCGCTGCAGAACGCGGAGTCGCGGCTGCGGCGTGCGGAGCAGCTGTTCGCCGAGCAGGCGCTGACGGAAGAGGAAGTCGAAGCGGCGCGGCTTTCGCGCGCGACGGCGCAGGCGGACCTGATCCGCGCCGTGCGCGCACTCGAAGACGCGCGCATCGCCTACGTGCAGACGGAAGTGCGCGCGCCGTCGAACGGCGTGGTGCTCTCGTTGACGGTGGCCGAGGGCGGCGTGATCGCCTCGGCCAGCCGTGACGTGGGCGGCGGTGCGGTGCTGCTGCGGATGGCGTCGCTGGATACGGTGGAGGTGCGTGCGCTGGTGGACGAGCGCGACATCGGCCGCATCAAGGCGGGGATGGCGGTGACGGTGACGACGGCGGCGTTCCCCGACCGTCCGTTCCGCGGCGACGTGCTGCGCGTGGGTGCGGAGGCGATCGTGAACCAGAACGTCACGACGTTCCCGGTGATCGTGCGCATTCCGAATCCGCAGGGCCTGCTCAAGCCGGGAATGAACGCCGAGGTGGAAGTGATGATCGGCGAGGAGCGCGAGGCGGTGGCCGTGCCCAATACGGCACTGCGCGATCCGCGCGAGCTCGACGCCGCGGCCGATTTCCTCGGCATTTCGCGCGACAGCCTGAAGGCCGAGCTGCGCAACGTGCCGCCGGGCGCCTTCGTGGTGTTCACGATGGACGGTGGCCGCATCCGCGCCGTGCCGGTGACGACGGGCCTGACCGATTATGACTACTCGGCGGTGCGCGAAGGCCTGAGCCCGGGTGATACAGTGCTGATCCTGCCGACGGCGGGGCTGCTGCAGGACCAGGCGCGGCGCCAGGAGTGGGCGCAGCGTCGCGCGGGCGGCGGCCCCTTCGGCGGGAACTGAGCGGTGCGCTTCTATGAGATCCTCCGCGTCGCGCTGACGTCGCTGCGGGCGACGAAAGCGCGGGCCTTCCTCACGGCGCTGGGCATCGTGATCGGCGTGGGCGCGGTGATCACGATGATCGCGCTGGGCTCGGGCGCGCAGGCGGCGGTGGAGGCGCAGCTCGATGCGATGGGCACGGATCGCCTGACCATCCAGCCCGGGCAGTCGTACACGAACGGCGTGGCGAGCGCGGAGCGGGCGCGGCTGACGATCGAAGACGCCGAGGCGCTGCGCAACGCACCGTCGCTGGCGGCGGTCGCGCCGATCCTCACGGGCCGCGCGCAGGTGCAGATCGGCGACAAGAACGGCAACATCGACGTGATCGCCACGCTGCCGGAGCTGGAGCAGATCGATCGCTACACGCTGGTGGCGGGCCGCTTCATCTCGGCGGGCGACCAGGCGCAGCGGCGGCAGGTCGTGGTGCTGGGCAGCGAGATCCTGACCGAGCTCAAGGTGGAGGACGTGGAGGCTGCGGACCTCGTGGGCCAGCAGATCCAGGTGCGCGGCATCAACTTCGAGGTCGTCGGCGTGCTGAATCCGTCGGCGCAGGGCGGGCGCGACGATCCCAACGAATCGGTGTTCATCCCGCTGAGCACGGGGCAGTTCCGCATTTTCGGCACCGACCGCATCGCGCGCATCAACGTGAAGCTGACGGACGCGAATCGCGTGACGGCGGGCATCCTCGACATCGAGGCGGCGCTGCGCAGCGCGCACCGGTTGCGCCCGCAGCAGAGCAACGACTTCCGCATCCAGGACAACTCGGAGTTCCTGGCGGCGCGGGCCGAGGCGAGCGCGACGCTGACGTGGCTGCTGGCGGGCATCGCGGCCGTGTCGCTGCTCGTCGGCGGCATCGGCATTATGAACATTATGCTGGTCTCGGTGACGGAGCGGACGAAGGAGATCGGCGTGCGGAAGGCGCTGGGCGCGACGAAGCGCAACGTGCTGCTGCAGTTCCTGCTCGAGGCGATGGTGCTTTGCCTGATCGGCGGGGTCGTCGGCGTGGCGGCGGGGTACGGGGCGGCGATGTTCCTCGGGCGGCTGAACGGTTGGCCGATGGAGGTGTCGCCGGAGTCGGTGCTGTTGGCCGTGGGCTTCAGCGCGGCGATCGGCATCACGTTCGGCGTGTTGCCGGCGCGGCGGGCGGCGGCGCTGGATCCGATCGAGGCGCTGCGGTACGAGTGAGCACGGATTCCGCGCCTGCGGCGGGACGAGGCGCGGACGCGGGAAGGCCGGGAAACCCTTGGACGGGCCGTCGGTGACAGATTACCTGTCTCGGCGGCCCGTTCCGTTGCGGCCGAGCCCAACCTGAATGCGAGAGAACTCCCGATGCAGATCCGAGTGATTCCCCTGGCGGTACTCGTCGCGGCTGGTGTCAGCGTGTCGTCGCCGCTCCTGGCGCAGCAGGCGCCGCGCACGCTGCCGGCGCCGCAGGCTGAGTTCGAGGAGCCGTTCAGCTTCGTGAACGTCGGCACGATCCGCGAGCTGCGCGATGGGCGCGTGATCGTCGCCGATCCGCGCGACAAGATCGTGAGCGTGATTGACTTCCGCAGCGGGAGCGCGGCGAGCATCGGGCGCGAGGGCAGCGGGCCGCAGGAGTTCGCGATGCCGATGCGGCTGTATGCGGCGCCGGGGGACACGACGTTCCTGTTCGATCCGCTCAACTCGCGGTACCTGGTGATCGGACCGGACGCGAAGCCCATCAACACGTTCCGGCTGGAGGATGAGGCGCCCCGGCGACCGCAGGCGGCGCCTGGTGGCCAGGGCCGTCCGCAGGGTGGGCCGCAGTTCGTGATGGGTGGGCTCGGGTTCTCACCGCGCGCGTCGGATGCGCGGGGGCGGCTGTACGGCGAGGGCAGTCCCATCACGCCGGGTCCCGACGGTCCCATCGTGGCAGATTCGGTGCCGTTGATTCGCTTCGATCGCGGCACGCGGCGGATGGACACGCTGACGTACATCATCCTGCCGAAGTCGAATTCGCAGGTGAGCGGCGGCCAAGGCAACGTGCGGGTGATGATCGGCGGGGCGAACCCGCTGGCGCCGCGCGACGAGTGGGCGGTGTTCCCGGATGGTCGCGTGGCGGTGGCGCGGGCGGCGACCTACCACATCGAGTTCATCGCGCCGGACGGCAGCAAGCGCAGCGGGCCGCGTATCGCCTACACGCCGGTGCGGATGAACGCGGCGGAGATCCGTTACGAGGAAGGGCTGCGTAACGCGGCGCGGGCCAATCAGATGTCGATTTCGATCACGAACAACAATGGACAGATGTCGCGCAGCGCGCAGATGGGTCCGGGGGCGAACGCGCCGCCGCTCGAGCCGCTGACGGACTGGCCCGAGGTGAAGCCGCCGTTCCGCGCCGGTCTGGCGAGCGTGTTGGCCCGGCCGAACGGCGAGCTCTGGGTGCGTCGCGCGGAGAACGCGCAGGCGCGTGGCACGCTCTACGACGTGATCAATGCGCAGGGCACGGTGGCCTTCCAGGTGCGGTTGGAGGAAGGCGTGACGCTCGTCGGCTTCGGCAGCAACACGATCTACACGACGCGGAGGGACGAGGACGATCTCGTGTACCTGCGGCGGCACGCGGCGGGGGAGATGCCGGTGCGGGGGAATTGAGGCGAAACGGTGAAGGGTGAAGTGTGAACGGGCGGGGGTGGGCCGGCTGGCTCGCCCCCGCATTCATTAGGGTTTGGTGAAGTGTGTTGACGGGTCATTCACCGAGAGGCAAATAGGGGCGATGCGAGGGCTACCTGCTGCGGCGCTGGGCGCTGCGATCGTCGGTGTGATGGCTTGTGGCGGCGGCGATGCCGCATCGAACGGCGTGGTCCGCAGCGACTCGGCCGGCGTGGCGATCGTGACGTCGCCGGCGGAGGACCGCCCGCTGGACTGGACGTTCACGCGCGTCGGCGTGCTGCGCGACTCCGCGGGCGAACCGTGGTACTTCACGCGGGTGCATCCGCGCGGCGTCGCCGTGCGCGCGGATGGCGAGGTGTTCGTGCTCGACGGCAGCGAGCCGCCGGTGGAGCGCTTCGCCGCGGACGGGGCGTACCAGGGCGCGATCGGCCGGCGCGGCGGCGGTCCCGGCGAGTATGAGTTGCCGGTGGGCGCGATGCCCGTGGGCGACACGCTGTACGTGCGCGACCTCGTCAAGCGGGCCTACGCGCGCTTCCTGCCGGATGGGACGCCGCTGGGCGATTACCGGCTGAGCGATGCCATCGGATTCGTCGGGGAGCTGCGGTTCCACGGCAATGGCGCGTGGTTCAACGCGAGCATCCCCGATTCGACGCAGCAGGTGATGGGTTTCTATGCGGACACCACGAGCCGGACGGTGCTGCACCGCGTGTCGGTGCCGCGCGGCGGTGCGGTGCAGTTCTCGTGCATCGGGATGAGCAGTTCGACGCCGCTGTTCAGCCCGACGCTGCTGTGGTCGTCGGCGGGCGATCGCGCGGTGGTGCACGCGCAGCCTGGCTATGCGCTGTGGGTGTATCGCGACGGGCGACTCGAGATGAGCGTGCGGCGCGCGGTGCCGTCGCGCGCGCCGACGATCGACGATGCGAAGGTGCTGTATCCGGAAGGATGGAAGGTGCGCTTCGGCGGTGCGGCGCCGGACTGCGTGGTGCCGGTCGAGACGGTGGTGGAGAAGCAGGGGATCGCCGCGGAGCTTCCGCAGGTGCAGGATGTCATCGTGCTGCCGGACGGTCGCATCGTCGTGCGGCGCAGCCTCGCCGCGGCCCAGGAGCAGGTGCTGGATGTCTTCGAGGCGGATGGCGCGTACGCCGGCACGCTGCGCGGGATGCGTTCGCCGCTGGCGATGCTGCCGACGGGAGAGTTGCTGATGCCGGAGTTGGATGAGGAGACGGGCGGCACGGTGGTGGCCATCTATCGCGTGGAGCGTGGTTCGTGACGATGCGAGTTGCAGTGGTCGCGGGTGCGACCGCGTGCTTGGCCGTGGCGCTGTCGGCCTGCGGCGGAGACGCTCCGCAGCAGGCGAACGTCGTGCGCGCGGATTCCGCCGGCGTGCGGATCATCACGAGCACGGGGCCGGACACGGCGCTGACCTGGCGCTTCGATACGCTCGGCGTGCTCACGGATTCGCTGGGCGAGCCGTGGCTGTTCACGAGCGTGAGTCCGGCGATGGTGCTGACGGACCGGGCGGGCCGGACGTATGTCCTCGAACGCGAGCCGGCGATCCGTCGCTTCGGTCGCGACGGGACGTACGAGCGCAGCATCGGCCGAAAGGGTGGTGCGCCGGGGGAGATGGAGCTGCCGTTCTATCTGCTCCAGCAGGGCGATTCAATCGCTGTGGTGGACTTCGGGCGCCAGGCGATGGTGCGCTGGGGGTCTGACCTCGAGGCGATCGCGGACCTGCCGCTGCGCGACGGATTGGATCGGACGCAGGGGATCGCGTTCCGGAGCGGGGGATTGTGGCAGGAAACCTTCACCTTCGACTCGACGGGCACGACGACGATCCTGCGTGGCGACACGACCGCGAACGCGGCCGTGCTGGCCCGGCTGTTCGAACCGACGCCGACGAACCGCGGGATGCTGGAGGCCTGCGGCGGCCGGATGCGGCTGATGCGCTCGACCTATTTCTCGCCCACGCTGCACTGGGACGCGCAGGGTCCGCGCATCCTCGTCTCGACCGGTCCGCGGTACGAGCTGTCGCTCTACGAAGGCAATCGCCTGATCGCGAGCGTGCGGCGAGACCTGCCGACGCGAACGCCGGGGATCGAGGACCTGCGGCGGATGTATCCCGAGGGGATGAAGATCAGCGGCGGGGGGATGAACTGCACGATTCCGCTCGAGGAAATCCTCGAGGGCGCGTCGCTGGCGGAGACTATGCCGTTTGTCTTCGATCTCACGCTGCTGTCCGACGCGACGATGTGGGTGCGCCGCTCGCTGGCAAACGAGAAGCCTCCCGTGCTCGACGTGTTCGGCTCCGACGGCGCGTATGTCGGGACCGTCCGCGGCTTCTATCTCCCCGTCGGTCTGCTGCCTAACGGAGAACTTCTGGTCCCGATGGACGACGAGGAGTCCGGCGGGCTCGTGATCGCCCGGATGCGCGTGACCCGCTGAAGGATTCCGCTGACACGGGCAACCAAGTGCTGTCGTAGAGGGTCTAACGCTGGACACCTTCCCACGAACCACCACCCAGATGTCGATGCGCCGTCCACTCGCCTTCCTCCTCGCCGCCACGACGATCGCGGCCTGTGACAAGCTCAAGTCCGCCGCCGGCGGCGATGCCGCGGGCGCGGACTCGACCACGGCCGCCACCGACTCCGGCGGCACGTCGGGCGGCTCGACGGTCTCGCTGCCGGTGGTCGTGTCCGACGTCTCGGATGGCGACCTCGTGCTCTCGATCAACACGACAGGCCAGGTGCGCTCCGAAGCGGAGGGACGCATCCGCACGGAAGTGGCCGGCACGGTGGCCCGTGTGCTCGCGCGGCCGGGTGCCCGAGTGCGGCGCGGCGCGCCGTTGGTCGAACTGGATGCTCGGCCCTTCGAGATAGACCTGGCCGAGGCGGAAGTCGCGCTCAAGCAAGCTGAACAGCAGTACCAAGACCTCTATCGTCCGGACTCTGCCGCGACGGGCGAGATGCCCTCGCAGTTGCGGCTCGACGCCTTCGTGATCCGCTCCGGCCTCGCCGCGGCGCGCGTGCGACTCGACCGCGCCAAGCTCGCCCGCGAGCGCTCGACGATCTACGCGCCCTTTGACGGCACGATCGACCGCATCAATACCGTCGTCGGAGACCGCGTGAACGCCGGACAGGAACTCGGCACCATCGTGGACCTGCAGAACC
>CAZYQM010000040.1:6875-14250 GCA_964649965.1 uncultured Gemmatimonas sp.
CGCCGTGTCCGTCGCGCCGACGGGTCCTCCGCCCGAGGCAGCGGTGCTCGAGCACGACCTGCCGCTCATCCGCGTGGGTGGTGACGCCGTCATCTCAAGCGCCGCGATGCCGGGCCAGGCGATCGCCGGCAGCGTGACGGCGGTGCTGCCGATGGTGGACAGCACGACGCGCGCCGGGCGCGCCTTCGTGCGCGCCTCGTCCAACAGCGTGCTGCGGCCGGGGATGTACGCCGACGTGCGGCTCGAAGCGCAGCGGCTCACGGGCCGCCGGCTCGTGCCGTCGCGCGCGATCATCGAGCGCGACGGCCGCCCGCTGGTCTTCGTCGTGAAGGACGGCCGCGCGCAGTGGACCTACGTGCTGCCAGGCCGCTCGAACGGCCAGCAGACGGAGATCCTGCCGGACTCCGTGAGCGGCATCATCCCGGTGAATCCGGGCGACCGCGTCATCATCGAAGGGCATCTCACGCTGACGCACGACGCGCCGGTGCGCGCCGTCGCGGCGCGCGAACGCAACTAACCGCCGGGCCGCGCGATGTCGCTCTCCGCATTCGCCGTCCGCCGTCCGGTCTCGACGGTGGCCGCGACCTTGGCCATCGTCCTCCTGGGCAGCGTCTCGCTGACGCGCCTGCCGGTGACGCTGCTGCCGGACGTGACGCTGCCGGTGCTGACGGTGCGCACGCTGTACGACGGCGCGGCGGCCGAGGAAGTCTCGCGATTCGTCGCGGAGCCAATCGAGGCGGCGGTGGCCGCGACGCCGGGCCTCGTCGAGCTACGCTCGGTGAGCCGCAACGGCGAAGCCGTGACGACGATGCGCTTCCAGTGGGGCACGGATATGCCCACGACGATCCTCACGGTGCGCGAGCGTTTGGATCAGGCGCGGTCGCGGCTTCCGGAGGGCGCGGCGCGTCCCACGCTGCTCACCAGCGATCCCGGCGAGCGTCCGATCGCGGTCATCGGCCTCACGGGCCTGAACGACCTGCGCCTGCTTGGCCGTACGGCCGAGGACGTGCACGCGCGGCGCCTGGAGCAGATCGGCGGCGTGGCCTCCGTCGCCGTGGTCGGTGCGCCGGAGGACGAGATCCGCATCGAGGTGGATCCGGAGAAGATGCGTGCGCTGGGTGTCTCGACGAACGACGTCGCGACGGCGGTGCAGAACGCCAACGCGAACGGTGCCGGCGGGACCATCCGCCGCGGCCAGTTCCGCTTCTCGGTGCGTGCGCTCACCGAGTTCCGCCAGTTGGAGGAGATCGCCGAGACGCCGGTGGGGCCGGCGAGCGCGAACCTGCGGCTGCGCGACATCGCGACGGTGACGAGCACGCTGGCCGAGCCGCGCACGCTGACGCGGCTGGACGGCGGCGGCGCGGTGGGCTTGGTGGTCTACAAGGACGCCGGTTCGAACACGGTGAAGGTCACCGACGATATGCGCGGCGTCATCGAGCAGTTGCAGACGGAGTTCCCCGACATCCGGATGCACGTCGTCGCGGCGCAGGCGGATTTCGTCGTGGACGCGCTGTCAAACCTCGGGCAGGAGATTGTCTTCGGCGGCGTGTTGTCGCTGGTGATGATCCTCGTGTTCCTCCGCAACTGGCGCTCGAGCGTGGCGATCGCGGTGATCCTGCCGCTCTCGGTGATGATGGCGCTGGTGTTCCTGCAGCTCTTCGACGTGACGGTGAACGTGCTGTCGCTGGGCGGCCTCGCGCTGGGCGTGGGCCTGCTGGTGGACAACGCGATCGTCGTGGCCGACGCGACGGGCCGCAAGATGGAAGAGACCGACCTGCCGCTGGACGAAGCGGCGATCGTCGCGACGGAGGAAGTCGCCGGGCCGCTGTTCGCCGGCACGCTCACCACGTTGCTGGTGTTCGGGCCGATCATCTTCGTGAAGGGCCTCGCGGCTGCGCTGTTCCGCGACCTGTCGTTGGCGGTGGTGCTTTCGACCGGCGGTTCGCTGCTCCTCGCGCTGACGCTGATGCCGGTGATGATCGTCGGGCGGCGGAAGTTCGCGGCACGCGCACGCGCGAAGGCCGAGCGCGTGCCCGGCCCGACGGAAGCGAAGCTGCTGGCCTTCGGCGAGCGCTGCGCCAACGTCTATGAGCACGGGATGGAGTGGTCGCTCAAGAATCCGCTGGCGATGCTTGGCCTGGGCGTCGGCATCGTCGGCGTGATGGTCGTCTCCTTCTGGAAGCTGCCGAAGGAGATCCTGCCGCAGGTGGACGAGGGCATCGTCGTCGCGGCGGTGCAGTTGCCGGAAGGCACGGCCATCGAGGAGACGACGCGCCAGGTGGCGCGCATCGAGGCGGCGGCGAAGGCGCTGGGCTCGACGGGCATCTATTCGCGTGTCGGCATCGCGACGGACGAGGAAGTGCTCTCCGGCGCGGAACCGGGCACCTCGGCGACCGCGCAGTTGCTGGTCCCGATTCCCGACGGCGCCCCGGCGGCGGCGTTCGCGCAGCAACTCCGCGACGCGGTGCCGGATCTCGCCGAAGGCGGATTGCTGGCGCTGGACCTCGCGGGGCAGAGTGAGTTCGGCTCGCTGATCGGTCGCGAAGGCCGCTTGGTGCGCGTGGAAGTCAGCGCGCGTTCGCTGCCTGAGAGCCGCGCGTGGGCGGACTCGGTGCGGCGTCGGCTGGCCGCGCTGCCGACGCTGAGCGATGTGCGCGATGCCTACGCCAGCACGCAGCCGCAGATCGAGGTGCAGTTGGAGCGCGAGCGTCTGGCCGAGCGCGGGATTCCCGTGCAGACGGTGCAGCGCGCGCTGCAGGGCGGCTTGGGTGGCGTGGGCGCGAGCGAACTACGCGAGACGGACCGTCGCACGCCGATTCGCGTGCGCTTTGCCGGCAATGCCAACGAAGACCTGCAGGTGGCGCTGGCGACGCCAGTGAACGGCGTGCCGCTCAGCCAGTTGGTGACTTGGCAGGAAGTGCGTGCGCCGATCGAAGTGGTGCGCGTGAACCAGCGTCCGGTGAGCATCGTCGAGGGGCTCATCGAGGAAGGCGGCACGGCGAAGGCCAGCGAGGACGTGCAGGCGCAGTTGGCCGAGCTGACGCCGCCAGCGGGGCTTACGTGGGCCGTGACCGGCGCCGATGTGGAACAGCAGCGTACGACGGAGCAGTTGGCGCTGGTGGCGCTGCTGTCCGTGGCGCTGGTGTTCCTCGTGCTGGCGGGTGAGTTCGCCTCGTTCACGATTCCGCTGGTGGTGATGATCACCGTTCCGCTGGCCGCGGCGGGCGGCTTCGTGCTGCTGTGGATGACGGGGCAGAGCATCAACGCCGTGTCGTTGATCGGCATCGTGGTGATGATCGGTATGGCCGACAACGAAGCGGTGGTGAAGCTCGACGCGATCCGCCGCTTCCGTGAGGACGGGCATTCGATCCACGACGCGGTGCTGCTCGGCGGGCGCCAGCGCCTGCGGGCGATCACGATGACGTCGCTGACGACGATCTTCGGCGTGCTGCCGCTGGTGTTCGGATGGGGCTCTGGGGGTGCGCTATACCAGCCGCTGGCGGCGGCGGTGATCGGCGGTGCGATCAGCGCGCAGGTGGTGACGTTCTTCTTGCTGCCGGTGGCGTATGCGCAGCTGGAAGGGTGGCAGGAGCGGCGGGCGCAGCAGGCGTCGGCGCGCGAGGCGTTTGCGGAAGAGGCGCAGGCGTGACGTCGTCCGCGCAGGGGCTCCGCCAATGATTCGCTTTGCCGTGACGCGGCCTGCGGTCGTCTGGGCCGCGGCCGTCGCGATCTGCCTCGGCGGCGCCGTCTCGTTCACGCGGCTGGCGTTGGCGACGCGGACGACGGTGGAGTTGCCGCGCCTGCAGGTGTCGGCGACTTGGCAGGGCGCCTCGGCGGAGCTGGTGGAGATGTACATCGCGTCGCCGGTGGAAGCGGCGGTGCAGGGCGTGCGCGGCGTGCGCAAGACGTCCAGCACATCGCGCGACGGCACGTCGAGCATCACGGTGGAGCTGGATCCGAAGGCCAACGTGCAGATGACGCGCCTGGCGATCCTCGAGCGGCTGGAGTTGCTGCGCGGGGAGTTCCCGCTCGGTGCGACGCAGCCGTACGTGGGCAACCTGGTGCCGGAGGCACTGCAGGAGCCGCCGTTGCTGCGCGTGTTGCTCAACGGCCCGTACACGCCGGGCGCGTTGCAACGCATCGCCAACGACGTGCTGAACCCGCGACTGAGCGCGGTGGGCGGCGTGAGTGCGGTGAGCGTGCAGGGCGGCACGGAGTTCGGCGCGAGCGTGAGCTACGACCCATTGCTGCTCCGGCAGGTGGGTGTGGACCCGCAGGCGCTGTCGAACGCGGTGCGCGAAAGCCGCGTGGTGGCGGCGCTCGGCACGGAGCGGCTGGGCGCGAGCCGCCGCGAGGTGGTGCTGCGCGACCAGCCGGATGCGCTCGATGAATTGAACGACCTGCCGATCCGCGGGCGCGGTGGTCGCGTGTTTCGGCTGGGCGACTTGGCCGAGGTGCGGCCCGAGGAGGATACGCGCGGGATGTTCTTCCGCGTGAATGGCAACACCGCGCTGGCGATGACGGTCACGCGCGAAGCCGGTGCCGACGCGATCAAGACGGCGAAGGCCGTGCGCGAGGCGATGCGGCAGGTGACGGCCGAGTTGCCGCCGGGCATCACGTGGCGCGTCACGGCGGACGAGTCGGTGGAGCTCGAGCGTCAGCTCAACGACTTGCTGCGGCGTGGGGCGATCGCCTTCGCGTCGGTGGCGCTGGTGCTGATCGTCGCGCTGCGGAACTGGCGCGCGGTGGCGCTGGTGATGGGCTCGGCGGCGGTGGCGATTGCCGGCACGGCGCTGGGTCTGTTCCTGCTCGAGATCCCCGCGAATATGCTGACGCTCGCCGGCCTCGGGATGGGCATCGGCGTGCTGGTGCAGAACGGGCTCGTGGTGGTGGAGCGGCTGCGCAGCGCGCCGGACACGCAGGAAGGCCGGGCGCAGGTGGCGGCGCGAATGGTGCCGGCCGTCGTGGGCGCGACGCTGACGACGGCGGTGGTGCTGTTCCCGTTCCTGTACCTGCAGGGCAATGCCCGCGCGGCGTTCTTCCCGTTCGCGGCGGCATTCACGCTGGGCCTGTTCTGGTCGGTGATCTCCGCGCTGGTGATGGTGCCGGCGTTGGCGGCGGGCCACGGGCTCAAGGAGACGCACTGGCCGCGCGCGCAGCGCATCTACGGGTGGGCGCTCAAGAAGACTCTGCGCTGGCGCTACGTGACCCTCGTGCTCACGCTGGCGACGGTGAGCGGGCTGGGCTGGGTGTTCGTGAAGAAGATTCCGCGTTTCTCGTTCAGCGGCTTCGGATTCCAGCGCAACTACGTGCAGGTGAGCATCACCTTTCCGCGCGGCTCGGATCCGGCGTCGCTGGATGCCGCGATGCGCGAGATGGAAGCCGTGGTGGTGGGCCGCGATGGCATCGAGGAAGTGGTATCGCAGAGTTCCGGCATCTTCGGTGCGGGGATGCGCGTGAGCTTCAAGCCCGAGGCCGAGGCGACGGCGATCCCGCTCGAGGTGCAGGAAGCCCTGACGGCGCGCGCGGTGTACGTGGGCGGCGCGAACATCTTCGTGGCGGGGCAGGGCCCGGCGTTCAGTTCGGGCGGCGGCGGCGGGTCGAGCGCGAACTTCCGCATTCGCGTGCTGGGCTACTCGTACTCCGCGGTGGCCGAGTTGGCCGAGGACATCCGCGGACGCCTCGAGAACATCACGCGCGTGCGCAACGCGACCGTGACCAGCGGCAGCTTCTACGGCGGCGACAAGGCGTTCGCGATCACGCTGGACCCCGACCGCGACGTGTTGGCGCGCTACGGCGTGACGGCGGCGTCGTTCACCGGTGCGGTGGCGCGCGAGGTGCGCGGGCCCGTGGGCGGTCAGCGGTTGGAGATCGGCGGCGAGGAGATTCCCGTGAGCGTGAAGACCGCCGGCGCGCGCGAGCGCACGCTGGACCAATTGCGCGACGCGCTGGTGCCGACGGCGACGGGAACGCCCGCGCGCATCGCGGATCTTTCGGTAGTCTCGGAGCAGGAGCAACTCGCGACCGTGACGCGCGAGGATCAGCGCTACCTGCGCGTGGTGGCCTATGAGTTCCGCGGGCCGAACCGGCTCGCGCAGCGCACGCACGATGCGTTTATGAAGAGCATCAGCGTGCCGCCCGGCTTCACGGTGGAGGACCAGAACTTCTTCCAGAACAACCAGGACACGAGCCAGAAGGGGCTGTGGCTGGTGTTCGCCATCGGCGTGACGCTGGTGATCCTCGCCGTGGCGATGGTGTTCGACTCCACCTGGGGCGCGGCGATGGTGTTCCTGTCGCTGCCGATCGCGCTGGCTGGCGTCGTGGCGTCGTTCTGGTGGGCGGACGCGGCGTTCACGCGCGAGGCCGCGGTTGGCGTGATCCTCGTGGTGGGATTGGCGGTGAACCAGAGCATCCTGCTGGTGGACGCCGCGTTGGAGCGGCGGCGGAAGAGCGGCGGCAAGCTGCGCGCGGGGCAGGTGTATCACGCCGCGCTGGATCGCTCGGGGATGATCGTGATGGTGACGCTGACGACGATCGCGTCGCTGATCCCGCTGGCGGTGGGGACGAGCGCGACGACGTTGTTCGGGGCGATCGCGCTGGCGACGGCGGGCGGCACGGTGGCGGGGACGATCGGTGCGATGCTGATCTTGCCGGCGCTGCTGGCGAAGGTGCGTGGCGGCCAGGGTCGCCGTCGGCGACCGAAGGGGCGGTGGCGGGAGTGGCGCGTGTGGGGCTGGCTGAAGTTCTGGCGCTGGCGGCGCCGTGCGGGCGTCTCGGGTGTGGCGGAGCCGACAAACGCGTGAGGCGGTAGAATTCTGCCTCCCGAAGTCCCCTTTACCCACAGCTCGCGCAGCACCCCACTATGTCGTCCGCCGTGCTCCGCACGACCCTGCTGCTCGTCGCCTCCAACGCGTTTATGACCTTCGCGTGGTACGGGCACCTCAAGAACCTCCCGCATCGCGCTTGGTACGTCGCCGCCCTCATCAGTTGGGGCATCGCCCTCTTCGAGTACCTGCTGCAGGTCCCCGCCAACCGCATCGGCTTCACGGTGCTGTCGCTGGGCCAGCTCAAGATGCTGCAGGAAGTCATCACCTTGACGGTGTTCATTCCGTTCGCGGTGCTGTATATGAAGCAGCCGCTCAAGCTCGATTTCTTGTGGGCATCGCTCTGCTTGCTCGGCGCCGTGTACTTTGTATTCCGTGGCAACCTCACTCCGGCCTGAGATCCCGATGCGCCTGATCTTCCGTTCGCTCCTCGCTCTCGCGATTCCGGCGGCCCTCGCCGCGCAGCAGCACGATCCGGCGCATCACGCGCCGGGCCAGGCGGCCCCGCACGAGGAGCCGACCATCGTGATCATCGTGCGGCACGCCGAGCG
>CAZYQM010000041.1:0-456 GCA_964649965.1 uncultured Gemmatimonas sp.
CTGGTTGGAGAAGTCCACCTTCTTCGTCCCGGGCTCGAGGACGACGTTCTCGAGGATGGTGCCGAACATCTCGGTCGTGGCGTAGATGTCGGGCTCCTGGTCCTTCGAGAGGTTGATGACCTTGGCGTAGCAGCCGCCTTCGAAGTTGAACGTGCCGTTCTCGCTCCAGCCGTGCTCGTCGTCGCCGATCAGGCCGCGCTCGGGGTCCGCGGAGAGCGTGGTCTTGCCGGTGCCGGAGAGGCCGAAGAACAGGGCCGTATCACCGGCCGGGCCGATGTTCGCCGAGCAGTGCATCGAGAGGACGCCCTGCTTGGGGAGCATGTAGTTCATCACGGTGAACATCGACTTCTTGAGCTCGCCCGCGTAGCGCGTGCCGCCGATGAGGATCGTGCGCTTGGCGAGGTTGAGCACGATGAAGGTGCCCGTGCGCGTGCCGTGCTTGGCCGGGTCGGCCTG
>CAZYQM010000041.1:466-14176 GCA_964649965.1 uncultured Gemmatimonas sp.
GCCTGGTACTCCGGCGCGTGCAGGATCGAGAAGTTCGGCGCGAAGCTCGCCAGCTCGCTCACGTCCGGGCGGATGAACATATTCCGCACGAAGTTCGCGTGCCACGCGTTGGGCGTGACGTAGCGGCAGGAGAGGCGGTACGCCGCGTCGGCGCCGCAGTACAGGTCCTGCACGAACAGCTCGCCCTGCTGGTTCAGGTAGGCCTGCACGTCGGCGAGCAGCGCCTCGTAGTGCGCCTCACTGATGGGCTGGTTCACCTTGCCCCAGTCGACGTCCTTCTCGGTGCTCGGCTCCTTGACGACGAACTTGTCGTTGGGCGAGCGGCCAGTGTGGGGCGTGGTGACGGCGACGAAGGGGCCCATATGGGCCAGCTCGCCCTCACTCTTCCGGATGGCGGCCTGCACGAGGTCGGGTGCCTCGAGGTTCCAGTGGAGCGTACCAGCGGGCTTGAGGCCCTGGGCGCCGAGTCCGGTCGAGCTCTCGCGCACGGGAGCGGAAGCAGAGGTCATTGGAATGTCAGGTGGTGGGACGGGAGCGCTGCTGCGCGTCGATGACGGCAACCGCGGCCATATTGACGATCTCCTGCACGTCGGCGCCCTGTTCCAGCACGTGGACGGGGTGTTGCATTCCGACGAGGATGGGGCCGATCGCCGTGGCCCCGCCCAGCTGCGTAAGCAATTTATACGAGATGTTCCCCGCGCTGAGATTGGGGAAGATCAGCACGTTCGCCGCATCCTTCAGCGCGGCGAACGGGAAACGCGTGGTGAGGATGTCGGCGCTGAACGCGGTGTCGGCCTGCATTTCGCCGTCGACGACCAGCGACGGGTCCCGCAGGCGCAGCATCGACACCGCCTCGGCCACCTTCTCCGCCTCGGGGTGCCGCACCGAGCCGAAGTTGGAGAACGAGAGCATCGCGATGCGCGGCGAGATGCCGAAGGTGCGGGCGAGTCCGGCCGCGCTCCAGGCGATCTGCGCCAGCTGCTCGGCCGTCGGCTCGATATTCACCGTCGTGTCGCCGAAGAACACCACGTGCTTCTCGAAGACCAGCATATACAGGCCGCTCACGAGGCCGTGGCGCCGGTCCGCGCCGATGATCTCCAGCGCCGGCCGGATCGTCTCGGGGTAGTGCTTGCCGAGGCCGCCGACGAGCGCGTCGGCATCGCCCATCGCGACCATCACGGAGCCGAAGCTCGACGCGCGCACGATGCGCTGGTTCGCTTCCACCAGCGAAAGGCCTTTGCGCTGGCGCCTCTGCCACAGGAACTGCGCGTAGCGGTCGCGGTTGGCGCTGGTGCCCGGCTCCTCGACTTGGATCAGGTCGAGCGAGATGCCGAGTTCCTCGGCCGTCGCGCGGACGCGGTCCTTGCGCCCGAGCAGGATCGGGACGGCGATGCCGTCGTCGGCGAGGATCTGCGCCGCGCGGATGATCTTCGGATCCTCGCCTTCGGGGAACACGACGCGCTTGGGCTCACGCTGCGCGCGGGTCGCGAGCCCGCGCATAATGCCGCGCGCGCGCCCCAGCCGCGCCTCGAGCTGGTCGCGGTAGGTCTCGAGCTCGATGAACTCGCGGGCCACGCCGCTGGCCACCGCCGCCCAGGCCACCGCGGGCGCGACGGTGAGCAGCGCCCGCGGGTCGAAGGGGAAGGGAATCAGGTACTCCGGCCCGAACTTCACGTTCGTCAGGCCGTAGAGCGCACTCACCGACTCCGGCACGTCTTCCTTGGCGAGCTGCGCGAGGGCGCGCGTCGCCGCCATCTTCATCTCCTCGTTGATCTGCGTCGCGCGGGCATCCAGCGCGCCGCGGAAGATGAACGGGAAGCCGAGGACGTTGTTGACCTGGTTCGGATAGTCGGAGCGGCCCGTGGCGATGATCGCGTCGCTGCGCACCGCGCGCACTTCGTCCGGCAGGATCTCCGGCACGGGATTCGCCAGCGCGAAGATGATCGGATTCGGGGCCATCTTGGCGACCATCTCCCCCGTGACCGCACCGGCCGCCGACAGCCCGACGAACACGTCGGCACCGTCGAGCGCCTCGGCGATCGTGCGCGCCTTCGACTGTCCGGCGAAGCGCGCCTTGTACGGGTCCATATCCTCCTTGCGGCCCTCGTAGATCACGCCCTTGCGGTCGCACATCGTGATGTGCTCGCGCTTCACACCCAAGCGCACATAGTGCTCGGCCGTCGAGATGGCCGCCGCGCCGGCGCCCGAGAACACGACCTGCACCGTCGCGATGTCCTTGCCGCTCACCTCGATGGCGTTGAGCAGCGCCGCGCCGGAGATGATCGCCGTGCCGTGCTGGTCGTCGTGGAAGACGGGGATGTGCATCGTCTTCCGCAGCGTCTCTTCGATGTAGAAGCAGTCCGGCGCCTTGATGTCCTCGAGGTTGATGCCGCCCACCGTGGGCTCGAGGAGCTGGCAGAACTTGATGACGTCGTCGGGATTCTCGGAGCCGACCTCGAGGTCGAACACGTCGAGGTCCGCGAACTGCTTGAAGAGATTGCCCTTGCCTTCCATCACCGGCTTGCCGGCCAGCGCCCCGATGTTGCCGAGGCCGAGCACGGCCGTGCCGTTGGTGACGACGGCGACGAGGTTGCCCTTCGCCGTGTACTTGTAGGCGTCGTCCGGGTTGCCCTTGATCTCCAGGCAGGGCTCGGCGACCCCTGGCGAGTACGCCAGCGCTAGGTCGCGCTGGTTGGTGAGGGGCTTGGTGGGGACGACGGCGATCTTGCCGGGTCGTCCGCGGGCGTGGTAATCGAGGGCGTCCTCTCGCTTCATCCGAAGCAATCTAGCGGATCCGAGGGCCGGATGGGGGGTCGGAGGGTCGCCGTAAGAGCTTGGGGTGGAACCCCTTGGAGGACTTCGGGGTTGTGAAGGCGGCCGACCCTCGCTAGCCATTCTTTCGATGCCCTCCCACGCCGCCGCCCTGCCGGACCGCCGCCGCCTCGCGCGGGGGCCGTTGGCGCGCGTGCTGGCGGGACTGTTCCTGCTGCTGCACGTGTTCACCGTGGCGGCCCTCCCCGTGGCGGACGGCCTTGCCGACCACAGCGACGCCGTCGTGGTGCACATCGAGGACGCCGAGGGCGGCCACTGCCCGGCCTCGCACCACGCGTCCTGCGACCTCTGCCAGTTCGCCCACGGCCTGCGGGCCGTCGCGAGCGACGCCGGCGCCTATGGGATCCCCGCGGTCTCCCGCCAGTCGTTGCCGCCGGTCGATGCCCTGACGCTGCCGGGCGGTCTCGCCTTCCTGGACGGCAACGCCTCCCGAGCCCCACCGGCCCTCGGTTGAGTCGAACGTCGCGCGCCTGAGGCTGCGCGGCACAGTGGTTTCGCGGGCACCGAACCGGTGCCCGCCCCCTCATCTCAACCGATGATCCTATGACTCGCCAGACCCTGGCGATGCGCGCGGCGTTCGTGGCCGCGGCGTCATTCATTGCACTCGGCACGCTGGGCGCCCAGACGGTGCCGCTCGTGGGCCGCATCACCGATGCGGCCTCGGGCGCCCCGTTGGCCGCGGCGGCCATCCGTCTCGTCGAGATCCACCGCGAGGCACGCAGCCACGAGGACGGGACCTTCACGCTCGGGGCCGTCCTGCCGGGGCAGTATCAGCTCACGGTCCAGCGCATCGGCTACCGCAGCTTGACCCGGGTGGTCGAGGTGCGCATCGGAATGGACTCCCTGCGGCTCACGATGACTGCCTCGCCGCTGCAACTCGGCGCGACAGTAGTGACGGG
The DNA here is from genome assembly GCA_964649965.1 of uncultured Gemmatimonas sp. Lineage (GTDB taxonomy): Bacteria > Gemmatimonadota > Gemmatimonadetes > Gemmatimonadales > Gemmatimonadaceae > Pseudogemmatithrix. The sequence goes on from CAZYQM010000041.1 coordinate 4,198, forward strand.
CCAGGTCTCCGAGCGCGGCGCGGCCGACGCGATCAGTCCGGCCAACGTGCTGACGGACGCCAAGCTCGACCGCGTGCTCGATGGCACCGTCGCGGCGACGATCCGCGGCACGCCGGGCGTGGCGCTGGCTTCGATGGGGCCGGCGACGGCGCGTCCGGTGATCCGCGGACTCAGCGGCGACCGCGTGCTGCTGCTCGAGGACGGACAGCGCCCGGGCGACCTCTCGAGTTCCTCGATGGACCACGCCGTTGCCGTCGAAGCCGTGACGGCGCGGAAGATGGAAGTGGTGCGCGGGCCGATGTCCTTGTTGTACGGCTCGAGCGCGCTGGGCGGCGTCGTGAACGTGATCCGCCAGGAAGTGCCGGCCCTCGCGCTAGACCACCTGCACGGCGGCCTGAGCGTGCAGGCGAGTTCGGTGAACGACGGCGGCACGGTCGGCGGCTACGCGGAGTTCCCGCTCGCCGGTCTCGCCGTGCGGACCGAGGCCAGCGGTCGCTTCGCCGGTGACCTGCGGACGCCGGTCGGTCGGCTGGTCAACACGGGTGTCGCGAGCGCCGGCGCTGCGGTCGGCGTCTCGAAGGTCGGCGATTGGGGGTACAGCGGCCTCAGCTATCGCTTCTATGGAAATGAGTACGGCATCCCCGGCGGCTTCGTCGGCGCGCACCCAGGCGGCGTGGACATCCGGATGCTGCGGCACACGCTGCGCAGCGAGACTGACTGGCATCCGCGCGAATCACGCTTCGAGAGCGTGAAGGCGACGGCCACGTTCACCGGCTACCAGCACCAGGAGCTGACATCGGGAGGCGACGTCGCCACGGGCTTCAAGCAGATGATGGGCGCCTTCGAGCTGGTCGCGCGTCACGCGCACACGGGCGTGGCCGAGGGCGGAGTCGTGGGCCTGCGCGCGCAGTACCGCGACATCGATCCCTCGGGCGCGATCCGTGCGACGCGGACGGCGGATTGGTCGTTGGCGGGCTTCGTGGTCGAGGAGTTCGGATCGGGGCCGCTGCGCGCACAGGCCGGCCTGCGCTACGACATCGCCCGCTTCGTGCCGCTCGAGGACCGCAACATCATCGTGAAGGACGACACGTTGCCGGTCGTGCCGCGCACCTTCGGCGCGCTCAGCGCCTCGCTCGGCGCCATCTACAGCTGGCCCAACGGCATCCGGCTCGGCGCCAGCCTCAGCCGCTCGTACCGCACGCCGGACTTCAACGAGCTGTACTCGGACGGGCCGCATCTCGCCGCCTACTCGTATGACGTCGGCGATCCGCGCAACGACCAGGAGACCGGTCTCGGTGCGGACGTCTTCCTGCGCGTGGACCGGGTTCGCCTGCGCGCCGAGATCGCCGGCTTCGCCAATCGGATGCAGGGGTACTTGTTTCCGCGGAACACCGGCGAGCTCGGCCGCGTCGGCGAGCGTTGGAAGTTCCAGTACACCAACGAGGACGCGACGCTGGTCGGCGCCGAGGGCGAACTCGAGCTGACGTTGGTGGAGCATCTCGTGCTCGAGGCGACGGCGAGCTACGTGCGCGGCACGATCGCCGGCTCGCGGGACACGATTCCCGGCACCGATGGCGAGCCCGACCGTCTCGAGTCGCGCTACCTGCCGCTGATGCCACCGCTCAACGGACGCGTGGGGCTGCGCCACGAGACGCCGCAGTGGTCGTTGGGCGGAGGCCTGCGGCTCTCGGCGCGGCAGACCCTGCTCGGCGACTTCGAGACCGAGACGCCCGCGTACGCCACCGCCGACCTGAGCGTCGCGCGGCGCTTCGTCGTCGGCTCGCGCCTGCACAGCCTCACGCTGCGCGTGGACAACCTGTTCGACGCCGAGGTCCGCGAACACCTCTCGCGGACGAAGGACATCATCCCCGAGGCGGGGCGCAACATCGCGCTGCTGTATCGGGTGCAGTTCTGATCGCGCATTCATATTCCTGACGGACCCGCCACGGGGCCGTCGCCACTGCCACACCATTCGCTGGAGAAGTCGAAGATGATGCGTCAGTTCCGGACGTTCCGTCGCGCGGCCGTGTTGTTGGTCGCCGCGCTCGCCACCACTGCCTGCCTCGAGGACGAGATCGGGCACGAGGCCGAGGTCGAGTTTATGCAGGTGACCGTCGGCGGGACGACCGTCACGGTCAACTCCACCGGCGCGATTACCGGCGGACCGATCAGTATGGAAGCGCTGTCCGAGGAGACCGTGAGCGTGGTGTTCCTCGATGCCGATATGGCCGAGGCCCTCGCGGAGCACGCCGATGACTATCAGGTGAACATCACCACGCCGCCGGAGTTGACCTTCTCGCGGGTCGGCTCGTTCGGCGGCACGCTGCTGTCCACGAGCGCGACGCCCGGGACCTACAACATCCAGGTGTCGCTGTTCCACATCGAGGAGAGCCACACGGACTTCGGCGCCTTCGGGGTGCCGATTACGGTGACGGCGGTTGCCGCGCCGACGGTGGTCGATCAGCGCGACTGACGCCGTAGCCAGTCGAGCGGATCCACGGCCCGTCCGCCGTTGGGCCGGATCTCGAAGTGCAGGCGCGGCGGCAGGTCGGGGTCGGCCTGCCCCACGGTGCCGATGGTCTGGCCCTTCGTCACCTTGCCGCCGCGGCGGACGTGGATCTCTTGCAGCGAGGCGTACATCGAGTAGGCGCCGCCACCGTGCTGCACGATCATCGTCAGGCCGTAGGTGCCCGCCTGCTCAGCGAACACCACCTCGCCGTCGGCGATGGCCTTCACCGGCGTGCCGGCAGGCGCGGCGATGCCGATGCCGTTCCAGGTGATGCTGGTGTTGTTCGGGTTGACGACGCGGCCGTAGCGGTACACGATGCTGCCGTCCACGGGCCAGTCGAGGCGTCCGAGGTCGGCGGTGGTGATGGCGCTGGCACTCGGTGCCGCGCCGGCGCGCGTCGCCGCCGCCTCGGCGCGGCGGCGGGATTCCTCGAGCGCGGTGATCACGTTGGTGAGCCGCTGTTCGTCGCGCGCGATCTGGGTGAGGCGCTGCTGGGCGGCGCGCTGCTGGGCTTCGATCTGCGCGAGTGTGCGTCCTCGCTGCAGTTCGAGCCGCCGCAGCCGCGCCTCCTCCTCGGCCTTCTCGCGGCGGTTCATCTCCACGTCGCCCTGCAGGCGCACCAGCATCGCGCGCTGCTCGGCGACCTGGCGGTTCAGCTGCTCGACGCGATCGAGCAGCGCCTGGTCGCGCCGGGCGACGAGGTGCAGGTACTTGTAGCGGGCCACCAGCGACCCGAAGCTCTCCGCCGAGAGCAGCGCCTCGAGCGTGTAGAGCGGGCCGCGCTTGTAGATCTCCTGCACGCGCCTGGTGAGGATGGCGCGCTTGATCATCAGCTCGTCCTGCGAGCGCACCAGCGAGGCGTTGATGTTCTCGACCTCGTTGTAGAGCGTGCCGAGCTGGGAGTCGAGCGAGCGTACGACGCGCGCGGTGGCCTGCGCCTGGCGCTCGAGGTTCTGCCGCTCGGCGGACACGTTCTGCGCGTTGCGGCGGTAATCGGCCATCCGCTGCTCGAGCGTGCGGCGCTCCTGGCGGAGGCGCTCGAGTTCGAGCTGCTGTTCACGGATGCGCTCGGCGCTCTGCTGCGCGGAGGGCGGCAGGGTGGGGCGTTGGGGACGAGCCTGCGCGTGCACGCGGGTGGACGGCCCGAGCGCCAGGCTCGCGACGGCGACGGCTGCCACGCACCAGCGCCGCGAGGCGGGAGCGCGCGTTCCCCGTCCCCCGTCCACCGTCAGACCTTCCTCAGGTGCCGCCCGACGGACAGCGAACTGCCGAGCAGCCCGATGCCGGCGCCGGCGACGATGCCGGCCAGCGCGAGCGGGGTGTCGAAGAACTGCACCTGCATCACCCAGCGGCCCGAGACCTGCACGGCGACCCAGGTGAGCACGAGCGCGAGGACGCCGCCCATCGTGCCCTTGATGGCGCCCTCGATGAGGAACGGTGCGCGGATGAAGCCGTCGGTCGCGCCGACGAGGCGCATAATCGCGATCTCGCGGCTGCGCGCGAGCACGGCCATCCGGATCGTCGAGCCGATGATGATGATCGCCACCAGCGCGAAGGTGATGCCCAGCGCGATGCCGGCGCCGGTGGCGATGTTGCGCAGGCGATAGAGGTTCTGCACCCACTCCTCGCCGTAGCGCACGTCGTCGATGAAGTCGTAGTTCTCGAGCCGCTTGGCCACGCGGGCGACCGTCTCGGGATCGCGGAAGCCCGGCTTGAGCCGCACCTCGATGCTCGACGGCAGCAGGCCTTCCTCGAACACGTCGGAGAACTCGCGCAGCTCGCGGCGCGCGCGTTCCAGCGCCTGCGACTCCGTCACGAGGCGCACCTGCCCGACCTCGGGGAACAGCGACACGTCGTCCACGGCGGCGCTGGCCGCCTCGGGCGGCGTGCCGGCGGCGACGAAGCCGCGCACCTCCACGCGGTCCTCCACCTGCTGCAGCGCCTGGCGCAGGTTGAGCGCCACGAGGCCGAACAGCCCGAAGGCGAACAGCGAGAACGCGATCGTCGTCACCGACAGCGCGCTCAGCATCGGCGCGCGCTCGAAGGCGCGCATCGCTTCACGGAAGGCCAGTCTCATCCGGCGGCCCCCGGGTCGTCGGCGGCGGAGTCGAAGACGAGGCGCCCGCGGTTGATCTCCAGCGTGCGGAAGCCGGCGTCGCGCACCAGCGAGAGGTCGTGCGAGGCCATCAGCACGGCCGTGCCGGACGCGTTGATGTCGCGCAGCAACTGGAAGATGCCGCGCGACGAGCGGTCATCGAGGTTGCCCGTGGGCTCGTCGGCGAGCAGCACCAGCGGGTCGTTCACCAGCGCGCGGGCGATGGCGACGCGCTGCTGTTCGCCGCCGGAGAGTTCGTGCGGGAGGGCGGTGGCCTTGCTCGCGAGGCCCACCTGCGTGAGCGCGCGGGCCACGCGCGGCGCCACCTGGGCAGCCGGCGTGCCAGTCACCTCGAGCGCGAAGGCCACGTTCTGCTCGGCCGTGCGGTCATCGAGCAGGCGGAAGTCCTGGAACACCACGCCGATCCGGCGCCGCAGCTGCGGGATCTCGCGGCGGGACAGCGTCACCGAGCTCTTGCCGTCCACGCGCACCTCGCCGCTCGTCGGGCGCTCGGCCACGTAGATCAGCTTGAGGATCGTGCTCTTGCCGGCGCCCGAGGGCCCGGTGAGGAAGGCGAACTCGCCGCGCCGCAGGGAGAACGAGACATCCTCGAGCGCCGGACCGCCGCGCGGATACTGCTTGGAGACCTTGGTGAATCGGATCATCGCTTACTTGAGGGCCTGCTCAAGATCGGCGATGAGGTCATCCACCGACTCGAGCCCGATGCTGAAGCGCAGGAAACCATCGGGGATGCCGATGGCCGCGCGTCCGGCGGGCGTCATCTTGGCGTGCGAGGTGAAGCGCGGCTCGCTCACCAGCGTGTCCACTCCGCCGAGGGACGGTGCGTGAGTGACGAGTTTGAGGCGCTTGAGGAAACGGTCCGCCGCCTTGCCGCCGCCCTTCAGCTCCAGCGCGAGCATCCCGCCGAAGCCGTCGAGCACGTCCTTGGCCACCTCGTGGTCCGGGTGCGACTTGAGCCCCGGATAGTGCACCTGCACGATTTCCTTGCGCTTCTCCGCCCACTGGGCGATCGCCATCGCCGACTCGTTGGCGCGCTGCACGCGCACGTCGAGCGTCTTCAAGCCGCGTTCGAGCAGCCAGCAGGCGAAAGGGTCGGGCGTCTGGCCCCAGAGCATCTCCTTCTGGAGCACTTCCTCGATGTACTGCTCGGAGCCGAGCACCGCGCCCATCAGCACGTCGTGATGGCCGTTGAGGTACTTGGTGGCCGAGTGGATGACGACGTCGGCGCCGTGCTCGAGCGGGCGGAAGTTCACGGGGCTCGCGAAGGTCGAGTCCACGACGAGCGCGATGCCCGAGTTGCGCGTGAGGAAGGAGATCGGCCGCAGGTCGAGCACGCGGCAGGTCGGGTTGACCGGCGTCTCGAGGAAGATCGCCCGCGTCTCTTTACGGATGTGCTTCCGCCAGACGCGCGTCTCCCAGGGATCCACGAGCTGCACGTCGATGCCCATCCGCACGAACTCTTCGAGGAAGAGGCGATGCGTGCCGCCGTAGATGTACTTCGAGGACAGCAGATGGTCGCCCGGCCGGAGCAGCGCGAGCAGGGCGCAGGCGGTGGCGGCCATCCCCGACGAGAGCAGCAGCGAGGCCTCGGCGCCCTCTAGCATCGCGAGGCGCTTCTGCACGCGCGCGGCGTTGGGCGTGTTGCCGTAGCGCGTGTAGAGCAGGCCGTCGCCGGTGCCCGGCTTCTGCAGGTGGTTGACGCTCTGGACCAGCGGCTCGACGACGGCATCGCCGTGCGCGTGGGCCTCGCGGGCGCCGTGGATGGCGAGCGTCGCGAGGGAGGGCTTCTTCGACTTCGGCATCATCGCACTCAGGCGAGGTTCTTGGTGAGGACGGGACGATGGTCCACATCCATCTTCACGAGCTTGACGATCTCGGTGATGGCGACGCCGGCGAGGTCGCGGACGACGATGCCGCCCTTGGGCAGCGATTCGTCATACACCACGGGGGCGAGCTCGTGCCGCCGCGGGCCGTACACCCAGACGAGTTCGCCGTCGTCGATGAGGCGCATCCGCGCATCCTCGGGGCGCACGCGCACGAGCGGGCCGCGCTCGGCGTCCCCGCGGCGCGATGCGACGTAGCCCACCACCTGCAGCGGCTGGAAGGCCCGCATCAGGCCACGGCCCCGAGCGGCACGAAGCGATCGGCCTCGCGGCGCAGCAGGCGACGGCGCGCCAGGCGCTCCAGCATCTCCTGGCAGGCTTCGCAGGCCAGGCCCAGCTCCTCGGCCACCGCGTCCACCAAGGCTTCGCCGCGCTGCATCACCGTCTCCCAGCAGCGCCGCTCCTTCTCGCTCACCGCGCCGACGAGACGCACCTCCGCGCTCGGCAGCTGCACCACCAGCGCGAGCTCGTGCACTTCCAGCACGGCCTCGATGATCTCGAGGTGGTGCTCGGAGATGCCGCGCAGCAGCAGGTAGCCTTCCTTGGACGGATGGTCGGCGGTGAGCGGCAGCATCAGCTTCGCGAGGATCTCATCGGCGCAGGAGCGGTCGAGCAGGCCGATGTGTGAGAAGTCGAGCACGGCCACGCTGCCGTCCGCGAGGTCGGCGATGCGATGTTCGATCACCGTCCGCACCAAGTGCCCGGTGCGGCGCGTCACGAGGTCCGAGTACGACGCATCCACCGTCTCCTGCAGCGCGGACCGTACGTCGATGTTGGGCGTCACTGTCCCTCCGCCCGTTCGGGGATGATGATCTGCACTTGGGCGCCCGCGAAGGCCGGCAGGCCGTCTTCGCGCGGCGGGGAGTCGTCCCAAGGAGGGACGATCGTGACCCGCGCCGTGCCACTTCGGATGCTCAGGCGACCGTCGTGGCGGTGCACGTAGCCCTTGATGCCGCGGATGCCCTGGCCGCGGCCGGGCTCCGTGTGGCGGCTGTAGCCGTTCGTGACGGCCGCCTCGAGGGCCTCGCCGTCTCCCCAGCGGTCACCGGCGAGCGCGCGGACGCGCGTGGTCGAGAGCGACTGCCGGAAGCCCTGGCCCGCGTCCGCCACGGCGATCACGACCACCTGCCGCCCCACCCGGCGCTTCGCCCAATTGTACACCTGCACGCCCACCCAGCCGCCGCGGCCGGCGTGCTCGACGATGTTCTGGCAAGCCTCGGAGAGCGAGACGGTGAAGCCCATCGTCGCGCGGGTCTCGAGGCGCAGCTTGTTCGTGAGGATGTGCGTGGCCCGGTCCTTCACGCGCTCGACCACCGTGTGCACGTCCTCGCTCTTGGCGATCGGCGTGACCTCGAGCACCGTGTCCGAATCCTGGTGGCTGCGGCCCTTGGGCACCGTGCCGCGCATCGTGAACAGCTCCTCCGCGTAGCGGAAGAACGCCGAGCGCGACCAGTAGGACTTCACCTCGTCGTCGGCGGGCGGCGCGAAGTCGGCCTTCTCGGCGCGGGACTGGGCGAGGCAGAGCAGGCCGGTGAGGCCGTAGGGCGTCGCGAAGCGCGTGTGCCGTGCGTCCACCAGCAGCTTGGCGTCAGGGGGCAGGGGCGCCACCTGCTCGATCACCTGCTCGAAGCTCTGCTCGTCGAGGAACGCGGGTACGGTGATGACGGCGGTCACGGCGCGTGCAGCTCTCCCCGGAGGTGGTGGGCGAGGCCGGAAGCCCCGCGGTGCTCGACGTTGCGCGCCGCCGCATCCATCGCGCGGCGCATCGCAGCCTCTAAGGTATCACCCGCGACGGCACGGGAGAAATAGGTCGCGCCCCAGACGTCGCCGCAGCCGGTGGGATCGCCCGGTCCGTCCACGCGCGCCACGGAGGCCGGCACCAGCGCCGTGCGCAGCGGCCGTCCGACGCCGGCATCCTCGAAGTACACCACGCCGCGCCTGCCCATCGTCACGAAGAGGCGCTGTACGCCGTTGGCCAGCGCCGTCGCGGCCAGCGCCAGTGGGTCCGCGGCGAGCATCGCGACCTCGTCCTCGTTCACCTGCAGCACGTCGAAGCAGGAGCACCAGGCCTCGACCTCGGGGATCTGCCGCCAGGTGCGCAGGCCGCCCGGCTCCAGTCCCAGCGTCAGCGAGTGCAGGTCGCAGTAGATCGGCCCCTTGAAGTGCTGACGGATCAGCTGCGCCGTCTCGAGGTCCAGCTCGAAGCCGCTGATGAGGTTGATGTACAGCGCGTCGATGTCGCGCAGCAGCGGCTGCAGGCCGGCCCAGGTCCAGCCGGGCACGCCGCCGCTCAGCACCTCGCTGCGCCGCTCGTCGCTGTGATAGCGCAGCTCCACGCGGTTGTTGCGGTAGGGCACCTCGATGGGATGCGCATCCGGCGCGAGTCTGCGCAGTGTCCGCAGGAACTGCCGCGCCTGCGGCGCGAGATCGCTGCCGACCTTGGCGATGGGCACGAGCTCCCAGTCGTCAGGCAGCGCGGCGTCGCAGGCGGAGAGCGCGTAGGTGATGCCGCCCCACTCCTCGACCGGCGCGCCGCGCGGGTCCCGGCCGTGGATCACGTCCCAGACGAAGCTGCCGATCACCCCGAGGCGGCGCTTGCCAGCGCGCGCCGGCGCAGCGCTCACATCAGCCCCTGCTGCTGCGCGAAGGTCGCCACGGCGCCGACGACGCCGGCCTTGCCCTGCAGCGCGCCCGGCACGATGCGGCAGGCATCCACCGCCGGCTTGAACGCGCGTCGCCGCACCTCCGCGCGCATCGGCTCGAACAGCGCGTCGCCCGCCTGCGTCACGCCGCCGGCGAGCACCACCACGTCCGGGTTGAAGATGTTGAGCAGGTTTGCCACGCCGGCGCCGAGCAGGCGCGCCGTCTCGCGCACGACTTCCAGCGCCAGCCGGTCGCCCTCGTGGGCCGCCCGGTACACGAGGGCCGCGGTCAGTCGCGACAGGTCGCTGCCCACCAATTGCGGCATCGTGCTCGGTTCGCCGCCGGCCAGCGCCTCGCGTGCGCGCTCGGCGATCGCCGGACCCGACGCGTAGGCTTCGAGGCAGCCGTAGTTGCCGCAGCCACAGCGGCGGCCGGTGGAGTCGATCGTCGTATGGCCAAGCTCGCCGGCCACGTCGCTGGCGCCGTGGTACAGGCGCCCGTCGAGAATCAGCCCGCCGCCGATGCCCGTGCCGATCGTCAGGCCGACGACATTGTGCCCGCCTTGCGCGGCGCCGCGCCACCACTCGCCCAGCGTCGCGCAGTTGGCGTCGTTGTCGAGCGTCGCCGGCAGGCCGATGGCGCTGCTCACCCGGTCGCGCAGGGGGAAGTCGCGCCAGCCGAGGTTGGGCGTGAAGATCACCAAGCCGCGCTCGCGGTCGAGCGGCCCCGGCGAGCCGATGCCGACGCCGAGCAGCGCGTCGCGCGACGCGCCCGTCGCCGCGAGCGTCTCGGCGGCGACCTGTTCGAGGAGGCCGACGATGCGCGCGA
>CAZYQM010000042.1:0-14156 GCA_964649965.1 uncultured Gemmatimonas sp.
GCGCGCTCCGTCACGCAATGGTGACGGACAACCTCAGCCCAGTGGTGTGGGGCGCGGGATCTCGAACTTGAACAGCTGTTCGGCGAGCTGCCGCACCGGTCGGTCGCCGACCATCGCCGGGCGGAACTTCATCCGCGGCAGCGCGTCGCGGACGGCCCGGTCGAAGGCGGCGTTCGTCGCCTCGACCGTGAGAAGCGTCGTCAGGTCCACCACGCCGGTCGAATCCACGACGAAGCGGATGATGACGTGTCCTTCGACGCCGCGCGCCTCGAGGTCCGGTGGGTACAGCGGCGCGGCGCTGGCCGGGTCGCGGCTCGCCGCCGAGTCCACCTCGAGCACCTGGAAGGAGTTGGCGAGCATCGCGTTCATCGCCGCGGCCTCGGTGGCGGCGTCGAGGGCCGGAACGGGGGCGTCAATGCCGACGCCGGAGCTCTGCTGCCGCGCGCCGGCGCGGCGGGCGCCGTCATCGCGCACCACGGTTGCCGTGGAGGTGCCGGCGTCGCCGGCGCCGGTCGTGTAGGCGAGGGCGGGCTCGATCGTCGGCGGCGCCTTGGGCGGCGGGACCAGGAAGCGAAGCCCTTCCGGCAGCTCGTCCCAGGAGTCCAGCACCGCCTTGCCGGCGATGGGGCCACCCACGAGCGCCACGCCGATGAGCACGTGGGCGAGCGCGCTGATGGCCGCGCCGACAGGGCTGCCGGCGCCAGCTGCGTTCAGGGGGCGGATATCGGGACGGCGCATCTCTAGGTCTCCCTACGCACTATGCAGCGTAGAGTGTCGAATTTCTACCCTAGAGGGGTCCAGATGGCCCATCTGCCGCCTTGACCGCCCCGTGGGTAATCTGCCCACAATGCGCTCTCCCCTCGTGATTTCGCTGCTGGTGGTCCTCGCGGCGGCCCTGCTCGTGGCCGCCACGCTGCTGCTGCGCCGCTGGTGGAAGGCGCGCCAACTGGGCATCCGTATGGAGACGGCCGCGGCGGGCGAACTGCTGGCTGAACGCTGGCTCCTGTCCCAAGGATTCGAGATCCTCGAGCGGCAGGCCGCTCGCCGTGCGGTGATGCATATCAACGGGCGCGTCGCCGAGTATGACATTCGGGCCGACCTGATCGTTGTCCGGGACGGTGAACGCCTCCTGGTGGAGGTGAAGACCGGGGCCGCCGCGGACCCGCGCCTGCCCGCCACGCGTCGGCAACTGCGCGAGTATTGCGCAGTCTTCGGCGTGGACCGCGTGTTCCTCTTCGACGCCACGGCGCGACGGCTGCACGAGGTCGAGTTTCTCGAGTCCTGAGCGACCGCGCTTAGTCGCGAACGGCCACGTCCTGCGCTGACCTTTCTATATTTCGACGATGCCCCCCGTGACCCCGATCTACCTCGACCACGCCGCCACGACTCCGGTCCGTCCGGAGGTGCTGGACGCGATGACGCCGTTCTACGGTCCCCGCTTCGGCAACCCGTCCTCGACGCATCGCTGGGGCCGCGAGGCCCGCGCGGCCCTCGACGAGGCCCGCGAGCGCATCGCCCGCTGCCTCGGCGCCGCGCCTGACGAGATCTGCTTCACCTCCGGAGGCACCGAGGCCGACAACCTCGCCGTGCTCGGCGGCTGGCGCATCCTCAAGGCGCAGGGCAAGCGCGCCGTCGTGACGAGCCCCATCGAGCACAAGGCGGTGCTGCAGGCCGTGCACCAGGCGGCCAAGGAAGGCGCCGAGGAGCGGATGCTCGGCGTGCAGGCCGATGGCACGGTGGATCTCGCCGACGCGGCCACCAAGATCACGAGCGGGGATACCGCCCTCGTCTCGGTGATGTGGATCAACAACGAGACCGGCGTGATCCAGCCGATCGCCGAGTTGGCGCAGCAGGCGAAGGCGGCCGGCGCGCTCTTCCACACGGACGCCGTGCAGGCCTTCGGCAAGGTGGACGTGAACGCCAAGACGATTCCCTTCGACTACGTCAGCGTCAGCGGGCACAAGCTCGGCGCGCCGAAGGGCATCGGGGCGTTCTTCATCCGGCGCGGCACCGTGCTGGAGCCGCTGTTCTTCGGTGGGTCGCAGGACCGCGGGCGTCGCCCCGGCACCGAGAACGTCGCGGCGGCGGTCGGGCTGGCGCGGGCGATGGAGCTCGCCGTCGAGGAGCGCGAGTCGCACTGGACCGAGCTGGCGCAGATGCGCGACGAGCTCGAAGCCAAGCTGCTTGCGCGCATCCCCGACGCCGTCGTGCACGGCCGCGGTGCGCCGCGCGCGCCGCACATCCTCAACATCTCCGTGCCCGGCACGGACTCCGAGTCGCTGCTGATGGCCCTCGACCTGCAGGGCGTGGCCTGTTCGAGCGGCTCGGCCTGCCAGAGCGGGAGCGTGACGCCGTCGCACGTGCTCGCCGCGATGGGCGTGCGCGCGGACGTCGCCGCGGCGGCGATCCGGATGTCGTTGGGTTCGCTCTCGACGCCCGCCGACGTGGACCGCGTGGCGGAGCTGTTCCCGTCGCTGATCGCGAAGGCGCGGGGGCTGAGCGGGGTGGCGTAAGCCACCCCGCCCGCCGTCATCGCGGCGTCAGGACGCGCTCAGTGCGCGTCCATATTCACGCGTTGCCCGCCGGCGGCGCGCGCGGCCCGCACCTGGTCCGGCGTCACGCGCGATCCGTTGTTGCCCCACTGGCTGTACACGTAGGTCAGCACGTTCGCGACGTCCTCGTCGCTGAGTGAGAGCGCGGGCATCAGGCTGTTGTATTGCTGCCCGTTGACGGTGACCGGCCCGGACAGCCCGTGCAGCACGACGCCGATGGCGCGCCGCACGTCGGCGTTGAGATAGTCGGAGCCGGCGAGCGGCGGGAAGGCACCGGCGAGGCCCGTGCCCGTGGGTTGGTGGCAGGCCGCGCAGTTTTGCGCGTACACGCGCTCGCCCATCGCGATCTGCTCGGCCCGGGTCTTCGCCGCCGGGACGGCCGGCGCTTCCGCCGTGGGCATCCGCTGCATCGCGCCGCCCTCCGGCTGGTAGATGCCCTCGTACTGGCGACCCGAGAAGACGCCGCTGTCCGCTGCGCCGCCGACGGCGAGGATGCCGAGCGCGCCCTTGTTGAATGCGCGGAAGATCGAGTGGTCCACGAGGATGTAGTTGCCCGTGGTCTCCAGCTTGAACTCGACGATCGCCGCACCGCCGGCGGGAATCAGCGTCGTCTGCACGTTCTCGTTGATGTGCTTCGTGCCGCCCTCGGTGTACACACGGTCGAAGATCTCGCCGATGACGTGGAAGCTCGAGACGAGGTTCGGGCCGCCGTTGCCGACGAAGAGCCGCACCGTCTCGCCGACGTCGGCCGTGAGCGACTGCTCGCCCATCAGCGCGCCGACGGCGCCGTTGAACACCACGTAGGCCGGATCTTCGTCGATGGCGCGCTGCATATCGAAGGGCTGATGCCCTGCGACGCCGAAGTCCCCGCGCGTGTAGAACTCGCCCTGCTGCACGTAGTACTCGCGATCCACCGCCGGCAGGCCCTCCTTGGGCTCGACGAGGATCAGGCCGTACATCCCGTTGGCGATGTGCATCCCCACCGGTGCCGTGGCACAGTGGTACACGTAGAGTCCGGGATTGAGCGCCTCGAAGGTGAAGGTCGCCGTCTGACCGGGAATCACCAGCGAGGCGGACGCGCCGCCACCCGGCCCCGTGACCGCGTGCAGGTCGATGTTGTGCGGATTCTTGCTCGACGGATGGTTCGCGAGATGGAACTCGACCACGTCGCCCTGGCGCACGCGGATGAACGAGCCCGGCACCGTGCCGCCGAAAGTCCAGAACGTGTAGTCCACGCCGTCGGCGAGGCGCGCCACCTGCTCGTGCGCCTCGAGGTTCACGATGACCTTCGTGGCGTGCCTGCGCGCGATCGGCGGCGGAACGTTGGGCGGCGACGTCAGCACGGCCGTCTCTTCGCCGCGAATGCGGTCTCCGCCGCAGGCGGACGCGGCGACGCTGAGGCACGCGAGCAGCGCCAACGTGGCGCGGGGCGTGAGGGGCATCGGGACCTCCCGGGGTGAGGTGAAGCCCGAACCTATGCCCGGGACCACAATCGCGCAAACGATCTGCGTCAATTCTTGGTGACACCCGGGCGGCTCTTGCGGAGCAACCCTGCGCGTCCGGGGACTGTCACATCAAGCGCGGGCCTTCCGACCCCCTTCCCACCCGACAATGTCGAGACTCCGCACGGCCTATCGTTCCTTGCGCGCCACGCCGCTCGTGACGGCTGCGGCGTTGCTGTCGCTCGCGCTCGGCATCGGAGCGAACACGGCGATCTTCTCCATCATCGACGCGTTGCTGCTCAAGCCGCTGCCGGTCGCGCACGCGGACCGCATCGCGGTGATGCAATCGGCGCTCCCCGACGGGGGCGCGCGCCGCAGCTGGACGAATCCGATCTGGGAAGAGATCCGCGCGCGGCAGGAGAACTGGGACGGCGCCTTCGCCGCGGGTTTCAACCGCTTCAACGGCAATGCCGGCGGCGAGGTGGATCCCATCGACGGCGCCTTCGTGAGCGGTCGCTACTTCGACGTGCTCGGCGTGCAGCCGCGCCTCGGGCGCGGCTTCACGCCTGATGATGACCGTCGCGGCGGCGGCCTGCACGGACCGGTGGTCGTCATCAGCCACCGATTCTGGCAGCGACGCTTCTCCAGCGATCCGGCCGTGATCGGCAAGACGCTGCAGCTCTCGAACGTCACCTACACGGTGGTCGGCGTCGCGCCGCCGGGATTCCTCGGCCACAACGTCGGCGTCGGGATGGACGTCTGGGTGCCGCTCGGGACGGAGCCCCTCGTGCGCGGGCCTGACAGCTCGCTCGACCGACGCTCGACCTGGTGGTTGAACGTGTTCGTCCGGCGGCGCGCCGATCAGTCGGTCGAGGCGGCGAGCGCCGCCCTGGAACAGGTCCGCCCAGCGGTCCGCGAAGCGACCCTCCCCGACAATTGGCCGCCGGATCGACTCCCGGAGTACCTGAGCACCGCGCTCGAGGTCGAGTCCGCGGCCGCCGGCGTTTCCAACTTGCGCACGCGCTACGAACGACCGCTGCTGGCGCTCGCGGCCGTCGTCGGCCTCACGCTGCTGATCGCCTGCGGCAACATCGCGAACCTGATGCTCGCCCGTGCATCGGCGCGCCGGCACGAGTTCGCCGTGCGCACCGCGCTCGGCGCCACGCGCTGGCGCGTCGCGCAGGACCTCCTGGCGGAGACGCTGCTGCTCTCGGTCGCGGGCGCGGCGCTCGGACTCCTCGTGGCGCTCTGGGCGAGCGAGCTCATCGTGAGCCAGATCTCGACGAGCACCCTGCAGGTCGCGCTGGACGTCGGGCTCGATGCCCGGATGCTGCTCTTCACCACCGCCGTCGCGGCTGGCACGACGCTGCTCTTCGGCATCGGGCCAGCGCTGATGGCTGCGTCGGCGGCGCCGATGGGCGCGCTCAAGGACCAGGGGCGCGGCGGCACGTCGGGCCGGCAGAAGGTCGTCGCCAACTCGCTCGTCGTCGCGCAGGTGACGCTGTCGCTGCTGCTGGTGGTGGGCGCGGGACTCTTCGTGCGGTCCTTCGTGGCGCTCGCGGACGTGGACCTCGGCTTCGTCCCGGACCGCGCCCTGGTGCTCACCGTCAGCACACAGCGCACGGGAGTCGAACCCGAACGCCGCGCCGCGCTGTATGACGAGCTGCAGCAACGCGCGCTCGAGGTCCCCGGCGTGACGAATGCCGGGCTCTCGGTGATCACGCCGGTCAGCGGCAGCACCTGGAACGACGGCGTGGTGTTCGCGCACCTCCCGGACCTCCCCGAGGAGGAACGCATCGTGGACCTCAACTACATCACGCCGGGTTGGTTCGCCACGTACGGCAGCACGCTACTCCGCGGCCGCGACATCGAAGGCCACGATCGCGTCGGCACGCCGGAGGTGGCGGTGGTGAACGAGTCGTTCGTGCGGAAGTACTTCGAGGGGATGGATCCGCTCGGACAGATCGTCAGCACGCCGGATTTCCCCGGACGACCAGGCCGTCGTATGGAGATCGTCGGCGTCGTGCGCGACGCCGTGTACCGGAGCCCTCGCGAGGACTTCGGGCCGGTGATGTATCGCGCCTACCGGCAGCAGACGACGCAGGGTAGCAGCACCTTCCTCACGGTCCGGACGTCACGCGACGACTTGGAGGCGCTTCAGGCCCAGCTCACGGATGCGGTACGCACGGTACATCCGGAACTGACGGTCTCCTACCGTCCGCTCTCAGACTATGTTCACGCCGCGCTCGCGCAGGAACGCCTCGTCGCGATGCTCTCGGGCTTCTTCGGGGCGTTGGCCCTGTTGCTGGCGGCGATCGGACTCTACGGCATCACGGCGTACGCGGTGGTGCGGCGGCGCGGCGAGATCGGCATCCGCCTCGCGCTCGGCGCGGCGCCGGCGCGCGTGGTGCGCGAGATCCTCTCGCGCACCGGCGTGCTCGTCATCGGCGGGATCGTCGCGGGCGGACTCGCCAGCTGGTGGCTCTCGCGCTTCGTCGCCGCGCTGCTCTTCGGCCTCGCACCCAGCGATCCCGTGACCATCGCGGGTGCGATGCTGCTGCTGGCCGGCGTGAGCGCCGTGGCGGCGTGGATTCCCGCGCGGCGCGCGGCCTTCGTGAACCCGCTCGAGGCGCTGAACGACGGATAGCGCGGCGCGGGAGAGCGGAGGCGGCGCCGCGGGTATATTCCGTATCGTGACCGCCTCCTCCCCCGTCCAGCCGCCGAAGGGCACCCGCGTGCTCGCCGCGATGAGCGGCGGCGTCGATTCGTCCGTCGCCGCCGCCCTCCTCGTGCGTCAGGGCTACGACGTCGTGGGCGTGACGATGAAGCTCTTCAAGGACGGCGGCGACCTGCCCGACCGCCCCTGCTGCTCGCTCGATTCCGTGAACGACGCGCGCCGCGTCTGCGAATCGCTGGGCATCCCGCACTACGTCCTCAACCTGCAGGACGCGTTCGGTCGCGACGTGGTGAGTGACTTCGTCGCCGAGTATGCGGCGGGGCGCACGCCGATCCCTTGCGTGCGCTGCAACACGTTCACGAAGTTCCGCGACCTGCTGGCCAAGGCGGACGCCATCGAGGCGCCGTTCATCGCCACCGGGCATTACGCGCGCGTCGTGGACGGCCGGCTCGCCCCCGGCGTGGACGACAACAAGGACCAGACGTACTTCCTCTGGGGCATCGAACCCGAGGTCGTCGCGCGGATGCTGCTGCCCGTGGGCCATCTCACCAAGCCGGAGACGCGCGCCATCGCGCGTGAACTCGGCCTGCTCACCGCCGAGAAGCCGGAGAGCCACGAGATCTGCTTCGTGCCCGACGGCGACTACGTGAAGGTGCTGGAGCGCGAGCTGCCGGCCGACGCGCCGGCGCTGACCCGCGGTCCGATCGTGACGATGGACGGGCGTGTGGTCGGCGAACACGAGGGCTTCGCGCGCTACACCATCGGGCAGCGCCGCGGCCTGCCCGGCGGCTCGGGCATTCCGCTCTACGTCATCGCGCTGCGGCCGGAGGATCGCGCCGTGGTCATCGGCCCGCGCGAGGCCCTGCTCGGCCGCAGTGTGCACGCGTCGCAGGCCAACTGGCTGGCTGGCGAGATCCTCGCCGAGGGCCGCGAGGTCTTCGTGCGCATCCGCCATCGCGCGACGCCCGTGCCGGGCACGGTGCTGCACGCCGATGCGCACGGCTTCGCCGTCGCGCTGCACGAACCCGCCTACGCCATCTCGCCGGGCCAGAGCGTCGTGCTCTACGACGCGGACGGCATCGTCATCGGCGGCGGGATCATTGCGCCGAGCCGGCGCGTTCTACCGATTCAAGCGGCTTAACCCAAGGAGACCTGACGGATGATTACGCGCAAGGCACACGCCAAGTGGGAAGGCGAACTCAAGGTCGGCGCCGGCCACCTGCGACTCGGCAGCGGCGCTTACGAAGGCAAGTACTCCTTCGGCACGCGCTTCGAGGGCGCACCCGGCACGAATCCCGAGGAGCTCCTCGGTGCGGCGCACGCCGGCTGCTTCTCGATGGCGCTCAACCTCGGGATTTCGCAGGCCGGCTTCGCCGCCGTCTATGTGGACACGACGGCCGAGGTGCAGATGGACAAGGTCGGCGGCGGGATGGCGATCGTGCACATCAAGCTCACGACCAAGGCGCAGGTGCCGGGCTTGAGCAAGGAGAAGTTCGCCGAGCTCGCCGAGGCGACGAAGGTGAACTGCATCATCTCGAAGGCGCTGAGCGTGCCGATGTCGGTCGAGGCGACGCTCGAGGGCTGAGGCGGCAAGCGAGCCGCGGGCTCGATTGCCAGACCGCTTCGGCAGTGGATTCCCAGGGCCCCGACCGCCACGTGCGCGTCGGGGCCTTGCGCAGTTCTGATATGTCAATATTTTTTGACATATGAGCGACACGCCTGTCTCCGCACTCGACGATATGGCCGAGGTCTTCGACGCACTCGGCCACCCGGTGCGCCGTCGCATCCTCGACCTGCTGCGCGCCGAACCGGGCATCGCCGTCGGCGCGCTCTCCGCGCACTTTGAGATCGGCCGCATCGCCGTGATGCACCACCTGCGGCAACTCGAAGATGCGGGCCTCGTCATTTCGCTCAAGGAAGGCCGCGTCCGCCAGCTCTTTCACAACCCCGTGCCGATCCAGCTCATCTATGACCGCTGGACGACGGAGTACGCGGGCTTCTGGGCGAGCAAGATGGTTGACCTGCAGTCCGCAGTCGAATCGCAGTCCACCCGAGGAGGCACCGATGGCAGGACCGGAGGCGAAGACGGTACGGCTCGTGTCGCGCATCGTGATCAAGGGACGCATCGAGGACGTGTGGCGTGAGATCACGAAAACCGAGACGCCGCAGCTGGCGTTCTTCGGCGCGCAGATGCGCTACCGCGCGCTGAGCGCGGGTTCCCCTGTGCAGATGCGCACGCCGGACGCCAAGTACACGTCCGTCGTCGGCGAGATCCTCGAGGTCTCGCCCCCGCACCGCCTCTCGCACACGATGAAGTTCACCGCGCACGACGACCCGTACTGCAAGGTCACATACGAACTGAAGGAAGTACCGGGCGGCGTGGAGTTCACGCTGATCTCCGAGGACGTGCCCGAGGGCACGAAGACGCACAAGGATATGGCGCGCGGCGGTGACTTCATCGCGGCCACGCTCAAGCAGGTCATCGAGCAGGGCAAGCCGGCGCTCGGCACGCGCCTCATCTACGCGATGTTCTCGTTGCTGGCGTTCACCACGCCCGCGAAGTGCAAGTCCGACCGCTGGCCCTTGGAGGGCACCCGCAATGGCTGACGAGGCGAAAGCGATGGCGACGATGATCGCCAACATCGAGAAGCAGACAGGCAAGACGCTCGCGCAGCTTGGCGCCGCGCTCAAGAAATCGGGGCTCGCCAAGCACGGCGAGCTGCGCCAGTTCCTGACGGACGAGTACGGGCTCGGCCACGGTCAGGCGAACACGGTCGTGCATCTCGCGCTCAAGAGCGACGGTGCGAGCCTGAACGCGGGCAAGAGCGACGGCGATGTGTTGGCCGGCATCTACGCCGACAAGAAGGCCGCGCTACGCCCCATCCACGATGCGCTGCTCGCATACCTCGGTACGCTCGGCGA
This sequence comes from uncultured Gemmatimonas sp., assembly GCA_964649965.1. GTDB lineage: Bacteria > Gemmatimonadota > Gemmatimonadetes > Gemmatimonadales > Gemmatimonadaceae > Pseudogemmatithrix. The sequence goes on from CAZYQM010000042.1 coordinate 9,594, forward strand.
CTTCGAGACCGCACCCAAGAAGGACTACGTGAGCTATCGCCGCAAGAAGCAGTTCGTAATGATCGGCCCCAAGACGGCGACCGCGGTGGAGATCGGCTTCGGCGCGAAGTCACTACCGAAGGACGCGCGACTGAAGGAGATGCCGCCGAACAGTATGTGCAAGTACAGCACGCGCATCGGTAGCGCCGCGGAGATTGACGCGACGCTCAAGGGCTGGATCAAGGCCGCGTACGACGAGGCAGGCTGAGCCTCGACATCGCGCGTCAGCGGACTGCGGCCGGCGCGGCGCGCAGGCACAAGAACCCGAAACAGCCCCCGCCGCTCGGCCGCGGCGACTCGTACTCCCATTCCGCTTCCGCGACGACGATCGCAATGGCGCCAACCGCCGCGACCATCAGAAAAGTCCGCGCGACGCTGAAGCGACGGGCCGAGAGGGCCGAGGGGTAGCCCGACGCGCCGAAGGCCTCGCCCTCGATGCGGAAGCGACAGTGCCCCGAGGAGCCCGAATGCGGCGAGACGGCGTAGGCGTCGCGCAGGACGGTGGTATCGCCGCGCTGCTCGACGAATCGCCCGGAGACCTGCGCGGCATAGCAGGAGACGACCAGCGTGCTGTCCGAGCTCGGTCGCCCGCGCAGGGTGACCACTCCGCCCGGCACCGAGGCGATGCGAACCTCCTCGCGAGGCGTCGGACCCTTCGCGGTGGGTTGAAAGCTCGTGCACGCGACGGACATCGCGCACGCCAGGAGCGCGACCTGCCGGCGCCCCCATCCACCGACCCTGCGATTGAGGACCGCGAGCGACGCGCGCATACGTGAACTTGCCGTCGCCGGCGGCCGTGCGCCAGCGACGCCGCCAATGAGGAACTCCCTGACGCACAAACCCGCACCGCAGTTCGGGAAAACGTCCGATAGTCGGCCGCCGTGCGCGCTTCAGATTGGCCAGTAGCCCATTCACAGGAGCGGACGATGTCGGCTTGGCCCCGTCTCTCGGAGTTCCTGGCGGCGAACCGCCACGCGTTGACCCTCAGCGTCTATCTGGAGGCCGCACCCGCCGATCCCGCCGAAGGCCGCGCCGTGGCCCTGCGCCTGCGCGAGGCCATCGAGCAACTGCGCGCCAGCGATGCAGACCGCAGCGCGGAGGAACAGGACGCGATCGACGCCTGCATCGCGGACCTCATCGAGACGATCCCGTCAGCAGAACACCGGACGCGGCGTCAGGGATGGGCCTTCTTCCGCACGGCGACGGGCGCGCGCCTCGTCATCGATGCGCCGCCCGGCGTGGAGACCTCGGCCGCGTGGGGCACCGGTCCGCGCGTGATTCCCTTCCTGCGCGCGGCGGAGCCGGAGTCGGCATTGCTGGTGCAGGTGGACCGCGAGCACGTGAGGATCGGCTTGGTGCACGACGCCGTGATTGACGAGATCGTCGCGCTGGAGGCCGACCGTGTCACGGACGTCGGTCCGCATATGAGCGCCGGGCCGACACCGGGATTCCACCGCGGCACGCACGGCCGTGCGGGCGCCGACGAAGCGCAGCGGCAACGCCGCGAAGCGACCGAACGCCTGCTGACGACGGCCGCGCGGCGCGTCGCGACGCTCGCCGAGGACTCGCTCCCGGTGGTGATCGGCGGCTCGACGGAAACCGTGCGGCGATTCGTACAGTCGCTGCCGCGCCCGTTGGCCGACCGCACGGTCGAAGTCGAGAGCCTGCGGATGGGACCGCCCGATGCCGCCCTGCAGGAGATCCTCACGGCGCTGCGCGATCTGCGCCGGCGGGAGCAGGCGGCTCACATCGCGGAGCTGCGCGACGCCGCCGCCGCGCGGGGTCGCGCGGCGCTGGGCTTCGAACTCGCGCAGCGCGCCGCCGAGATGGACGCGATCGCCGAACTCATCTTCACGGACACGGCCTGGCGCGCGCATCCGGCGGAGATCGAGGCCTTGGTGCACCGCGCCTTGAGCGGCGGCGCGTCGGTGGAGTGGACGCCGCTGGGCGATGCGGACGGCGGACAGTCGGACGGAATCGTGGCGGGGCTGCGGTTCGCGCTCTGACGGTGGCGAACGGCGGCGGGCCGCTCAGTACTCCAGGCCCGCCGCCTTCGCGAACTGCTCCATCAGTTTGCGCTGCTCGGGCGTCAGCGACTCGGGCACCGCGAGCTGGATCTCGACCAAGAGGTCGCCGCGCTGGCCGTCCTTCTCGATGCCCTGCGCGCGCACGCGGAAGCGCTTGCCGCTCGGCGTGCCCGCCGGCAGCGTGATCGTGATCGTCTTGTCGTCGAGCGTGTGGACGCTGACCTTCGAACCCAGCGTGGCCTGCGCGAGGTTGATGCGCTGCCGCAGGATGACGTCGAGGCCATCGCGCTCGTAATCGGGATCCGGCTTCACCTGGAAGGTGATGAGGATGTCGCCGTTGGGACCGCCGCGCACGCCGCGGCCGCCCTGCCCCTTGAGACGGATCTTCGACCCGCTCTCCGTCCCGCCGGGCACGGTGATCAACACCTTCTTGCTCGTGCGGTTCGCGCCCGCTCCGTGGCAGGCCGCGCACTTCTCGCTGGGAATGCGACCCTTGCCGAGGCAGGCCGGGCACGGGCGATTGACGGCGAAGCCGCCCTGGCCGAACGAGATCTGCCCGCGGCCGCCGCACTCGGTGCAGGCCGTCATCGACGCACCCTTGGCCGCGCCGCTGCCGTTGCAGGTCCCACACTCCTCGTTCAGGTCGAGCGTGATCGGCACCTTCCCGCCGAGCGCGGCGACCTTGAACGGCACCTCGAGCGTGGTCTCCACGCTCTGCCCCTGCTCCGGACCGCTCGGCCGCCCCTGACGTCCGCCGCCGAAGATCGAGCCGAACAGATCGCCCAGCCCGCCGAGTCCGCCGATGTCGAAGTCCTCCATCCGCGGGCCGCCCTGGCTGTAGGCACCGGCACCGCCGGGACGCGCACCGCCGGCCCGCGGACCGCGCGAGGCGAAGGGATCGAAGGCGCCGAGGCGACGCATCTCGTCGTACTGCTTGCGCTTCTCCGCGTCCCCGAGCACGGTGTACGCCTCCGAGATCTCCTTGAAGCGTTCGGCGGCCTTGGCATCGCCCGTGTTGGTGTCCGGGTGATACTGCTTGGCCAGCCGGCGATACTGCTTCTTGATCTCGTCGGCCGTGGCGCTGCTCGAGACGCCGAGGACGGCGTAGAAGTCTTTCTGCGCCATCACCCGTTCCACTGCTTCACGACGACGCGCGCCGGGCGAAGCAGGGTGCCGTTGAGGACGTAGCCCACCTGATAGACCACGGCGACGAGGTCGTCCTCGTCGGCGTTCGCCGCCGGTGCCGTCGAGATCGCTTCGTGCACCGCCGGATCGAACGGCGCGTTCACGGGATTCACGACTTCGAGGCCGTGGCCGGCGAGCGACTTGAGGAGCTTCTTCTCCACCATCTCCACGCCATCGATCACGGCCTTCGCGTCCGTGCCCTCGGGCGTCATATGCGCCACGCGGCCGAGGTCGTCCAGGGTCTCGAGCAGCCCCTTCATCACGGCGCCCATTCCCATCTTCTCGGCGTCCTGCCGATCGCGGACGGCGCGCTTGCGGAAGTTGTCGAACTCCGCGTAGAGGCGCAGGTACTTGTCCCTCTGCTCACCCAGCTCGCGCTGGGCCTCGGCGAGCGGGTCGGCGGCGGGCGTCGCCGCCGCGGCGTCGGGAGCGGCCGAGCTCGGCGCCTGGTCCGTGCTGGCAGATGCATCCGCGCCAGCGTCGGGCGCGATGGGGGTATCCGTGTCGGGCGTGCGGTGGTCAGTCATAGCAGGGAAAGTTCGCCGTTTGCCCGAGCAAGGGGCAACCGCCGTGCCAGCAAATGCTTGCCGCATCGGCAGATGGCGGTGTCAGGTGCTTTCCCTACGGCAGGGTGGGTGGGACGTTTCGGCGGGGTCCGCCCGGCGAACGAGACGTTCGCGAGGGTTGAGAGACGTCGTCGCTCAGTCGCCGAGCGCGCGCCGCACCAGATTCAGCGCCGCCTGCGTGGAACGCTGCCGCATCTCGTGGCGGTCACCGATCGTCGTCAGGCGCACGGACCGCAGCGCTCCGCGCACATCCACGGCGATGCACACCGTGCCGACGGGCTTCTCCGGCGTCCCGCCACCGGGGCCCGCCACACCCGTGATGCTCACGCCGACGTCCACGCCGAAGCGCGCACGCACGCCGGCGGCCATCTCGCGTGCCGTCTCCTCGCTCACCGCACCGTGCGCGTCGAGCGTCGCCTCTCGCACACCGAGCTCGCGCACCTTCACGTGATTGGCGTAGGCGATCGTCCCTCCGTCCACGACGTCGCTCGACCCCGGAATCGCCGTGAGCCGCATCCCGAGCATTCCGCCCGTGCAGCTCTCGGCCACCGCGATCTTCATTCCGCGCTCGCGCAGCGCCTGGAGCACGAGCGCCGCGAGGTCGTCGTCATCCGCGCCGTAGATCCAGTGCCCCACCTGCGCACGGATCGCCCGCTCCGCGGCGTCGAGCAACGACGCCGCGCGGTCGGCGGGCTCGTTCCACACGCTGAGCCGCAGGTCCACGCCTTCCCACCCCGGCAGATACG
>CAZYQM010000043.1:0-4916 GCA_964649965.1 uncultured Gemmatimonas sp.
CTCCGAGATTCGGGCCTCTACGACTCAACGCAACGACCAGCCACCCTGCCGACCGTCGCGGAGCGTCCGCACCCGAAGCTGCGCCTCCTCGGCCCAGCCGGGGTCGCGGTGCCCGTTGCCAAGGGCCCAGGCGGTCACCCACAGCTCGTAGACGGCCACCAACGCGGCGAAGCCGTCCCAGCCGCGGGGGTCGGCACCGAAGCCCTCCATGAAGCGATCGAGGTCGGTGTCCGGGGCGCCGTACCGCGTGACCGCCAACGCCGCCGCCCGCGGCTGGTAGTTGCAGCCCACGCAGAACTCGATGTCAACGACCATTCGCCCTTCACCGTTGCGTGTACGGCACTCCCGTCACGTTCGCCATCCGATACACCGCCGTGTCGTGCTTGGCGACGATCGCGCCGAGTGAATCCACCGCGGCCTGCAGCTCGGCGACCTGCATTCCCATCTGGTTCACCGCGTCGGTCATATCCTGCAGCAGCTGCTGCTGCGCGATGCGCTCTTCGGGATCCTGGTAGCAGCCCCCGAGCAGCGCAGCCGCGACGAGGGCGACGGCCGCAGCGCTGCGCGTGCGGCGAGAGAGCGAGAGCGAGGCAACGGGACGCACGGGGTCCTCCGCGAGGAACTGGTGGCATCGGCGGCCCGATGGTACCGCCGTCGCGGCGGAATCTATGCAGCCTCAGGGCGATGCGCCGCGCCTTCACGCTCCTCGAGCTGCTGCTCGTCTGCACCTTCATCGCCGTCCTCGCGGGACTGGCGCTGCCGCGGGGCAAGTACCTGCTCGACGGCCTGCGCATCCGTCAGGCGGCGCACGAGGTCAGCGGCGCCGTCGCGCTCACGCGCATCGCGGCCATCCGCCGCGGGCAGGTCGCGCGCCTGGTGGTGGATCGGCCCGGCGGCACGATCCGCGTCGAATCCGGCGGCGACACCCTGCTCGCGCGCGCCCTGCGCCGGATGCATTACGTCCAGCTCTACGCCACGCGCGACACCGTCACCTTCGGCGCCAACGGACTCGGCGTCGGCGTCGCCAACTCGACCATCGTCGTCAGCATCGGCGCCCGCGCCGAGACGGTGGTCGTCTCACGGATGGGACGGGCGAGGGTGAGTTACTGAGCTCAGGTCCCGAAATCGAACCCGGCGACGGAGATCCGCGGAATCTCCTGCCCGATCACCCGCTCGATCGTGCGCACCATCCCGATCTCCTCGGTGCTCATAAACGTGAACGCGTCGCCTTCCTTCGCGGCGCGGCCCGTTCGCCCGATGCGGTGCACGTAGTCCTCGGCCTGCTGCGGCACGTCGTAGTTGATCACGTGCGAGATGCCCGAGATGTCGAGGCCGCGCTGCGCGATGTCCGTCGCCACGAGCACGCGCGTCTTGCCGTCCTTGAAGCGCGCGAGCGCCTGCTCACGCTGGCTCTGGCTCTTGTCCGCGTGCAGCGCGTCGGCCTTCACGTGATGCTCCTCGAGGTGCCGCACCACCCGGTCGGCCCCGTGCTTCGTGCGCGTGAACACGAGGATGGAGTCGTCCTCGCCCATCTCCTTGAGCAGGTGCGTGAGCAGCGCCGTCTTGCGATGACCCGGCACGGGATACACAAAGTGCCGCACCGTGTTCGCCGCCTGCGAGCGCCGACCCACCTGTACCACCGTCGGCTTGCGCAGGTACTTCCGCGCCAACGCCTCCACCTCGGGCGGCATCGTGGCCGAGAACAGCAGCGTCTGCCGGTACGGATGGATCTGCGCGACGATGCGGTTGATCTGCGGCGCGAAGCCCATATCGAGCATCCGGTCGGCTTCGTCGAGCACCAGCACCTCGAGGTCGTCGAAGACCACGTTCTGCTTCTCGAGGTGGTCGATCAACCGCCCCGGCGTCGCCACGACGATGTCCACGCCGTTGCGCAGCGCGTCCGTCTGTTGGTCGTAGCCGACGCCGCCGTACACGGAGATCACCTCGAGCCCCGTGCCCTCGCCGTACTTGCGCACGCTGGCTTCGACCTGCTGGCAGAGCTCGCGCGTGGGCGTGAGCACCAGCGCGCGCGTGCGCTTCGGGCCGCCCATCAGGCGCTCGATGATCGGAATCGTGAACGCGGCGGTCTTGCCCGTGCCCGTCTGCGCGAGGCCCATCAGGTCGCGGCCCTTGAGCGCCAGCGGCACCGCCTGATGCTGGATCGGCGTCGGGCGCACGTACCCCGCGCGCTCCAGCGAGGCGAGCATCCGCGGGCTGAGTCCTAGGTCGGCGAACGTGACATCGCTCGTCGCGGCCTCGCGCTGGGCCAGCGTCTGCGACTCGTCCGCGCTCGCGGAAATCGCCGCGGCGTCGGCCGGAGCATCCGCGGCCTTGCCCTTCGCCTTCCGGGCGGCGGGCTTCGCCGCCTTCGTCGCGGTCTTCTTCGTCGCGGTCTTCTTCGCCGACGTCGCCTTCGTCGCGCCGGACTTCACCACGGCGCCGTTCTCGTCTTCGCTCTTCCGTCTCGTCATTATCACCGGAACTTACTCAGGTCCTCGATCATCTGCGCGTTCACCTGCGCCGGCACCTCCTCCATCACCACGTGCCCGCCGTCGGGAATCCACGTGATGCGCCCCTGCGGCAACGCGCGAACCAACGCCTCGGCGCTCGACGGACGCACCGTGCGATCGCGCGTCCCGAAGATCACGTGCGTCGGCGTCGCGAGCCGCCCGAGCGTGGCCTCGTCCCAGAGGCCCCACTGGAACTCCTGCAGCATCTGGAACTGCGCGCGCACCACCGCCGGAAACTGCGTCGGCGCCCAGTACTCGTCCACGTCGCGCTCGGTGAAGAACCCCAACTTGCCGTACACGCGGTGCTGCACGAAGGCGATCACCTCGCGCGGGATCAACTTGGCGATCCACTCGCCCGGCAACGTCGGGATCAGCGGCGACAACGCCTGCCACGGCGGAATCAGGCCGAATCCCACCGCCCCGTAGAGCAGCAGCTGCGACACGCGCTGAGGTGCGTCCAGCGCGGCACGCACGACGACCTTGCCGCCCATACTCTGCCCCGCCACCGCCGCGCGCTCCACACCGCGGGCATCGAGCGTCTCCAGCAGGTAGCGCGCGAACGCGTCCACCGTGTAGCTGCCCGCCGCACTCGGCGCGTCGCTCAGGCCGTGCCCGGGCAGGTCCGGCGCGAGCACGCGGTACCCTGCCGCCGCGAGCGGGCGGATGTTGTGGCGCCACAGGTACGCGCTCACCGCCCAGCCGTGCACCAACAGCAGCGGCGGGCCGTCCGCCGGCCCCGCTTCGAGCACGCGGATCTCGGGACCGCTCGCCAGCCGCAGGCGACGCACCGCGATGCCGTCCACGCCCGCCGGAAACCACTCGGCGGGAGGCAGCCGCGTCTTCACGCGATCGCCTCCCGCCGTGCGCCCTGCGACACCCGCCGACTCAAACGATCGAGATCGGACGCCCCGCCAGCCGCGCGATGAGCCCGATGCGGAACGTCACGTCGCACCAGCGCTCCTCGCCGCCGTGCGTCACTTCCAGCGGGAACATCGGCCAGACGTAGGGATCCGTGCTCTTCGGCATCGCGAGTCCCTTGTGCGGGTGCCACACGCCATCACGCCCACAGTCGTCCACGAAACGCTCGAACATCTTCGTCCAGGTCTCGTTGCGCCGCAGGAATCCAAGCCGGGCCATCAGCTCGAGCCACGCGAGCGCCTTCGGCACGTCGGCCTCGACGGCGTTGCGATGCGGCAGCAGGTCGCCGAGCACGGCGTAGGGCTGCGGCATCAGCGTCGTGCCCACCTGCTGCACCGAGTCCTGGCGCGGCAGCGGCCGCGCGAGGTACGCGTTCAGCAGCTCCATCGCCTCGTAATGCTCGTTCTGGAACAGCGGCATATTGGCGATCAGGTGCAGCGCATAGATGCTCGGCGGGAACGCCTCCGGATGCAGCACCTGCTTGTTGCCCACGCGGATCCAGGGCTTCTCCGCCAGCGGCGAGCGCAGGTACTCGGCGATGCGCTCGATGGTGCGGCGGGCGAGCCCGCGCAGGCGCGGATCGCTCTCGAAGCCCGCCGAGGCGAGCGCGGCGCCCGCGGCCTCGCGCAGCAGCTGCCGCTGCGCGAGCAGCACTTCTTCCTCGACCTTGCCGCGCGACGGACGCAGCTCGTAGAGGAAGTCCGGATCGTTGTCTTCGGCGAGGAGGCGGAAGAGCACGCGCTTGGTGTGCACGATCGGCGGCGCGTCCTTGTCCCAGCCGTACTCGAGGAGCCGGCGCATCGCCGGAATCGTGCCGATGCCCTCGAAATGCTCCGAGCGCTGCGAGGGCAGGGCGAGCATCGAGTCGTTCCAGACGCCGTTGACGTCGGCCTGAACGGCGAGCTCGAGAGCTGGCCGATAGGCCAGCGGGAGCAATCCGGGCGCGAATGTCGTGCCGTCCTCAAGCTTCGCTACGTCGTTGATGGCGCGATACTGAATCGGTGCTGACGCGTGATCAAGCAGCCAACCGAGCGGAAACGTCACCTCTGCCTCAGGCGGCGGGGGTGGCGCGAAGATCGACGCCGGGGAGATGATTGGGGTCGTCAAACAGAAACCGTGGCTAACGCCATACGAGAAAAGAACTTAAGAGGCGACACATATAGTATAACCTGCGTCGCGTGACTCCCATACCCTTGGGAGTCCCCAAGGATACCATTTCCTAGGAATTCCGCCAGATTGAGCGGATGCGCGGTGAATTCGTGGATGTTGGCGGCAATCGCCTCTATTACTATGCCGCCGGCACGCGCGGGGCTGGTGCGCCCATCGTGCTGATCCACGGATTCCCGATGACTTCGCGGCTCTGGCACGACTTCGTGCGCGACTTCGCGCCGGGGCATCGCCAGATCATCGTGGACCTGCCCGGTTTCGGTCGCAGCGAGTCGCCCAGTGGGGCCCGGGCAGGCTGCGGCGCGCACGCTGCGGCAATCG
>CAZYQM010000043.1:4926-6664 GCA_964649965.1 uncultured Gemmatimonas sp.
CGCCCTGCTCGACGACCTCGGCGTGGACCAGGCCTTCATCATCGGACACGGTCTTGGCGGCGGCGTCGCCCAGGCCTTCGCGGTGCAGTGGCCCACGCGTGTCGCGGGGCTCGCGCTCATCAGCTCGGCAGGCTTCGGCGTGAAGCCGCGCCGTCTCGCGCGTCTCGCCCGGGCCCTGGGCCCGCTCGCACGACACACGCCGCCCAACCTCCTCGCGGGACTCGTCCACGGTTCCGTCCGCCGCGGATTCGCCGACCCCGAGCGCGCGCACATCACGCTCGACACCTGCCTGCGACACTTCACCACGCCGCAGGGCCGCGACGCCCTCGCCGCGCATCTCGCCGTGATGAAGCACTGCGACACCGCCACCTGGTCTCGGCGACTCGGCGAGCTCGACCTGCCGGCGACGGTCGTGTGGGGCGCGGACGATCCCTTCTATCCCGTCTCGCTCGGGGAGCGGCTGCACCAGGCGATCGCCGGCTCGACCTTCACGGTGATTCCCGGCGCCGCGCACTACGTGCCCGAGGATCAGCCCGACGCACTGCGGCGCGCGCTCGAACCCCTGTTCGCCGCCCACGCGTAATTCCGGCAGCCCCGCGAAACCCTTTGCCCGAACGCCCCGTCTAACCTAAGAACCTTAGGTCACGGAGCGTGTATGGCTGGGCCCGATCTCGACATCGTCCGCGGCACCCTCGATCTCATCCTCCTCAAGACGCTCAGCTGGGGACCGATGCACGGCATCGGCATCGTCCGCTGGATCGAGACCGTCACCCATCAGCAACTGCTCGTCGAGGAAGGCGCGCTGTATCCCGCCCTCCACCGCCTCGAAGAACGCGGCTGGCTGCGCGCCGAGTGGGGCCTGACGCCGGAAGGCCGCCGCGCCAAGTACTACACGCTCACGGCACGCGGCCGCCAGCAGCTCGCCGCCGAGACGACGCGCTGGACGCGCTACGCCACGGCGATGGACCGCATCCTCGCCGCGGAGGGCAACCGATGAGCGACACGCCCCGCCGGGACTTCGAACTGCCCGCCGCGCCAGAGCGCGTCGCCGAGGCGGTGGACGAAGAGTTCGCCTTTCATCTTGAGCAGCGCCGCCAGCAGCTCATCGCCGAGGGAATGACTGCCGAACAGGCCGACGCCGAGGTCCGGCGTCGCTTCGGCGACGTGGATGGCTATCGCCGCGAAGTCGCGCGCATCGACCGCCGTGCGCTGCGCGAGCAGCGACGCGCGCGATTCCTCGGCAGTCTCTGGCGCGAGACACGCCGCGCCGTCCGCGCGCTCTGGCGCGACCGCGCATTCTCGGGCGTCGCGATCGGCACCCTCGGCGTCGGCATCGCCGCCACGCTCGCGATGTTCGCCGTGCTCGACGGCGTCGTGCTGCGGCCGTTGCCGTACGCCGAGCCCGACCGTCTCGTCGCCGTGCTGCATCCGGCGACCGTGCCGGGCAACGGCGAACGCCGCTGGGGCGTCTCGCCGGGCGGCTACATCCACCTGCGCGAGCACGCGCGCAGCATCGAGCAGCTCGGCATCTATCGCAATTCCTCGATGACGGTGCTCTCGGGCGGCGACCCCGAACTCGCCCGCATCGCCACGGCTACGCACACGGTCTTCGACGCCCTCCGGGCGCGCGCCGCCCTCGGTCGCCTCTACCTCGCCAGCGACGACCTGCCGGGCGCCGCACCGGTCGCGGTGATTTCCGCCGAGTACCACCGCGATCGCTTCGGATCTGATCCCGCCA
>CAZYQM010000043.1:6674-14023 GCA_964649965.1 uncultured Gemmatimonas sp.
GGATCCTACGAGATCATCGGCGTCACCGCGCCGGGGCTCACGCTGCCGATGCCGGGGCCGTTCGCCGACGCCAGCGACCTCACGGGTTTCGGCGTGGACGTCTGGTTGCCGATGCAGGTGAATCCCGCCGGCCCGTTCTGGAACACGCACCCCAACGTCGGCATCGCGCGACTCGCCGCCGGCGTCAGCGTTGAAGATGCCAACCGCGAGCTCACCGCGCTGCTCGAGCGTTTTCCCGAGTGGATGCCCCAGGCGTATTCGCCGGGCTTCATCTCCAGCTACAACTTCCGCATTATCGCCCTCGGGCTCCGCGACGCCGTGCTCGGCGCGCAGGTGCCACGCGTGCTGTGGTTGCTGTTCGGCACCGTGCTGCTGGTCCTGGGCGCCGCGGCCGCCAACGTGGGGAACCTCTTCCTCGCGCGACTGGAAACCCGTCGGCGCGAGTCGGCGCTGCGCACGGCCCTCGGTGCCAATCGCCTGCAGATGTCGGCGCACTTCCTGGCCGAGGCGCTGCTGATCTCTGCAGCAGCCGGCGGGTTGGGGCTCGTGCTGGCGCAAGCCGCGGTCGAGACCTTCCCGGTCTTCGCGCCGCGGGACATTCCGCGAATGCAGGAGGTGGCGCTGGGGCTGCCGGCACTGGCGGTGCTCGTCGCTGCGGTGGCCACGCTCACGCTGGCGTTTGCGCTCGCGCCGATGCTGCGCCGTGAGCTCGACGTCGCCGCGTTGCGTGACGGGAGCCGCTCCGTGAGTGCGTCGCCCCGGCAGCGCGCGATCCGCCACGCGCTGGTCGTGGCGCAGGTCGCCGCGACGATGGTGCTGCTCACCGGCGCGGCGACGATGCTCCGCTATGCCGATACGCTGCGCGACGTCGACCCCGGCTTCGACGCCCGCGGCACGCTCGCCTTCGAGCTGTCGCTGCCCTTCTCGGCGTACGACACGCGCGAACGCGCGCTCACGTTCTACCGGCAATTGGATGAACGCCTGCGCGCGCTGCCCGGCGTGACGGCCGTCGGCGGCGGGAACGTGCCGCTGCAGGACTTCGGCACGGGCTGCACGGTCGTGTGGCGCGAAGGGCGTCCCTACGACGTCGGCGAGCAGACGCCCTGCGTGTCTACGCCCGTCGCCCTGCCCGGCTACTTCGATGCACTTGGCATCACGGTCAAGGGTGATCGGCCGACGTGGCGTGATGTGGACGCGCGAACGCAGGCCGTCGTCGTCACGCGTCCGCTCGCCGACCGCCTCTGGCCCGGCGAGGATCCGGTCGGCAAGGGCATCGGCAGCAACGGATCGAGGGCCACCGCGTGGTACCGCGTCGTCGGCGTGATAGACACGCTGCGCGCGGAAGCCCTGAGTGCGCCACCCACGGAAGCCGTGTTCTACGCCGCGACCGGGCTCGAGCCGAACGTGCGAAGCGGTGCCATCAATGACCTGAGCATCCTCGTGCGCGGCACGACCGACGATCCGCTCGCGTGGCTGCCGGCGGTGCGCGCCGTGGTGAAGGAGCTCGATCCGCGCGTCCCCGTCGTCGCGCCGCGCACCTTGCAGCAAGTGGTGGACCGCTCGCTGTCGCGCACCACCTTTCTCCTCGGGCTCATCAGCCTGGCCGCGGCGATCGCGTTCGTGCTGAGCGCCGTCGGGACCTATGGCGTGATCGCGTATCTGGTGACCCAGCGACGTGGCGAGATCGGCGTGCGCGTGGCGCTTGGCGCACCGGCGGCCTCCGTCGTGCGCCTCGTCCTCGGACAATCGTTGCGGATGGCGGTGACGGGCATCGCGGTCGGCGCGGTCGGTGCCTTCTACGCGTCGCGCCTGCTGCGGAGCCTCGTGGTCGGCGCGGAGGGGGCGGGACCGCTCCTCATCGTAGGCATCGGGCTCGCGCTGCTCACGGTGGCGGTGCTGGCGAGCGTGGGGCCGGCGCGGCGGGCGGTCAGCGTGGAACCGGTGGAGGCGATGCGAAGCTGAGCGCGCCCGACGGCGACGCGCGCGCCAGCCTCAGCGCGCGTCGTCGCGGTCCACGCGCGACTCGTCCACCGCTTCCGCCACGCGCTCCACATCACGCACCAACGCATTGATCTCCTGCGTGCGCGGCCCCTCGTCGGCCACGCGCGAGGCGATGCCGGAACTGCGCAGCCGCGTGAGGTCGAGCTTCATCGTCTCGAGCACGAGCACGGCCTGCTCCAACTGCGTCTTCAGCGAGCCGCGCCGCTCGGCCAGGTCGGTGAGCGTCGTGCGTTGCCGCGTCAGCAGTTCGAGCCGGCGCTCGCGCTCCGGCCCGTCGGGCATCGCCTCGGCCTGCGCGACGCGCGTCTCCAGCCGCACCAGCGCGTCCGGCGAGGCGTCGGCGTCCAGCGCGTGCAGCGCGATGGCCAGCGTGCGCACGCGTTCCACCAGCGCCTCGACGGTCGGTTCGATCTCCGGCAGCATCGCGCGTTCCGATTCCGGCAGCCGCGCGAGCATCGAGCGGAGCTTCGCGCGCGAGTCGTAGGCATCGCGCACCGCGGGACCGAACTGGCCGGCCAGCACATCCTTCGGCACCGCCTCGAGCACCGCGTGTGCCGCCGTGACGGCGGCCGGTGCCGGCAGCTTGGGCTCCAGGCGCCGTAGCGGCGTCTCGTCGCCGCGCGTGCGCGGCGCCGGCTTGCGGAAGATGTCGCGCACCGGAATGCCGTCCGCCCACAGGTCCGTCACGCGCCGCACGATGCCGTAGCCGATGCCGATCGCCGGGAAGATCACCCAGGGAAAGAACGGTGACGTGATCGCGTTGACGACGCCGAGCATCCCGATGGTCACCACGCCGGCGCCGATGCGGCGGCGCACGCTGGCAATGCGCTCCTCCGGCGTCTTCTGCTGCAGCACGAACTCGCCCATCCGCTGCGCGGCGACGCGCAGGTCTTCGCGCTGCGCGCGCGGCTGGTTGCGCACCTGCTCGCGCCAGCGCCGCGCTTCCTCGCGCCACTGCTTGAGCGCCTCGCGGCCTTCCGTGCGCGCGTTGGCATCCTGCATCCAGTCGCGCGGCAGCTTGGGGAACTCCGGGCCGGGCACCGGTGTGCGCGCGTGCAGGTCGTCGAGCGGGTCCACGGGCGGGACCGGCGGCGCGGGCAGCGGCGGCGTGGGCATCCGCGGCGGCGCGACGACGCCCGCACCCGACTGCCGCGGCGTGGGGCTGGACACGCGCGCACTCGCACCCGAGCGCCGCTTCATTGACGGCGTCTCCGCATCCTTGCCCAGCGCGCCGCGGAACTCCGCCGCGTTCGGCCAACGGTCGTCGCGCCCCTTGGCCAGCGCGCGGTCGATCGCGTAGATGAGGTTCTCCGGCAGGTCGGCGCGCACGTCACGCAGCGGCCGCGGCCGCTCGCTGAGATGCTTCATCAGCATCGTCGGCGTGTTGCTCGCCTGGAACGGCAGCTCGCCGGCCAGCATCTGGTAGCCGACGATGCCCAGCGCGTAGAGATCCGCGCGGCCGTCCACCTCGCGCTCGCCCATCGCCTGCTCGGGGCTCATATACGCCGGCGTGCCGACGGCGATGCCCGTCGCCGTGAGGCGCTGGTCGCCTTCCGCCGCCCGCGCGATGCCGAAGTCGGTCACGAGCGCGCGACCGGTGCCGCGTTCGAGCAGGATGTTGTCGGGCTTGATGTCGCGGTGCACCACGCCTTCGCGGTGCGCGTACTCCAGGGCCTCGCAGACCTCGCGCAGCACGCGGCGCACGACGTCCACCGCCGGGCGCGGCTCGCGATGCAGGCGCTCGGCCAGCGACTCGCCGTCCACGAGGCCCATCGCCATCCACACGAGGCCGTCGCGCTCGTCCACGGCGTAGATCGGCACGATGTGCGGGTGCGAGAGTCCGGCGGCCATCTCCGCCTCGCGCAGGAAGCGCCGCTTCACTTCCTCGCGGAAGGCCAGCTCCGGCGGCAGCACCTTGAGCGCCACCTTACGACGCAGGCGCACGTCGGTGGCGCGGTACACCACCGCCATCCCGCCGCGCCCGACCTCCGCCTCGATGCTGTAGTGACCGTCAACGGCAGCGACGAGGCGCGCCAGCAGCGCGTCGTCAGCCACGGGGCTTGCCGCGATCGATGCCGGCGAGCTGGTCCCCCGCGTACACCGATGCGTCCACCTCGCGCGCCAGCGCCGCCGCCTGCTCGGCCACCGTCGTCAGGCGTTGCCAGCTCTGGTTGCCGGTCTTCAGGCGCAACACGTCGAACTTCAGGTTCTGCAGCGTGAGCGCGACGTTCTCGAGCTTGGCCGCGAGGTCCACGCGACGCTGCTCGAGGTCGGCGGCGCCGCGGCGCGTGCGCTTGAGCAATGCCAGCCGCCGCACGCGCGCCTCGCTGGCCTGCAGGTCGAGCGGATTGGCCTGCGACTCGAGCATCGCGATTTCCTTGTCCATCGCCGCCACGCTGCTGTCGCCCATCTCACGCTCGACGGTCGTCAGCGCCGTCGCGAGGCCCATCACCGACTCCGCCAGCGCACGCGCCGTCGGTACCACGTCGGGGATGCGCGCCTTGTCGTCCTTGGGCAACGAATCCACCAGGCGCAGCACCTCTTCGCGGTCGAGCAGCGCCTGCCGCGCCGTCGCGGCGTGCGGGCCGGAGCCCAGCGCCACGGCGTCCGCCGAGGTGATGCCCGGCAGTCCGCCCGCCGGCGACGCTGACTGCAGCGACAGCCGGCGACGGCGCGCCTTCTCGCGGATCTCCATCCGCTTCTCGCGGTCCCAGATCGCCTTGGCGCTGTCCACGGTGTCCGCCGCGACGTCCACGATCATCTTGTCACGCGGCTGCCGGAACACGTCGCGCCAGTCGAAGCCGTCGCTCCAGAGCCGCGCGTACTTGTACGCGATGTTGATGCCCCAGAACGCCGAGACGAACAGGAAGTTCGGGCCGCCGACGAAATCCACCGCGACGAAGGCCGTCGTGACAAAGAGGAACGGCGCGATCGCCTTGCGGAACGCGACGACGTTGCGGTCGCCCCAGCGCACCAGCTCTTCGGGCGTCGGCGCGTCGGGATCGTAATCCGCCGGCGGCTGCCAGGTCTGCTGCTGCGGATACCCGTTGCCCACGCGCTGCGGCAACTGCGGCACGTTGCCCGTCTCGAGCGCCTGCACGAAGGCCCGCGCGTCGGGAAAGCGGTCGTCCGGATTCTTCTCGAGGCAGAGCATCACCGCGCGCGCGAGGTCCGGCGGCACCAGCGCCCGCTGGTCGATCGGCACCGGCTTCTCGCTCAGGTGCTTCACCAGCAGCGCGGGCGCGCTCGACGCGTTGAACGGCAGGTCGCCGCAGAGCATCTGGTACGCGACGACGCCGAGCGCATAGAGGTCCGTGCGCCCGTCGATGTCACGGTCGCCCGCCGACTGCTCGGGGCTCATATACGCCGGCGTGCCGATCGCGATGCCGGTCGCCGTCAGCTTGCTGTCGCCGCCCTCGCTCACCGCACGCGCGATGCCGAAGTCCGTCACCATCGTGCGCCCCGTGTGCGCATCGATGAGGATGTTGTCCGGCTTGATGTCGCGGTGCACCGTGTTCTGCGAGTGCGCGTAGGCCAGCGCGTCGCCCACCTCACGGAGGATGCGGCGTGCCTCTTCGGGATTGACCGGGCCCTTGTTCGCGATGCGCGTGCCGAGGTTCTCGCCTTCGACCAAGGCCATCACGAAGTACACGAGGCCCTCGCGCTCGTCCACGCTGTAGATCGGGACGATGTGCGGATGCGAGAGTTGCGCCGCCATCTCCGCCTCGCGCAGGAAGCGCGAACGGATCTCCGAGCGGAACGCCAGCTCCGGCGGCAGCAGCTTGATCGCCACCGGACGCTTCAGGCGCTTGTCGCGCCCTCCGTACACGATGCCCATTCCGCCACGGCCGATTTCCTTCTCGACCTCGTACTGCGCCTCCAGCACCCGCACGACGTGCGATTGCAGTTCGGCATCGGATTGGCTGAGGCGCGAGTCGCTCAAGGTATCGGCGGGGTGGGGGAACCGGAGCGGCAAAGATACGGCCTGAACGGGTCCGATACCACACCTCGGACCCAATCAGATACCGTGGCAGTCCCTACGTCAGGACGGCGCACCAAAGTTGCAATCCCCGCCAAAAGGTCGTAAGTCAGGGCGGAACGCTCCTTGCACTCGAGGGATACTCCAGGCACGTCCTCCGTTCTCATTTCCAAGGATTCCCTCTCGATGAGCACCCGCCAGACCCTTCCCGTCCTGCCCCTCCGGGGGACGGTCATCTTCCCGGGGTTGACCGCCCCGATCGCGGCGGGCCGGCCAGGCACGTTGCGCGCGATCGAGAGCGCCCTGAAGGGTGACCGCCTCGTCTTCGCCGTCGCGCAGAAGGACAACACCGAGGAACCCTCGGCCGACATCCTCTACTCGATGGGCGTCATCGCGCGCATCGGGCAGGTGCAGCGCGGCTTGGGCGGCGTGCAGCTGCTCCTCCACGGCGAGGAGCGCGCCACCTCCCTGCAGTACACGATGACCGAAGGCTTCCTCTCCGCCGTCGTCACCAAGACGGAGGAGATGGGCCCGCTCGACGAGAAGGACGCCGCCTTCGAAGCCCTCCACAAGGAGATCCGCGAGCGCGCCGCCGAGCTCGGCGAGCGCCGCGGCCTGCCCGAGGAAGTCGTCCACCAAGTGCTCGATTCCGTCACCGAGCCCGGCAAGTTCGCCGACCTCGTCGCCGGCTACATCGAACTCACCGTGGCCGAGAAGCAGGGCCTGCTCGAGACCCTCAGCGTCGAGGACCGCCTCCGCAAGGTGCTCGTGATGGTCCAGCGCCAGATCTCCCTCCTCGAGGCGCAGGAGGAGATCAAGTCGCAGGTCCAGGAAGAGCTCGGCGAGCGCCAGCGCGAGATGTTCCTGCGCGAACAGCTCAAGGCGATCCAGAAGGAGCTCGGCGACGACGACCAGTCCAAGGAGATCGAGGAGCTGCGCGAGAAGCTCGAGAAGCTCGAACTCCCGAAGGACGCGCGCGCAGAAGTCGAGCGCGAACTCGGCCGCCTCGAGCGCTCGGGCCGCGAGTCGATGGAGGCGCAGGTCATCCGCACGTATCTCGAGTGGATCGCCGAGCTGCCGTGGAACACGCGCTCCGACGACCAGCTCGACCTGAACCACGCGCACACGGTGCTCGAGGAAGACCACTACGGCCTCAAGGACGTGAAGGATCGCGTGCTTGAGTTTCTCGCCGTGCGCCAGCTGCGCGCGCAGCAACTCGCCGAGGAGATGGACCGCACGGGCGAGTTCCCGGCGGCCAAGCTCAAGACGACGGCCGACGAGGCGCCCAGCGCCGCGATGCCGAAGAAGACGAATCACGAGGACAAGGACCGGCAGATCACGGACAAGCGCGAGGCCAAGGCCCGCGCGA